>JAFGKG010000157.1 GCA_016928715.1 Chloroflexia bacterium
CTTTGCCGGCATCGCCCTGTCCAAGTCCTATACCACCGTAGACCGCGGCACCGTGGGCGTGGTGACCCGCTTTGGCGGCGTGACCGGCGTGGTCTTTCAGCCCGGCCTCAACTGGCGCACGCCCTTTATCGACGAGATCCTGGTTGTCGAGACCATCATCCAGTCCTACGAGAGCAGTGATGAGCCGACTCAGTCCAGCGCCGACTATACCGACATCCCCGTCTCGGCCCAGACCATCGACGGCCAGCAGATTGCGATCAAGTACACCGTGCTCTTTCGCATCCCGGCCGACCAGGCCGACGAGATCGTGCAGAACATTGGCCTGCCGGCCGCCGTCGTCGAGAACGTGGTCAAGGCCAACTCGCGCAGCCTCTGCCGCCTGCTGGCCCAAAGTTATACCGCCGAGGATCTCTACAGCGGCGAGGGCGTCTTTGCCTACGAGAACGAGGTGCGCAGCAGCCTGGAAAGCGTCTTTGCCCTGCGCGGCATCGTGATGGAGGACTTTCTCGTGCGCAAGATCGACTTTGACGAGGACTATATCCGGGCCATCGAGAACCAGCAGATCGCCCAGGAGAACATTGAGACGCGCCAGTACGAGGCCGAGGCGGCCCAGTACGAGAAGGAGCGCCAGATCCGCCTGGCCGAGGCCGACGCCGAACGCATCAAGCTGACCGCCCAGGCCAACGCCGAGCAGCAGCGCCTCCTGGCCGACGCCGAGGCCTACGGCATCGAGGTGCGCGGCCTGGCCCTGAAGGAGTATCCCGAGTTGGTCCAGTGGGAATTTGTGCGCAACCTGGTCGGTGTGCAGTGGGGCATCCTGCCCAGCGACGGCGTGACCCCCCTGATCCCGCTGCCCGAATTCGAGCAGCCGGTCCTGACGCCTACGCCCACCGTGCCCCCCGTACCCACACCTGTACCGACACCTGAACCCACACCCAGCACTCCCTAGCGAGTCTCCGGGCTGGTTGCAGTCGTTCGGAGCACATCGCTATACAGCCCTCCCGCGGGCCTGGCGCCCGCGGGAGGGCCATTTTGAAACGTTTCTCCCGCGGGCAGCGTCTTTATATCGAGTCCGTCATTAAAAGACAAGGAGGCCTCCCATGACAGCCCGCGTACCCGTTCCCAAATCTCCGCCTTCCCGTTTCCCTACCCGCAACTCCTGGTGGTCCAGCGCACTGCAGCTCTTGATCGTGCTGCTGGTGGCCGGCGGCCTGGTCGGCCTGCAGCGGCTGCACACCCTGCCCGAGCGCATAGACGACCAGCAGACCATCGTCGTCGGTCCCCGGCAGTTCGCCCCCGACAGCGACGCCTCGCTCCGCGTGGTGGTGCAGGACGCCGCCGGCGGCCAGGCCATCGAGGGCGCCCGCGTCAAGCTCCGGCTCAAGCCGGAAATCGGCGGCACCCTGGACCTGTACGAGGGCCGCACCGATGCCAGCGGCAGCCTGCCGGTGCAGTTCCACCTGCCGACCGACCTGGAGGGGCCGGCCCAGCTTATCGTCGAGACCGACTCGGAGCTGGGCCGCGACCGCATCGAACAGACCATTATCGTCCAGCGCGACTATCGCCTGCTCATCAGCAGCGACAAGCCCCTCTACCAACCCGGCCAGACCATCCACATGCGCGTCCTGGCCCTGAACAACCACGACCTCAGCCCCGCCCGGGGCAGCACGGTCGATTTTGTCGTGCAGGACCCCAAGGGCAACAAGGTCTACCGCCAGAGCGTGACGACCTCTGATTTCGGGGTCGCCGCGCTCGATTTCACCCTGGCCGACATGGTCAACCAGGGCTCCTACAAGTTGGGCGCCTCCATCGGCGACACCGGCTCGGAAAAGACCGTCGAGGTGCGCCCCTATGTGCTGCCCAAGTTCGGCCTCAGCGTCTCGACCGAGCGCAGCTTTTACCTGCCCGGCGAGCGCGTCGAGGGCCTGCTCCAGGCGGACTATTTCTTTGGCAAGCCGGTCGCCCAGGGCCAGGTACAGATCGAGGGCACGGTCTGGGACGTGGGCCGCAACGTGCTGTTGGAACTGCAGGGCCAGACCGACGAGAACGGCGCCTTTGCCTTTAGCTTTGACCTGCCGGACTATTTTGCCGGTTCCGGTCTGGATGCCGGCCAGGCCCAGTTCGCCCTGGAGGTTACCGTCATCGACCAGACCGAGCACGCCGAGCAGACCAGCCTGGTCCTGCCCATCGCCGCCCAACCCCTGCTCATCGAGGCCGTCGCCGAGAGCGGCGCGCTCAAGCCCGGGGTCGAGAACGTCGTCTACCTGCTCACCACCTACCCCGACGGTCGGCCGGCCCCGACCCGGATGCAGTTCAGCCTGGACGGCGGCGAGCCCGTCGATCTGCGCAGCAGCCAGTTCGGCCTGGCCGAGTTCCGTTTTGTGCCCCGGTCGGGGGCGACCCACGCCCTGAACGTCACCGCCCGGGACGAGGCCGGCCGCTCCGCCGGCCGGCAGTTCGCCCTCTCGGCCGAGGCCGGGGGGGACAGCGTGCTGCTGCGCGCCGACCGCGCCTCCTACGTCGTCGGCGAGACGATGCACCTGCTGGCCCTGAGCCCGCTGCAGAGCGGCTCCATCTACCTGGACGTCGTCAAGGCCGGCCAGACCCTCTCCACCCGCTCCGCGCTCGTGCAGGGCGGCCGGGCGGAATTCGTCCTCGACGTCGGCCCCGAATTGTACGGCACCATCGAACTGCACGCCTACAAGGTGCTGCTCGACGGCACTATCGTCCGCGACAGCCGCCTGGTGCTGGTGGACGCCCCCAACGACCTGGCCATCGGCATCCACGCCGACCGCGATAGCTACCTGCCCGGAGATGTCGCCCACATGGCCTTCCAGACCAGCGCCGCCGCCCATCCCGACCTCGGCGTGCAGGCCGTCCTGGGCCTGGCCATCGTGGACGAATCCGTCTTTGCCCTGCAGCAGCAGGACCCCGGTTTCGCCAAGCTCTATTTCATGCTGGAGCAGGAACTGCTGGAGCCCTTTTACCAGGTGCAGGGCTTTGACCTGCCCAGCACTCTGCCCCCCGACCAGGAGCCGGCGCGGGAGGCCCAGGACCTGGCCGCCAAGGCCAGTTGGGCCGGCCTGACCGGCGCGTCGGCCGCCCCGCTGAATTCCCGCCCGCAAAAACAGGAGGCCCTGCGCCAGGCGCAGCTCCAGGGCTTTGAGCTTGTCGGCCAGGCCGGCGCCGTCGCCATGCTGCTCATCCCCCTGTCGCTCTGGGCGGTGGGTCTGCTGGCCCTGCGCAAAAGCGGCCTGCTGGGGCGGAGCCTGCTGCGCCTGCTCCTGGCCATGGTCATCGTGCTGGCCGTCACCGTGCCGCTGGGCTTTGTTCTGGCCCGCCACGCTGAGGCCCTCCTGCCGCCCCTGCTGGTGCTCGCCGCCGCCGGCGTGCTCGTCCTGGGGGGCTATGGCTGGGCCCGGGGCGACCGCGCCGCCCAGCTCTTTGCCCTATTCAGCCTGGCCTGGGCCGCCGCGCTCTTTGTGCTCGTGCGCGCCTCCGATTGGGCCGCGCCGCCCCAGGGACTGCTCGTCGCCGCCCTGCTCGCTTACCTGCTCGTCCCCGGCGCCTACCTGCTGTTGGGGCAGGGGCGCTGGCTGCAGGCGCGCCGCTTTGCCGGCGGGTTGGCCAGCGGGCTGGGCGGCCTGCTCACCATACCGGCCCTGGGCGTGGCCCTGCTCTCCCTGAGCCTGTTCAACGCCGGTGTGGCCGGGACGGCCTGGCCCGGAGGCGCCCCGCCCCAGGACCTGGTGCTGGAGGACGGCATGGTCCTGCGGGGGGCGCCCATGCCCACGCCCGCCCCCGCCCTAGAGAAGGACGGTGCGGGCCGCAACGAGCAGGCCGCGGCCGGCGAGCCGCCCCGCCTGCGGCAGTACTTTCCCGAGACCCTCTACTGGGCACCCGAGGTCCTCACCGACGAGAACGGCTACGTCGTGCTGGACGTCCCCATGGCCGACAGCATTACCACCTGGCGGCTCACCGCCCTGGCCTCCTCCCAGGACGGCCGGCTCGGCTTTGCCACCCAGGGCCTGCGCGTCTTTCAGGATTTCTTTGTCGACGTGGACCTGCCCGTCGCCCTGACCCAGGGGGACGAGATCAGCATCCCGGTCGGTGTGTTCAACTATTTGCCCCAGGAACAGGAGGTGCGCCTGGTGGTGCAGCAGGAATCCTGGTTCGAACTGCTGGGGCCCCAGGAGCAGACCCTGCTCATTGCTTCCAACGACATCGAGGTGGTCTATTTCCCCATCCGCGTCCGCGAATTCGGCTGGCGGGGCTTCCAGGTCACGGCCTGGGGCAGCCAGATGAACGACGCTATCCGCCGCCAGGTGCGGGTCCTGCCCGACGGGCAGGAGGTCCGCCTCAGTGAGAGCGATTGGCTGCGCCAGACCAAGACCGTGGCTGTGGACATTCCCGCCGGGACCGTGCCGGGCACCGCCTATGTCGAGGTCAAGATCTATCCCGGCGTGATGGCCCAGGTCATTGAGGGCCTGGAAAAGATCCTGCGCCTGCCCCACGGCTGATTCGAACAGAGTACGTCGGCGACGTACCCGAACGTTCTCATCCTCGACTATATGCAGCGCACCGAACAGGCCAGCCCGGAGGTCCAAATGACCGCGGAAAAATACGTCGGCACCGGTTACCAGCGCCTGCTCACCTTTGAGGTCCCCGGCGGCGGCTTTTCCCTCTTTGGCCAGGCCCCGGCCAGCGTCTTTCTCTCCGCCTACGGCCTGATGGAATTCAGCGACATGGCCCAGGTCTATCCCGTGGACGAGGCGGTGATCGAGCGCACGGCCCAATGGCTGCTGAACCAGCAGCAGTCCAACGGAAGCTGGAGCGCGCAGGGCTACTCGGAGCATTGGGCCATCGACTCCGATACGGCCACCAGCGCCTACATCGCCTGGTCCCTGATCGAGGCCGGCTACGGGGATACAGACCCGGTGGGGCGGGCCATCGAATACGTCCGCGAGTTCGCCCTGCAGGAGCAGGACCCCTATAACCTGGCCCTGGTGGCCAATGCCCTGGCCGCCTACGATCCGGCCCACAGCAGCACCCGCGCCGCCCTGGACAGGCTGTACGAACTGCGGGTGCAGGAGGGGGAGGTGGTCTATTGGACCACGCCGGGCGCCTCCTTTATGGGCGCCTCCGGCGAGAGCGGCAGCCTCGAGGCCACCGCCCTGGCCTCTATCGCCCTGATGCGGGCCGACCTCTATCCCGACGCCGTCGGTGGGGCGCTGGCCTACCTGATCCAGGGCAAGGACAGTTGGGGCACCTGGAGCACCACCCAGGCCACGATCCTCACGCTCAAGGCCCTGCTGCTCTCGACCGAAAGGAGCGGCCAGGCCGCCGGCCCCTCCACCCTGCGGGTGAGCCTGAACAACGAGCTGAGCCAGGAGATCCGCATCGACGGGAGCAACGCCGACGTGGTGCACGTGGTCTCCTTTGACCACGGCTTTCTGCCCTCCGGGGGCGATCAGGTCCAGATCGAGCTGGAGGGCGGTGGCAACCTGATGTACCAAGTCGCCAGCAGCTTTTACCTGCCCTGGGAGCAGGTCCTGCCCAGGCCCGAGGCAGAGGAGCTCATCCACATCGATCTGGCCTACGACCGCACCAGTCTGGCCGTCAACGATACCGTCACCGTGGACGTCGGCGTCGAGCTCAAGCGGGAGGGCGTGGTCAAGATGGCCCTGATCGACCTGGGGGTGCCGCCCGGCTTTACGGTGCTGACGGAGGACCTCAGCCTGCTGGTGGAGCAGGGCCTGATCGCTCGCTACGAGCTGACCGGCCGGCAGGTCATTGTCTACCTGGAGGATTTCTCCTCCGAGGCCCCGCTGCGTTTCAGCTACCGCCTGCGGGCGCGCTTTCCGCTGCGGGCGCAGACCCCGCCATCCAGTGCCTACGACTATTACAATCCCTCCCAGGTATCGGTGCAGGCGCCGTTGGAGATGCAGGTGAGCGAATAGCTCGTTCCAAGTTGTGATGCTCCTCTCGCCGGTGGGGGCCGGGCGCAGGCCGCGGGCCCCCACCGGTGTTAAAACAAGCTGTCGCCCGGCCGATGGTGGTGACGTCGCCTTGCAGGAGGTGTTTCCGTCCCGTGGGATCGGTGGGTGAGGTATGAACACGTCGGTTAGCCAGCGATCGTACAAGATTTGTATGCGGGGGGGCGACAATGGTAATCACGGAGGAAATTCAACTGCACACCCAGGGGCACACCGATATCCAGGACATTACCGTGCAGGTGGCCCAAGCGGTGGCCGAATCGGAGCTGGAGGCCGGCATCGTCACCATTTTTTGCCCCGGTTCGACCGGCGCGCTGACGACGATCGAGTACGAGAGCGGCGCCCTGGAGGATCTGCGCCAGGTACTGGACGAGATCGCTCCGCCCGACCGGCCCTATCGCCACCACCTGCGCTGGGGCGACGACAACGGGCACTCCCACGTTCGGGCGGCGCTCCTGGGTCCCTCGCTGACGGTACCATTTGCCCAGGGCCTCTTGACCCTGGGCAAATGGCAGCAGATCGTCTTTTTGGACCTGGACACCCGTTCCCGTTCCCGGCGGCTGGTCGTGCAGATTTTAGGGGACTAGAAAGCTCTCCAGGCCGGCCTGGCGGTCGGCAAAGATTTCGAACAGAGTGCTAAAGCCCGAGATGTCGAAAACCTCTCGTACGGGTTCCTGCAGAGCGGCCAGCCGCAGGTCCCCACCGGACGAGCGGGCCACCTTGAGCCCTCCCAGCAGCGCTCGCAGGCCGGCGCTGCTCACATAGTCCACCTCGGACATGTCCAGGATCAACTGGTGATGATCGGCGGCCTGTTCTTCGCTCAGGGTCTGCTCCAAATCGCGGGCCGTATTGGCATCGACGTCACCACAAAGCTTGATGAGGGTGACCGTGTCAATCCTCTCCGTGCTTAATTCCATACTTTGCGCTCCTCTCCTTACGGGGTAGGGGTGCTCTCGTCCGACGCCGGGGTGATCTGTTTGATCAACCAGAGGATATTGCCCTGCTCCGGATCGGATTCGTACTTGATCCTATCCACCAACTGCTGGATCAGGTACACGCCCAGACCGCCGATGGGGCGATCCTCCCAGGAGGACCCCAGATCGGGTGCGGGGGCGTGGTGCGGATCAAAGGGGGTGCCCCGATCCTGCAGGGTGACGACGAACTCGTCCTCCTCCACCCAACAATGGAGCAAGAGCTCACCATCCTCCTGGCCCTCGTAAGCGTACTGGATGACGTTGGTACAGGCCTCGTCCAGCGCCAGCCGGACGTGATAGGCCTGGCGCTCATTCAGACCGGCGTCTTGGGCCGCCTCCAGGATGAAATTACTGATCGCGGTGAGGTTTTCCAGGCGACTGCTTACTCTGAGGTGTCGCTGCAATTCCCCCTCCTCTTGGGTTTCGGGTACGGGTTCTGTGGGCTGGTAATCGTCGGCCACCTTGACCACCAGCAGGGTGATGTCGTCGAACTGCGGCTCGTCCTGGGTAAAGGCCTTGACCTCCAGGCTGATCTGGGCCATCAGTTCGGCCGGCGGGAGATGGTGGTGCTGTTCGATCACCGTCTTGAGCCGCTCTTCCCCGAACAGTTCCGCCTGGGCATTTTTGGCCTCGGTGACGCCGTCCGTATAGAGCACCAGTACGTCGCCGGGTTCTAGCTGAACTTCGCCCTCTCCCAAAAAGACGTCGTCGATCGCGCCGAGGGCAATCCCTTTGGCCTTGAGCATCATGCCGCGGCGGATGTCCTTGCCGATGAGAAAGGGCGGGTTATGGCCGGCGTTGATAAAGTGGAGGTGCATGGTTTGTGTATTGACGACGGCGTAAAAGAGGGTGACGAACATCGAACTCTTGGTATCCTCCAACATAAAAGCGTTGGCCTTTTTGAGGGCGGTGAGTACGTCCGTCGTGCCCATGGAATAGGCGCGGATGAGGCTGCGGGAGAGGGCCATAAAGAGGGCCGCGGGCACCCCCTTGTCCGAGACGTCGGCTACCAACAGGCCCAGCCGGCCGCCGGCCAGGGGGATAAAGTCGTAAAAGTCCCCCCCCACGTGCCGGGCGGGCAGGTTCATCGCCGCCACGGCCAGTCCTTCGACCTGGGGCCAACTGCGGGGCAAAAAGCTCTGCTGGATATCCCGGGCAATCTCGAGTTCGCGCACAAAGCGCTCCCGTTCGGCGGTCGTGCGGGCCAGTTCGGTGGTATAGTGTTTCAGGTCAACGGTCATTTGGTTAAAGGCGCCGGCCAACTGGCCGATCTCGTCGTGCGAGCTGATCTCCACCCGGGTGTCCAGGTCGCCGCGGCCGATGGCCTCGGTCCCCTGCACCAGGGTTTGGATAGGGCTGGTGATGTTGCGGGCCAACAGGACGGCGATGCCGGCGACCGCCAGCACCGTGATGCCCAGGATCAGGCGGGTGTTGCTCACCAACTCTTGGCGCTCCTGCTCGATCTGGCGTTCCACCCGGTCGGCTGTCTCCTGCATGCCCTCCTCGACCTGGTTGGCCGTCTGCTGCATCTCCTGCTCGACCCGATCGGCGGTCTGTTCGATGGCCGCCTCGACCAGGGCGGCCGGTTCGTGGAACTGCTCGCGGTCGGCCGTCACGGCCACCCAGCCAAAGCCGGCCGGGCTGTTGTAGCGCCCGGTGTAGTAGGGGATAGTGGCGTAGGAGAGGTTGCGCAGGCGCCCCTCGGGGTGGGCCTGGTCGATCCAGACGTATTCCTTCGAGCCCGAGGTGACCCCCTCCTGGTTCTCCTGGCAGACTTTGGGATAGACGGGGTCAATAAAGCCAAAGTCCCACAGATTGGCGGGGATGTAGCCGGTTTTGGCTTGTTCGGCAGCATCCTCGGCGTTAAGCGAGGGGACCAGCCGCCCCCGCTCGTCCAGGCCGACGATGTAATAGTGCCGGCCCTGGGAGATGGACCAGCCGCGGTTGTCAATGATGTACGAATGCAGCCCCGTGATCGAGCCCACCTCCAGGCGATAGCGCTCCTCGTTGCTGATCATGTGGTTGGTGAATTCCATGACGTGATCGTGGTCGAGGGAGAGCATGACGAAACCGATCTTTTCCCCATTCTCGAATATGGGCGTGGCGAAGCGAATGACGCCCTCGTAGCGTTGGCCCTGGGGGTTCTCCTCGGCGGCATAGGCGATGCTGACCGGCAGGTACCAGCCCAGCACCTCCGAGACATAGATCTCCCCTTGTGCCAGGGCCATGGCCTGGGCATAGTAGTTCTCCCTTTTATAGGTAGTGTTCTGGGGCAGGCTTACATCGCGCAGTTCGTTCCGGGGCACAATCTCGCCATCGCGAATGCGAATGACCTCCTGGCCGTTTTTGTCGATAAAGGCGACCTCGCGGTACAAGGGTTTGTCGATGACAATCCCCTCTTCCCAGGCCCGGGTTCCAGGGACCGTGTTCTCGCGGGTCCAGATGGGGCTGCGGTTGTTGCTGTAGAATCTTCGGTAGGCCTGGGCGTCCCGGGGGAGCAGGGCCAGGGTCCGCAGGTCATCCTCCCGTTCGTAGAGAAAGCGGGCGATGCTCTGGGCCTTGTCGTAGGCGCGCAGCTCAAAGGACTCTTGGGAACGTTCGTCCAGGGCCTGTTTGCTGGGCGGGATGGCCTCCTCGGCCATCTGCTCGTAGCCCTGCAGGGCCTTGGTGGTGACCTCGGCATAGCCCTGGGCGGCCTTGGCCGTGATCTCGGTATAGCCCTGGTTGGCTTTGGTCGTTACCTCTGAGTAGCCCTGGGTCGAGACAAGGACGATCACGACCAGGGGGACCAGCGCGCAGAGGAGAATGGCCAACAACACCTTGATCAGCAAACGAAAGCGAACGGGGGACTTGGTTGGGTTCAATTGGACACCTCCCCTCGGACTTGAGCCGGGGACAATGAACAACTTGCTGTGGATTCGTACTGTCTTTGAATGTACTGTCTCAGGGTTTGGGCCAGATCTGAAACCACCATGATCTGGCCAAAGTCGATGGGCACATTGAGGTACTGCAGGCGAAGGACGTCCTGGCCATCTTGTTTGGGTAGGACGCCGGCGATGATAAAGCCCATGGCCTCGAAATGGGCGCAGAGCAGGGCCGTATGGGGGTTGCTCAAGGGCAGGTCGAGGTGGATGCAGGCGATGCCCTTGCGGCAGAGCTCGTTGAGTTTGATCTCGATTTCGGACGTGGCGTAGCGGCCATAGTTGATCATCTCAATGTGGGCGGCATCGTTGGCCGACATGACGTGGGTGGAGAGGATCGACTGGGCCGGGAGGGCTTGGGCCTCGACCTCATCGCGGGCCGTCGTCACCAGTTCCCGGTCGAGCCGCAGCATGGCGTACAGTCGGCCGAGGAGCGCGCGGTGATGCCAGGGCGCGTAGAGGCGGTTCTGGCCGACCGTGGACAGGGGCAAAAAACTGTAGAGCAGGGACAGCCGCTGGGTCAGCTCTTGGCCGGCGATCTTTTTGAAATAGACGGATTGGGGAATCAGGCCCAGGAAGAGGGCCGTCTCGCGGAAACCCAGCTTGAGGCTGGCCTTTTGGGAATAGAGGTGGTTGGTCACCGGTTCGCCAAAGAGGCCGACCAGCCCATGATCGCGGGCATAGTCGATGGCAAATTGCAGCAGGCGGGTGAGCAGTCCACGGCTGCGGTGGGCGGGATCCACTGCGGCCTGGCCCAGCTCGCGGATGGGCGAGTTCACGTCTCCACCAAAGATGGCGCAGTGCCCGGCGACCTCGCCGGTGTCCGAGACGGCGACAAGGGAGATCTGCTGGCCATTCTCGTTCATGGCGATCAATCGTTCGGGGTAATAGATGTGTTCACCGGGGTAGGTGTAGCCGTAGGTCTTGTAGACACATTTGGCGACCTCGATAGCTTCGGCGGGCTCCATGGTGCGGAACTCGTAGCTGCCGGGGGGGGCCGGCCGGATCTTGGCCGCATCGGCCTCGTAGGGGCTCAGCTCCTCGTCGGAGAAATAGTTGGTGATGCTGCCGCTTTCCAGGTACTTGATCAGGTGGAGCTCTTTGCCCTCCGGCCCCTTGCTGACAAAGTGCACCTCGTCCATCAGCCTTTTCATCAGGAAAAAGCCCAGCCCGCCCAGCTCGCGGTCAAGGCCGGCGGCGGGGTCATAGTCGGCGATGAGGGAGGGGTTGAAGGGCATGCCCGTGTCGGCGACAATGACCCGCAGCCCGACGTCGGACTCTTCGCAAATGATGCGGAGCAGGTTTTTCTCCCCCGGTTCAAAGGCGGTCTCGATCACGTGGGTGCAGGCTTCGTCCGCGGCCAGGCGGATGCGGTTGGTCTCTTGTTCCGAAAAGCCGACCTTGGCGGCGATTGCTTTCACGTATGCGCCAATGGCTGGCAGGTAGGACAGGTCATTGGGAATGGTTAGTTCGGTTCGATCTTGCATCTCACATCCAGGTTCAACCGCTGACTCGCGGGCTTGCCCGAGGCCGCATTGTTCCATCTGGTGGCCGAGTAGCTATTTTCTGGGGCACATTGTACCATCTTTGTCGGCGATGGTCAATGTGCCGACATTACGAAAACAGCACGACGCGGATTTTGCACGGATTACACAGATTGCCCGGATAAGCGGCCGGTCCGGGCTGTGCCATCCGGGCAATCCGAAAAGGATCCGCGTCGTACTGTTTTCGTCCTTTGGGGTGGCCCGCAGAGCCTGCCCCATAGGCGGAGGGGACGAGGCCCTCCTCGGCCTACCCGTGCTTGAACGCGCCTAGCCCAGGACCTCTATTTCCTCGCGGAACTCGATGTCCAGGTTGCCCAGCTCCTCCAGTACGGGCCGGTAGATCTCGGGATGCACTGGGACCAGCACGCCGCGCAGGGCAATTTCCCCCTCCAGGATCATGCGGGCGGCCACGGCGGCGGGCAGCCCGACGGTGCGGGCCATGCTGGTGTAGCCGTGGGGGATGCCAAAGTCGATCATGGTCGAGGTGATCCTTTCCTGGCGATCGGGATACTCGGCCAGGAATTGGTGCTGGAGCACCAGCATATCGCGTTCCCCGGGCGCGTACTGCATTTTGGGCAGCATGGTGGCGGCCAGGGCGTCGATGGGCGTTTGGGGACACTCGGGCAGGGGCGACTGGCTGAACAGTCCCAGCCATTCCAGGTTGTCCAGGATGAACGAGTCGGTTTCCAGCCCCAGGTAGGCGGCGGCGTCGGCACGGCTGGCGGGGCCCTTTTGGCCGATCAGCAGGCCCAGCAGTTGGGCATAGCTCAGGCCGGCCAGGTCCAAGCTTTCCTCCTCGAGCAGGCCCAATTCGGCGATTTTCTTCAGGGTGGGGCACCAGCCCGGGTAGCGCAGGGTGCCGCGGAACATCATCTGGTCCGGTTGGATGCCATAGGTCTCCATATAGGGCAGGCTGTCCCGGTTGGGATAGCCCTCGAATTCGATCTGCTCCCCTTCGACCTGCACGGTGACCGGCCAAAAGTGGTCAAAGAGATCGGGGCCGGGGATTTCGACGATGGCCCCGTCGCGGAGAAAGCGGGCCGGGTTTCTGCCGGCCAGCAGCACGCCCTTGGGGCTCCAGGAGAACTTGTAGCCAAAGGGATTGTCATTGTCCTCGGGGGCCGGCAGGCCGCCGGCGTAGGAGGAGAAGCTGCGGATGCGGCCGCCCTGGGACTGTACGCGGTGGACGACCTCCATGGTCATCATGTGATCGATCCCCGGGTCGACCCCCACCTCGTTGAGGACGGTCAGTCCGGCCGCCCTGGCCGGCTCGTCCAGGGCCTGCATAGCCTCCTTGACGTAGGAGGTAGTGACCATGTGGGTGCCCTGCTCGATGCAGGCCTGGGCGACCAGGGGGTGATATTTGTAGGGCAGCAGGCTCACGGCCAGCTCGTGCTGCCCGACGATCTCGCCCAGCCTCCCCGCATCCTTGCTGATGTCAAAGGCCAGGGCCCGGCCGTTGGCGTGATCGGCCACCAGGGCCTGGGCCTTGGCCAGAGTCCGGCTGGCCACGGTGACCTGAAAGCCGTGCTCCAGCAGGTACTCCACGTGCGCTCCGGCAACCAAACCTGCGCCAAAAACGACGACCTTTTTCATGTTTCTCTCCTTTTTCCTGGATGGGGCAACGTTTGCCCCTACGAGCGATCCAGATACTGTTCGATGTAGCGATAGTCGGGGGTCAATTGCCCCTGGTACACGATTACGCCCCGCTTGATCTCGGGCGGTAACTGCAATTGTTCGAACGGCACTGTATAGTCGGCCCGGGCGATGATCGGGATATAGGGGTCGAGCATGTCGCTGAAATATTCCGAGGCGTCTCGGGGCACCTCGCTGGGTAGGATGTCCACCGCCAGCACCACAGGGCCCGATCCCGCCACGCCGTCGTTGGTCTGGCCCGTTCTGGGGTCATATACATAGACGGGCTCGTCGGGTTCGGTGGAGCGGACGGTGACTTGGATGGCTCCTTCGATATCGCAACTGACGTCCCCGATAACCCGGAGCTTGGGCTGTCCCTCGCTGTAGAGCCGGCGGATGGAATCCTTGGTCACCAGTCGGGGGTAGCGGCCGTTCCAATAGTTGGCGTTGATCAGCAGCGAGAGATGCGGCAGGTATTGTTCAAAACAGCCGCGGTAGAGATCGCTGTGCTCGTAATAATGCTGCAGGTCAAATTCGAGGCCGGGGGACTTGGGTTCGACAATGTGCTCTTCCTTAAAGACCACCTGGTAGACGCAGTGGCGGGAGACGGAGGGCTCTGTGGCCAAGGTCGCCAGATCCTCTGGGGCGATCTCCTGGACGCCCAGTTCTGACAGCATGTCGAACGCACCCTGGCCCACGTTGCCATAGCCGGCCACCCCAATGGTCAGGGGGCTGATGCTCTCGGGCAGGCCTTCCTCTCGGATGCGCTGGCCCACCTCGCGCAGGGCGGCCCGGGCCTCGGCCAGGCTGTCGTAGCTGTGGGTTTGGCGGATAGCGCTGAAAGGGTTGTCCAGGCCCTCCCACTGCAAGCGCTGGCCCAGTGCCCAGAGCGTGTCGACCAGGCCGGCCGCGCCGGCGTGCCAGCCGAAAAAGATCAGCCGGCGGCCCCGCTCGTTGGTGACCTTTTCATAATCGATCAGTTGGCAGCCCAGTTCCATCAGCCGCCGCAGCATGGGCATGTTATAGGACTGCCCTTTGATGACGTGGGCAAAAAAGACATAGGTTTTTTGGGGCAGCAGCAGCTCGGGGGGGATCTCTTTGATGGCGAAAATGACCCTGGCGGGGGAGAGATCTTGTTGGACCATCGCGCCTACCGAGGCGTATTCCTCGTCCTTAAAGACGCGGATGGGGGAGGGCTGCACATAGATTTCCAGCCCCTCTTGTTCTTGCAGTTCCTGCACTTTGCGCGGCGTGATCGGCACACGCCGTTCCCAGACACTCTTGTCCTCGCGCCGAATACCAATCCGGATGGTCATTGTACCCGCTCCTTGACGATCGACCCCCAAAAAAATAGGGGCCGCGAAGGGGTCCCCGTGCTGCAACGGGCATGTGGGGAGACCCCTTTGTCTCACACCAATGGCCATCGTGGTCACGCCTGGTGATCAGCCTAGCCGGGCGTATTGTACTATAACCTGGCCTAAGGTGCAAACCGGGCTTGCCTCTCCTGCCCTCTTGGTGTAAAATAGTTGTTAGAGAAGGGTTGAGCCCAGTGGGGATGTCCTACTCGATTTTGGCATCCCTGCTGGAATTGCTGGGGGAGACTATGAGCCGAGGAGCAACGCGCCGCTCATTGGGTCACTTTGGCGAGGTCGTGGCCGAGGGGCATCTGCGGCGTTCGGGCTATACCATCGTGGCGCGGAACTGGCGCTGTCGAGAGGGCGAGATCGACCTGGTGGCGCGGGAGGGTGGGGACTGGGTCTTTGTCGAAGTGCGCACGCGCCGGGGGAAAAGTTGTGGCACGCCGGAAGAGTCCATCACCCCGGCCAAGCAACGCCGCCTCCTGCGTCTGGGCCAGGCTTTTTTGTGGGAGCAGGGCTTGATGGACGTCTCTTGGCGTATCGACATTGTCGCCGTGGAGGTCGATCGCTCCGGCCGGCCGGCCCGGGTTAGCGTTCTCGTTGGCGCCGTGATGGCAGAGGGAAACGACTTTGAGTGAACCCAAGACTCAAAAAAGTGACAAAACTGTGGGGCGTTTCAATCTTGAATTGGCCGCCGGGGAAGAGCTGCGCTTCGTATACCCCCGCCACTGGATTGTCTTTGCCCGCCGCACTTGGTGGCTGGCGCTGGTGCTGGGCCTGCTTCTGATCATCGGGCGTTGGTTGATCGCGCGCCTGATCGAGGACAGCGGCGAGGCACTGGCGCCCACTATCCTGCTGACGGCCATTCTGGCGGCGGCCTCGATCCTGCTGCTATTCTTTTATCTCGACTGGCGCAACGATGCCCTCATCTACACGAACCGGCGCCTGGTTCATGTCGAGCGGGTTGTGCTGATTTTCAAGTCGCAGGAAGAGGTCACCCTGGACAAAGTGCAGGACGTCAACACTACCGTGCGCGGGCTGTTCGCCCAACTGCTGGGCTATGGCGACATCTATATCGACACGGCGGCGCGGGGGACCGACATCCGCTTTGGCCCGATTGCCCGGCCGCGTGACGCCCAGCAGGAGGTGATGGCCACCGTGCGCGGCCTGCAAGCCAAGGCCAGCGCGAAACTGATGCAGCAGACCCTGCTGCACCGGATGGACCCCGATCGCTATCCGGAGCCCAGCCTGCCCCGGGCGACGGCGCCTGAGATGCCGGTCCGCAGGCGTTGGCGCCTGCTGGAATGGATCTGGCCGCCCAATCCCCGCCGGGAGGGAGACGAGATTACCTGGTACAAGCACAACATCTTTTTACTGCAGCGCATGCTGGTGCCGACTTTGCTGCTGATCCTGGTCGCCGCCGGCGCCTTTTTCTTTCCCCCCTGGGCCGATGCCAGCGCTCTCTGGATTGGGTGGGGCCTGCTCCTGCTCCTGCTCGTCGGGGTCCTGGTGGTCAATTACCAACTCTGGCTGGGGGATATCTATGTCCTGCGCTCCGACATGCTGTTGGATATCAAGCGCACGCCTTTTGGTCTCTTTGGGGAGAGCCGCCGCGCGGGTGGCTTGGGGCGTATCCAAAACATCATGCTGGAGCAGCCGGGCTTTATGGCCAACCTGTTCAATTTTGGCAACGTGCGCATCCAGACCGCCGGCCAGGAGGATTTTACCTTTAACCGGGTGCCCCGCCCGGAGGAGGTGCAGCGAGAAATCGACCGCCGCCAGGCGCTCTATCGCCTGCGCCAGGAACAGCGCGAGCGCGAGGGCATTGCCGATTGGGTGGTGACCTTTTGGCAGATGACCCAGGAACCTCCGGAGCAGTAAGCCGGCAAGTTGCTCTACAAATCGGGAGCCGGCTCTTGGCGGCAGCGGGCGTCCGAGTATGCACATTTATCCACAGGCTGTCCACAGGTTATTTCTTTCCTGCCAGAGTCGCCGTCCTGGAAAGGGTCCAAGCAGGCCTATAATTAGCGCTTTTTTGGCACGAGTTTTTTTCGGATAGTGCATGTGCCGGACAACTCACATGCCCCCGGGGGGGGGCGATTGCTTTTGTCCACAAAAAGCGATTCCGGGAGAGCGCTGTAGTAACCACAGTGCAGGGAACTGCCCCGGAAGGATAAGGAATCGTCATAGGAAAAGGGCCAAAAAGACTTGCGCGTCCAGGGTAAACCTGATATGATGTAAGGCACACACGCGCTCTTGATCGGTTGGGACCCTTGAAGGGGGCGACGACATTGAGGAGGATTCATTGAACGCCAAACAGGTCTGGCAAGCAGTTCTGGGGGATTTGCAGTTGCGCCTCTCCCGCTCTGATTACGAGACCTGGCTGCAGGGCACCTCGATTGTGGCCTTTGAGGACGGCCTGGTCGTCATTGGGACGCCGAACTCTTTTGCCAAGCAGTGGCTGGAGCGGCGGGCCGGTGATTTAATCCGCCGCACCCTTTCCAATGTGCTGGGTTATACCGTGCAGGTGCGCGTTGTCGTCATGGGGAACGGCGCCAATGGCGCCCTGGGATTGAGCAGCCGCAAGAGGACGCGCTCTGGGGGCAGTGCTTCCCCGGCCCAGGCCGAGGGCGGCCCCAAGCAGCTCAGTTTGCCCACCCCTCTGCCGGGCGGTCTTAATCCGCGCTATACCTTTTCCACTTATGTGGTCGGCAGCAGCAACCGCATGGCCCACGCTGCCGCGATGGCCGTGGCGGAGAACCCCGCCCACGCCTATAATCCCCTCTTTATCTACGGTGGGGTCGGGTTGGGCAAAACCCACCTGCTGCACGCGGTGGGGCACTATGCCCGCGAGCAGAATCCAAACCTGCAGCTGCTCTACGTTTCCTCGGAAACCTTTACCAACGAGCTCATCCAATCCATCCGCCACCAGGAAACCGAGCAATTTCGCCAGCGCTATCGACACAATGACATCCTGCTCATCGACGACATCCAGTTCATCGCCGGCAAGGAGAGCACCCAGGAGGAATTTTTCCACACCTTTAATTCCCTGCACGCCGCCTACAAGCAGGTCGTGATCACCAGCGACCGTCCCCCCAAGGCGATCCTGACCCTGGAGGAGCGCCTGCGCTCTCGTTTTGAGGGCGGCTTGATCGTGGATATTCAGCCCCCCGATTGGGAAATCCGTCTGGCGATCCTGCGCGCCCGGGCCGAGGAGCAGGGTCGCGTTCTGCCCGACGCCGTGGTCGAGTTCCTGGCGCAGCGGGTGCAGAGCAATATCCGCGAATTGGTCGGTTCCCTCAATCGTGTGGTCGCCTATGCCGAGCTGAATGGCCTGCCCCTGACGGCGGATCTGGCCCACGAGGCCATGGACGACATTTTCCTGGACGGCCACCGGCGTGATCTGAGCATTCTGCAGATTCTGGAGGCGGTGGCCCAGTTCTATAATCTAAGCCTGGAGGATCTGCGGGGCAAGAGCCGCAGCAAGTCGGTGACGGGGCCCCGCCAGGTCGCGATGCACCTGATCCGTGAGGAAACCGATACCTCCCTGGCCGAAATTGGCAATGAGCTTGGCGGCCGCGATCACACCACCGTGCTCTATGGCTGCGACAAGATCTCCCGCGAGATCGAGGTGGATGCCCGACTGCGAAGAGAGATCCTGTCCCTACGGGAAAAGCTGCACAACGGCGTGTAGCGTCCCTGTCACATACCGGCCCTTGGCACCTTAGCACCGAAATTCTTGCCCCAAAAAACAAGGATTTCAACCACAAAGGACACGAGCTTTTCCCCCTTTGTTTCCTTTGTGGTTTTTTTGTTTCGGCTCGGCCGGCTTGGGACCTGTAAAAGAATAACCTCCCGGTTTTGCGGCCTGTCCTCCGTCACCGGCTAAAGCCTCGACTCCAAAAGAAACCCGTAAAAGGTCTCAAATTCCCGGACCGGAGTCAAGGCTTTAGCCGGTCAAAACAAAACCGGGATGTTATTCCTTGCCGCTTCCTTAGGGTTCGATCCGCTGCAGGCCCGCTCCATCGGGGCCGGCCCGGAACAACTCGCCGGCGCTCGTGACAAAGAGCTGATCCTGCCACCAATAGAGTCCCTCCGCCCCTACCCCCTCCAGTGGGCCCAATGACTGTGAGCGGATCTGCACGCCGGCCTCGAGTTGGTAGAGGAGTTGCCGCTGCCGGTCCGCATAAACGGCCGCGCGTCCCTGCGGGGACCAGCCCAGCACGGAGAACGAGGAGCCGCTGGCGATCTCTTGTCGGCCGCTGCCGTCGGCGCCGCTGAGCACCACGCGCTCCAGGTCCTCTATGTAGAGCAACTGGCTCCCGTCGGGGGACCAGGACAGGCCGTTGGGCGACCAGCTAAAGGCGCTGCCCTGGACTTGCCCCAGTGGTTCGGCCGTGGAACTCTCTACGTCCAGGCGCCAGAGGGTAAAGGCCGTGCTTTCCAGTGGGTCGGCCGGCCCGATGGCCACGTGGGCCTGCTGGCCATCTGGCAGCCAGCGCGGCTCGGGCAGCCAGGCATACTCGCTGTAGGTGCCGACGGCGCGGAATTCGAGCAGGATATTCACTTCCAGGGTGGCCAGCGAAAGCGCCTCAATGCGCGTGGGCCGGTTTAGCAGCAGCCAGTCCCCCCGTGGGCTGAGCGCAAAGCGGGCCATGTGTCCCTCCCCGGCGTATAGGCGGCGCAGTTGGCCGCCGGGCAGTTCGATCAGCCAGAGGTCGTCCAGGGGCTCGACGCCGCCGGGGCCCAGGGCGGAAAAGTCGACCATGCTGTTAAAGAGCAGCGTCTGGCTGTCGGGCAGCCAGACCACCCGGTCGGGCTGGCGGG
The DNA here is from genome assembly GCA_016928715.1 of Chloroflexia bacterium. GTDB lineage: Bacteria > Chloroflexota > Chloroflexia > DTKN01 > DTKN01 > JAFGKG01. The sequence continues at coordinate 19,256 of JAFGKG010000157.1, forward strand.
GCAGCTCGTCGGCTCCGTCGTCGTTCAACGGAAAGGCCGGCAGCGCCGAGACGTCCAGGGCCTGCTCCTGCCCGCTGGCCAGCTCCAGCACCCACAGGCTGAGGGGGCGGGGCAGCAGTTCCGTGGGTGCTTCCTCGCGCCGAAAGAGCAGCCGGCGGCCGTCCGGCGAGAGCAACGGTTGGCAGGAGCGGCCATCCTCGACCAGGAGGCGGTGGTCGCTGCCGTCGTAGAGCCAGATGTCGCCGTCGAGTTCATAGACCAGCGCTTCCGCTTCCGGCGGCCGGGTGGGGTTGGCCGTCGGCGCCGGCGCGGTGGGCCGCACGGTGGGTACGATCGTGGCGGGCGCCGTGGTGGGCGCGGTGGTCGAGGGCGCCGGCCCGCAGCCCCAGAGCAGGAGCAGCGTGCCCAGCAGTAGGCCCACGCCGGCCAGTCTGGAAAAGGAATGACGCTTCATGGTGGACCTCCCCTGCGCAAATGCGACGACAAAGAATCCCCTGGAGATCAAAAAGAGGCGGCTTATTTTCCGAGAGATTCTTCACTTCGCCGCCTGCGGCGGCTCGTTCAGAATGACAGGTGCTGCATCACTTGTCTGACACTGTACTAGGACGGCTCGCTGACCGCCTGCGCTTTCCGCAGCGGACTGGGTCCCAGGGCGCGGATCTGCTCGGTCAGCTCGCGGGCAATTTCGGCGAAACGGGGCCCATCGGCGGACGAGAGGGTGTAAAAGGCCACCCGCTCCGGCTGCAGGCCGATCTCTTGGAGGATCTTTTGGGTGTACTCGACGCGCTTTTTGGCTCGGAAATTACCTTCCAGGTAATGGCAGGTGCCCTCCAGTCAGCCGGCGACAAAGACGCCGTCCGCGCCTCGTTCGAGCGCGCGCAGCAGGTGCAGTACGTCAATACGGCCGGAGCAGGGCAATTCGATGATCTTGACGTTGACCGGGTAGCCCAGCCGCATCGCCCCGGCCAGGTCCGCCGCCGCGTAGGCGCAGTAATGACAGCAGAAACCAACGATTTCGGGCTCGAACTGCCTCTCAGCCATTTCCTCCTCCATACAAATCCTATCCGCAGCCGATAATTGCCTTGCCGATCTCTGGGCCATCCACAGCTCCTTGAGGAGATGACGAGTTCGTCTGTACTTGCTGCTTCAATCGTTCAACAAGATTCTACCACAGAGACGGGGGCAGGTCAAGGATTAAAGATGGGCGGCACTTGACAGCGCCTTTGTATAAGTATATAGTGTGATCGGGAGGGACAAACGCCGGCCCAAATGCTCCACCCATGGGCCCAACATATATCTAGGAGGAAAGATGTCAGCTATTGCCATCAAGCCGGACATTTACTGGGTCGGTGTCAATGATCGCACCAGCGATCTTTTCGAGGGCCTTTGGCCCATCACCCAGGAGGGGGTTTCTTATAACGCCTACCTGGTGCGCGACGAACGCCAGGCCATCATCGACCTGTCCAAGGCGATCAAGGGGGACCAGTTCTTTGAACAGGTGGCCGCGGTCACCGATCTGTCCGCCCTGGACTATATCGTCATCAACCACATGGAACCGGACCATTCGGGTGTGCTGCGGACCCTGCTGCGCATCGCGCCCCAGGTCGAGATCCTGGGTTCGGAGAAAACCAAGGCTATGCTCGAGTCCTTCTATGGCGTCACCGAAAACGTCCGGGTGGTCGAGGATGGCGAGACCCTCTCCCTGGGCCAGCATACGCTGCAGTTCTTTTCCACCCCCTTTGTGCACTGGCCCGAAACCATGATGACCTACGAGACCAGCCGGCGCATCCTCTTTGCCTGCGATGCCTTTGGCAGCTACGGGGCCCTGCGCGGGGCCATTTTTGACGACGACTGCGCAGACCTGGATTTCTACGAGCAGGAGGCGCTGCGCTATTACGCCAACATTGTGGCCAAGTTCAGCCGCATGGTGCTGCGCGCCATCGACAAGCTGGCCGACCTGCCCGTCGACATGATCGCCCCCTCCCACGGCCTGATCTGGCGCCGGAACCCCGAACGCATCGTCGAGCTGTACCGCCGCTGGGCCGAGTACGCCACCGGTCCCACGGAGCCGGGGATTACACTGCTCTATGCTTCGATGTACGGCAATACCGAAAAGATGATGAACACCGTCGCCCAGGGGATCTCGAGCGAGGGCCTGCCCCTAGACATCTTTGACGTGCACCATACCCACGTCAGCTACATCCTGTCCTCGCTGTGGACCAAGGCCGGGGTGATGATCGGCGCGCCCACCTACGAGGGCGGGCTGTTCCCTTACGTCGTCCATGTGCTTGATATGGCCAAGCGCAAGGGCGTGCGGGGCAAACTGCTGGGCTATTTCGGCAGCTATGGCTGGAGCGGCGGCGCCCAGCGCGAGTTGGGCCAGTGGGTCGAGGATCTCAAGTGGGAGTCGGGCCCTGTGCTGGACTTTGTGGGGGCGCCTACCCAGGCCGAGCTGGAGCAGGGAGAGGCCTTTGGGGCCGCCTTTGCCCGGTCCGTGCGAGAGAGGCTGGAACAGCGCTAGGACCGTTTCAAAATTGCTCAGCAAGACCCATACTGATAATGCAACCGCGCTAAATTGTAACTGTCATTCTGAGCGAGCCGCCGCAGGCGGCGAAGCGAAGAATCTCCTGGGCTAAAACCGGCATCTTTTTGCGGCCCGGGAGATTCTTCGTCGTCGCAGTTGCTGCGCAACTGCTCCTCCTCAGAATGACAATGTGACGTCCCCAAATACCAGGGGCCTGGCTAGTGTACTTTGAAACAGCCCTGGAATAACGCGCGAGAATTTGACAAATCCCCTTTCATCTGTTATAATAGGGGATAATGGCAATTCGCTCATGAGGTGTTCGATGCAAACAGTAGGCGCACTCGACAACATCCAAATCCAGCGCCCCCGAGTCCGGCGGCGCGAGCCGGCCTTTCAGCCGGCGCAATCTAGTTGCCGTAGTGTGCCCATGAGCGGAGGATAACAAGGTCCGTCCAGCAAAATTAAAAGCCGTGGGCCTGCGGCAAAGCGAAATGGCCCACGGCTTTTTGTATGTCCGGCGAGATTCAGAGCAGGCCGTGGACCGTGATGGCGGTTCGACGGCCTTTTTGTGTGGCCGGCCCGGCTGGGACGGACGGGACCGTCGGCGAAAAGAGGAGGGAAAGATGAAAGCACAGTCAATGTCCTCGGATTTTTCGGTCTTGGACGGCGTGGTTGCGAGGCAGCCTTTGGAGGTCAGCATGGAAGCGACAACGATTGCATTGAGCGTGGAGCAGGTCAGCAAGCGCTTTCGCAAGAAAAATGGCAAAAAGAACGGCCGGCGGAACGGGTCCAACGGCGGCGACCCTCATACCATCCTAGCCGTCAAGGGGGTCAGCCTGCAGGTGCGCTGCGGCGAGATCTTTGGCATCCTCGGCGCCAACGGCTCGGGTAAATCCACCCTCATCCGCCTGATCTCGACCCTGCTGCTGCCCGACCAGGGCCGCATTACCGTCTTTGGGCACGAGCTGCCCGACGAGGAAATGCAGGTCAAGCGGCTGATCAACCGGGTCTCGGTGGACGCCTCCTTTTTCAAAAAGCTGTCCTCTATGGAGAACCTGATCTATGCCGCCCGGCTCTACGGCGTGCCGGCCCGGCCGGCCCGCGAAAAGGCCATCGAGATCCTGGAGCAGTTGGGCGTGTCCCGCGAGCGGGTCTATGAACCCCTGGAGAACCTCTCCCGCGGCATGCAGCAGAAGGTGGCGATCGCTCGGGCCTTTTTGACCCAGCCGGTGCTGCTGCTGCTGGACGAGCCCACCACGGGGTTGGACCCCCGCTCCAAGCGGGAGGTGCAGGACTTTGTGCTGCGCCTGCGGGACGAGCACGACGCCACCATCCTGCTGACGACGCACGACATGGAGGAGGCCGATCGCCTCTGCGAGCGCATCGCCCTGATCGACCAGGGCCGCATCGTGGCCCTGGACACGCCGGCCGGCCTCAAGGCCCGCGTCGGCCAGGAACAGGGCCGCGATGGCGACGGCGTGACCCTGAACGACGTCTTTTTCGCCCTGACCGGGCGCACCCTCCACGACGACGAGGAGGAGCCGTAAGTTTGAGGATTAAAAGTAAGGAGGATCATCATGTTGTCCATCGGGCGACGTTTGTTACAAGAGTTTCGCGCGTCCTACGCCTTTGTCGAGCGAAACTTTAATCTGGTCAAGCGCTACTGGGGCTGGGAGGTCGTCTGGTTGGCCTATTCCATCGCCAACGCCCTGTCCATCACCTTTATCGGCCGGGCCACGGGCGATATCATCGGCCGGCCCTTTAGCCAGGACGAGATCAGCCGGGCCATCCTCTACCTCCTGGTAGGGACCCTGGTCTGGCACTATCTCTCGATCGTCTTTGATTCGGTCAGCGAGATGGTGGCCTGGGAGCGCTGGGAGGGCACTATCGAGTACACCTTTATGTCGCCCGTCTCGCGCTTTACGCATATGGTGGGCACAGCGGTCTTTTCCCTGGTCTATGGCCTGCTGCACACCACCGTCATCCTGGGGATCGTGGCCCTCTTTTTCCGCTTGGACCTGAGCCAGGCCAACCTGTGGGCCGGCCTGGTGGTGCTGGTGGTGGCCTCCTTCTCCTTTATCGGCATGGGCATCGTCGGGGCCATTCTGCCCCTGCTCTTTCCCGAGCGCGGCGCCCAGATGACCCACGTGGTGCAGGCCATGGTGCTGCTCTTTTCGGGGGTCTATTACCCGATCTCGGTGCTGCCGCTGTGGATGCAAAAGATGGCCCGCTTTTCGCCGGCCACCTACGCTCTGCAGGGCATGCGCCTGGCCATCCTGGAGGGCAGTCCGCTGCGGGAGCTGTGGTCCTACATGTGGCCGCTGCTCTTGATGGGCCTGGTCTTTACCCCGCTCGGCGTGATCCTCTTTCGCCAGGGCGAGCGCTATGCCAAGCGAACCGGCCGGCTGTCCCGGAATGGGTAGTTTTGGCCCTCGAGTGGGCCCCTGTTGACTCGGCCCTGTCTCAATGTTATACTACAAGCTGCAGTGGTTCAGCAACGGACAATGTCCAACCGCAGCGGACCCCGGAATTTCCCCTGTGGTTGCCGAGCGGTGGGCAGAGCGCTGATGGAAACCCGTCGGGACCTGCGCCCCTCCAAGTGGCGGCGAAGACTGGAACTGGCCGCCGTCGTCCTGTTCGCCCTGGCCGGCGCCGGCCTGCTGGCCGCCCAGGCCTGGCCGGCCCGGCCGCGGCCGGCCGCGACGGCCAGCCCCGAGGTGTTCGCCCAGGCCAGCGCTATGCCCAACCAGGGCTGGCTGCCCCTGATGGTCCATTTCAGCGCCTACGGCAGCCACTCCAGCGGGGCGGCCATCACCCGCTACGAGTGGGACCTGGACGGCAACGGCTCCCCGGACTATGACGCGACCGCCCAGGGCGGCTATGCCTCCTACCTCTATTCCAAGCCGGGCACCTATACGATCACCCTGCGGGTGACCGACGCCCAGGGGCGCTATGCCACCGACCAGGTCACCGTCCAGGTGCGCCACCCGGCCGCCAGCAGCGTGGACTATTGGACGATCTTTGACGACAGCCGCGTGGGGCGGATCGACATCGCCCTGGCCCGGTCCGATTGGCAGCGTATGTGGGCCGACCCCGAGGCCAAGGTTGAGGTGCCGGCCGACGCCGTCATCCTGGGCGAGCGCCTGGAGGACGTCGGTTTTCGCATGCGCGGCCAGTTCTCCCTCCGCGAGTCGGGCAGCAAAAAACCCTGGTCCATTGACACCGATGCCTACGTCGACGGGCAAGAGTTCCGCAACCTGCGCCGGCTGATCCTCACCAACAATATCGGTGACCCCAGCATGCTCAAGGAAAAGCTGGCCTACGAGATGATGCGTTTTGCCGGCGTGCCGGCCGGCCACGTCGCCTACGTCGAACTGTGGATCGATATCACCGACGACGCTGCTCCGCCCCTCTACTGGGGGATCTATACCATGATCGAGCGGGTGGACGCCAAATATCTGGCCAACCGCTTTGGGCCGGCCAGCAAGAGGGGCAACCTCTACAAGGCCAGCCACGCTCAGCGCGGGCCCATGGACCTGGTCTATTACGGCGACCGCATTGAGGACTATCCCACCCAGAACGGCCAGTACGCCTACGGCAAGATGAACAACGAGGAGGAAAACGATTACAGCGATATCGTCGATCTCTGCCGGGTCGTCGACGGCACCGCCTACGCCAGCGAGGCCGAGTACGTCCAGGCCCTGGAAGCGGCCCTGAACGTGGACACCTTTCTGCGCTACATGGCCGTGGTCAACATCCTGGACAATTGGGATAGCTATCCCAATACGGGCAATAATTATTACCTGTTCAACAACCCCGTCAGCGGCCGTTTTGAGTGGATCCCCTGGGATCTGACCTGGGGAGGGGACGCCCGCGCCCCACTGTTGGGCAGCAGCGGGCCCGGCCTGGTACAGCGGGCGCCGCTGTACGACGGGGTGTTCCAGGTGCAGGGCTACCGCAGCCAGTACACGGCCTACGTGGACCTGCTGCTCCGTTACTGGTTTACGCCCGATCACATCGAGGAAGTGGCCCGGCGTTATCACCGCCTGATCGCCCCCTACGTGACCCAGTCCAGCGGCGATCGGGCCTTTTACGGGGACCGGCCCATGTTCCCCCCCGAGAGCTTTCAGCACGACTGGCAGGATTTGCTCCGTTTTACATCCGAGCGCAGCCGCTATCTACGAGAACGATTAAACGAGGGCCAGGACCATCGGCTCAAATAGCCAAGCAAGAGAGGTGACCATGAACCGCAAGTCGATCCACCTGACCGTGCTCCTGGTGGGCGCCCTGGTGCTGGCCGGCTTGTTCGTCGTCCGCGCCGCGGCCCAGGACCCGGGCTTTAGCGAGACGTTCGACGACGTCCAATTGTCCGGTTGGGAGCATTCCCCCGAGGTCATTGTCTCGGAGGGCGTCCTGCGCATCGCGCCGGCCAACTTTGCGGCCCGCCTGGGGAGCTGGCAGAATTTCGACCTTGGCTTGAGGCTGCGCTACAGCGGGCCCGGCGAGACCCACGTCAACTACCGGGCCAGCGACAGCGGCAGCTACCTGCTGCGCCTGGCCGAGGAGGAGGTCGCCCTGCTCAAGACGGCGCCGGATGTGGAGCCCGAGGAACTGGCGCGTTCGGAGGGGCCGGCGCTCGTTTCCGGCGCCTGGATGGACGTGCGCATCGTCCTGGAGGGGGACGAGCATACCATCTCGATCGACGACAGCGTGCTGCTGACGGCCAGCGACCCGGCGGAGCCCCTGCCTCCCGGGACGATTGCTTTTGCCTCGCACGGCGAGCGCAGGACCGAGGTCGACGATGTCACCCTGGAGGTGTTGGCCGGGGAACCGGATCCCGGGCCCGCCGCGCGCGAGACGGTCCCGCCCGCGGCCACGCCTACCCCGGTGGCCGGCCCCACCTCATGGCAGGCCTTTTGGGAGGATCTGACCGCCGCCCGATCGGAGACGCTGGCCTGGGAGAACTGGGTCGTCAACCTGGTCCTGGCGGTGATTACCTCCTTTATCCTGAGCCGGGTGTACGTCTACTGGGGCGCGGCCCTCTCCAACCGGCGCAGGTTCGCCGCCAACTTTATGCTGATCACCGTCACCACCACCTTTATCATCCTGGTCGTGCGCTCCTCGGTGGCCCTCTCGCTCGGCCTGGTGGGCGCGCTCTCGATCATTCGTTTCCGCGCGGCGATCAAGGACCCCGAGGAACTGGCCTATCTCTTTTTCGCCATCAGCCTGGGCATCGGCCTGGGGGACAACCAGCGCCTGGTCACCCTGGCCGCGCTCCTGGTGGTCATTCTCCTGATCGGCCTGTCGCGCCTCCTGCGCCAGACCCAGGCCGACGTCAACCTGCACCTGTCCGTCGCCGGCCGCGCGCCGGCCAAGGTCGAACTGCCGCGCGTGATGGACGTGCTGGCCAAACACTGTTCCCGGCTGCGCCTGCTGCGTTTCGACGAGACCCCCGAGGTGATCGAGATGTCCTTTGTGGTCGAATTCCGGCACGTCGCCGACCTGGACCGGGCGCGGGCCGACCTGCAGGCCCTGGCGCCGGATTTAGAGATCTCGTTCCTGGACAACAAGGGGGTCTGGTGATGGAGCGGGCAGCGAGTGCGGGCTATACGCCGCTGCGGGACTATCGCTACGAGCGCAAATTCCTGGTCGAGGACCTGACCTTTCACCAGATCCTGGGCCTGGTCCGGCTGCACCCGCGGATGTTCTACGCCCCCTACCCCCCGCGCTACGTCAACAACGCCTACCTGGACACGGCGGACCTGGAGAACTATTACGACAACGTCTGCGGGGCCGCCCGCCGGCGCAAGGTGCGCCTGCGCTGGTACGGCGCGCTGGCCGGGCCGGTGGATCACGCGGTGCTCGAGTTCAAGGTCAAGGAGGGCCACGTGGGGCGCAAGCACAGCTACCCGCTGCGCGATTTTTCCCTGGACGACGTCTTTGGAGACCGCCGTCTGCAGCAGGTCGCGGCCGGCTCCGAACTGCCGGCTATGGTGCGGGAGGAACTGCGGGCCATGCAGGTCGTCCTGCTGAACCGCTACTACCGGCACTATTTCGCCTCGCGGGACGGCCGCTTTCGGGTCACGCTGGATCGCGAGATCGCCTTTTACCGGGCCAACGGCGCCTTTGGCAGCTCGCTGGTGCACCGCCAGGTCCGCTGGGGCGTCCTGGTCGTCGAGTTGAAATATGATGTGGCCCAGGAGACTGCAGCCGCGCGGGTGTCCTCCGCCTTTCCCTTTCGGGTGACCCGCAGTTCCAAGTATGTGCAGGGGATGGAGAGAGTGTATTTCTGAGAAAGCAACCCAACTGTCCTTTGTGTTTCTGATCCAGCCGGTTTAGTACCTTACCACTGAAATTCTTGCACAAAAAACAAGGATTTCAACCACCAAGGACACAAAGGGAACGAAGGGAAAAATCTTTGTGTCCTTGGTGTCCTTTGTGGTTCTCCCCTTTTTGGTTCCGGCTCAGCCGGGTTAGGAGGAACTCATGTCCGACATATTGCAAACCAGCGATCTGCGCAAGCAGTACCAGATGGGCGAGGTCACCGTCGACGCCCTCTGCGGGGTGGACCTGGCCGTGCGCCGGGGCGAGTTTGTGGCTGTGATGGGGCCCTCCGGCTCGGGCAAGTCGACCCTGCTGCACCTGATGGGCGGCCTGGACAGCCCCAGCGATGGCGAGGTCACCCTGGCCGGCCGGCGGCTGGCCCACCTGGACGACGACCAGATCACCATCGTGCGCCGGCGCCAGGTCGGCTTTGTCTTTCAGTTTTTCAACCTGCTGCCCACCCTGACCGCCGCCGAGAACGTGGCCCTGCCCCTGCTGATCGACGGCAAGCGCATCGACCGGTACAGCGCCCGCATCGACGAACTGCTCGAACTCGTCGGCCTGGGCCAGCGCCGCGGCCACAAGCCCGACCAGCTTTCCGGCGGCGAGCAGCAGCGGGTGGCCATCGCCCGCGCCCTGGTCACGGAGCCGGACATTGTCCTGGCCGACGAGCCCACCGGCAACCTGGACAGCAAGTCGGGCGCGGCCATCCTGGACCTGCTGCGGCGGGCCTGCGACGAAAAGGGCCAGACCATCGTCATGGTCACCCACGACCCCCGGGCCGCCTCCATCGCCGACCGGGTGGTCTTTATGCGGGACGGACGGCTCATCCGCCAGTTGGACAACATGGGGAGGCAGGACGAGAGCGTCCAGCTCATCATGGACGTGATCGCGGAACTGGAACTGTAGGGCCAGGGCGTAAAGCTGAGGGCGACATGAACTTTTCCCTGCTGCTGGACTGGCGTAACCTCAAGGCCCACTCCCTGCGCAGTCTCCTGACCACCCTGGCAATCGCCCTGGGTGTGGCCATGGTCCTGGCCGCGGCGATCGTGGGCCAGGCCGTCTCTCAACAGGCCGACCGGCTGGATCGCCAGCCCCAGGGGCTTGAGGGCACGACCTTTATCGTGCAGTTGGGCCTGGCCATGATCGGCGCCATCATGCTTTTTGCGGCCGGCTTTGTCATTCTGAACGCCTTTGCCATCGCCGTCACCAACCGTACCCGCCAGCTCGGGATTTTGCGCGCCCTGGGCATGACCCGCCGCCAGATGATCGCCCGTCTTCTGAGCGAGGCGGGCTTGTTGGGCCTGCTTGGCGCTCTCCTGGGGCTCCTGCTCGGCCTGGGGCTGGCCTGGGCCGTGATCCGCTTGACCGGATCGCGGACAACGCCGGTTGTGCCGTGGTGGGGCTGGCCCTCGAGCCTGCTTCTGGGCCTGGGCGTGACCACGTTGGCGGCCCTGCTGCCGGCCCGCCAGGCCGGCCAGGCCGACCCCCTGGAGGCCCTGTATCCACGACGCCGCCCATCGGCCGGCGGTTGGTATATCCGCTGTGGAGGCCGTTGGGGCCGCATCCTGCTCCTGGCGACCCTGCCCGCCATAGCGGCCCTGGCCCTGCTGGGGCGCCCCCAATTCTATCCATCCCTGCTGCTGGTGCTGGTGGGGCAGGCGGTACTGCTCCTGGCCGCCGTGCTGCTGCTGCCGGCGCTGCTCGCCGGCGCCGCCCGCCGGGCGCGGGCGATCGCGGCCCGGCGCCTCCAGTGGGCGGGCTGGCTGGTCCCCGGCCGGCTGGCCGCGGACAATCTCCTCCGCAACAGGCTGCGCTCGGTCCTCACCGCCGGGGCGCTGGTCGCGATCCTGACGACGATCGTCGGCAGCAGCGGCCTGCTGACGGCCATCCTCAAGGGCGGCCTGCGAGGCTACTTTCAACTGTTCAACGAGGACGCTATGCTGGTGCCGGACATCGCCGGGCTGCTGGCATCGGGCGATCTTTCGATGGACAATACCTACGCCCGCCTGACCACCGAGGCCGTGCTCGACCCCGCCCTGGTGGAGGCCGTGGAGGGGGCCGCGCTGCAGGGGGGCTTTACGGTGGAGCGCATCGGTTTTGCCCCCATCCCGGCCGAACTGGGGCCCATCCCCGGCAGCCCCGGCGTCTTTGTCGAGCCGGAGCTTTTTTTGGGCCTGGGCAACTTTGACTTTTTCCAGGGGGACCCCGTCGAGGCCCTGGAGCTGCTGCAGCGAGGGCGGGCCGTGCTGCTGTTCCCCATCGTCGCCGAGCGCCTGCAGCTCGGTGTCGGGGATGCCGTAGCGGTCCAGACGCGCCACGGAGAGATCCCCTTTACCGTGGCCGGCATTGGCGGCAACGGCTACAGCTTTGCGGCCTTTTCCTACGCCGACGGAGAGGATTATTTTGACCTGACCGGTCCTTCCTGGTTAGGGCTGATCGTTCCGCCGGGGCAGGACGTCGACAGCGCGGTCGCGCAGGTGCGCGCGGTCCTGGAGCCCTTTGAGGGAGTCGCCATCGGCAGGCTCGATGACGCGGCCCTGGAGGCCACCTGGTTCAAAATGATCGACCAACTACAACTGCTGCTCAACGCCCTGCTGCTGCTGGCCGTGCTGGTCGCCGCTGTAGGCGTAGTCAACACCATGGTGATCAACGTTGCCGAGCGGCGGCGCGAGCTGTTCCTGCTGCGCGCCATCGGCGCCAGCCGGCGGCAGGTGCAGCGGGCGGTGATGATCGAGGCCGTCCTGCTGGGGCTCTTGGGATCCATCGTCGCCATCGGGCTGGGCCTGGCCATGCTGGCGCTGTTCGTCCTGGCGCTCACTCCGGGGGGGACGTCCTCGATGGGCTTTCGCGTGAGCTGGCAGCTCGCCTGGCAGACGCTGCTGCCGGCCCTGCGCGACCTGGGCCTGACCTCGGCCGTCGTCCTGCTGGTCGGGCCGGCCGTGGCGGCCCTGGCCGCCTACTGGCCCGCCCGGCTGGCTCTGAGGACCGGGGCCGGCCGACCCGGAGAATGACCGATGCGCTCACTGAATCATCTCGCCTGGCGCAGCCTGGCTCAGCACCGCCTGCGCTCGCTGCTGAGCGCGTTGGCCGTGGCCCTGGGCGTGTCCACGGTCGTGGCCGCGGACCTGGTGGGCGCGGCCATCCGCAACGCCGGACAGACCCTGGAGGGCAGCCAGGGCACAGTCACCTTTGCCGGTGATTTCCTCAACAGCGGCCTGCGCCTGATGGGCCTGGCCATCCTGGCCGCGGCCGGCCTGCTCGTCTTTAACGCCTTTGCCATGGGCATCACCCAGCGGAGGGAACGGATTGGCGCGCTGCGCGCCCTGGGCCTCACCCGCCGGCAGGTGCTGCAATTAGTGTGGGTCGAGGCCCTGCTGCTGGGCGCGGGCGGTTCCCTGCTGGGCCTGCTGGTCGGCCCCCTATGGGGTCGCGCCATCCTGCTGCTGCTGACCCGCTGGACCGGCATCGCCCACGGGGCGGCTCCCCTGCGCCCGTTCAGCCTGCTGGGGGCGGCCGCCCTGGGCCTGGGCCTGACCCTCGTGGCCACGCTGTTCCCGGCCTGGCGGGCGACCCGCGTCCCGCCCCTGGCGGTCCTGCGCGCGGCCCGCGTGCTCAAGCCTGCTGCGGGGGTACGGCGGCCGGCCCTGCTGGGGCTGCTGCTGATCCTCTCGCTGTTTGCCTACCTGCTGCTCCGCCCGCCGGCCCGCAGCGTGCTGACGCCCCCCTGGGATTTCGTCCTGGTCGGCGCTTTTGCCGGCGGCTGCCTGGCCGGCCTGTTGCTGCTCCTGCCCTGGCTGTTAGAGACGACGAGCCGGCTCGTCCGCCGGCCGGCCCGGCGCAGCGCGGCCCTGCGCCTCTCGGCCGACAACCTGGGCCGCGCCCGCGGCCGGGTCGTCCTGACCGTCGCCACCCTGGCCACAGCCCTGTTGGCCATCGTCGCCGTGACCGGCATCAGCACCTTTACCTTCGAGATCGTCATCACCCAGATCGCCTCCCGTTACGACATGGACTGGGTGGTCATGCCCTTTGAAATAGCGGAGGGAGGCCCCATCGTGGACTGGGAGATCCTGAGCAAGTGGGATCTCTCCACGGCGCGGATCCCGGTCGAATTCGTGGCCGACTTGGACCGTCTGACGGCCGGCCGGGCCCGGCTGGTGCACGTGCCCGAGGTCGTCGTCCCTGAAATAGCGATTATGAGCGGCATGCCCTCCTTTGTGGCCGACCCGGAAGAATTGAGCCAGTCCGGCCTGTTCACCTTTAGCGCGGGGGGTTGGTCCAGCGCCCGCCCGCTCATGGAGGCCGGCTGCGCCCTGCTGCTGACGCCGCGCATGGCCCGCCAGAACGGTGTGGGCCTGTACGACACCCTGGTCCTGCAGGGCGTGGACGGTCCCGTAGACTGCACCGTCGCCGGCCTGGGCACCAGTTCCTTCATGGGCACCTCGATCATCAGCCGGGCCGCCGGGGATGCCTTTGGCCTGCGGCCGGACCAGCTCTTTGCCATCATTGTGCTGCCGCTGCCGGGCGTGGATCGGGAGGGCCTGCAGGCCGATCTGCGGGATCTGATTGATCGTCAAGGCGGGGTCTCCCTGATCGAGGTCGAGCCCTTTTTCCAGGACGTCGCCGCCGTCGTGGATCGCCTGCAGGCGCTGCTGAACGGCATGCTGCTCCTGGCCATCCTGGCCGCGGCGGCGGGGGTGCTCAATACGACGCTGATCGCGGTCCACGAGCGGCGGCGCGAGCTGGGCCTGCTGCGGGCCTTGGGGGCGACGCGCCGGCAGCTATGGGCGGTCGTCGTCGGCGAGGCGGCCTGGATGGGCCTGCTCGGCGGCCTGCTCGGGCTGCTGGCCGGCCTGGGGCTGACGGCCATATTCGTACTGGTGCAGGGCGGGCACATGTATGGCCTGCAGGATCTGGCCCTGGGGCCGGCCATCGGGCAGAGCCTGGGGCCGGCGCTGGGCAGCGGCCTCCTGGGCCTGCTGGCGGCCCCGTTGGTTTCGGCCGCGGCGGCCGGCCTGGCCGTCCGGGCCACGCTGCGTCGGGAGATAACCGCCCTGCTCTCATTGGCGGAGGCCTAGAGGCGTTCCACATTTGCTCAGTGAAAGTTATTTTGTAGGGGCAAGGCATTTTCCCTGGAAATCCCAAGCTGCTGAACCTCTTACAAATGCTCGGGTGTCCACCTACGTGGATGCCCCGACGGCCGCCCAAAAAATGGCGCCGCTCCGGCCGACGTTGCACAAGACCGTTAAATTGGCTATAATAGGGGCAGTCGGCTGCGGTCATTTTCGGCGCAGCCGAGGCCGGGCCGCTACGAAGAATCTAAACATTTCTGTGGGGGCGAGGCACGCCTCGCCCCCCCGCCTACGCGGGGGCAGGCTCTACAGAAAGCTCTATTTACGGACCCATGAGGAGGAATCGATGAACGCGGAACTATCCCCCAACCCGGAATTGCGATGGGCCCACCTGACGGCCCTCATTGAAGCCGGCAACCTGCTCAATGCCACCCTCGACCCCAACGAGGTCCTGGGCCAACTCATGTACCTGGCGGCGCAGGGCACCGACGCCGACCGGGCCACGCTCTACCTGCTGGATCGTCCCCAGGGCGAACTGCGTTCCATTGTCCTGTTCGAGGAAGGGCTGCGCGAGATCCGCCTGCCCATCGAGTCCGGGATCGCCGGCTACGTGGCCCGCACTGGCGAGACGGTCAACGTGGATGACGCCTACGCCGACCCGCGTTTCGATCCCCAGATCGACCAGTTGGTCGGCTACCGCACCCAGAGCATCCTGACCGTACCCATGCACGACCCGGAAGGGACCATCAACGGCGTCGTCCAGGTGCTGAACAAGGGCGGGGGCCACTTTAGCGAGGAGGACGGGCTGTACCTGCGCGCCCTGGCCGAGCAGGCCTCCCTGGCCCTGGAGAATACCTACCAGCACGCCGCCCGCCTGGTCGACTGCGAACGACTGGCGGTCCTCTATCGGGTCAACCAGATGTTGACGGAGGCGCCCTCCCTGCAGGACGCGCTGCCCGAGGTGCTCGAGATTATGGCCCGCTCTCTTTCCTGCGAGGCCGGCTCGGTCCTGCTGCGGCACCAGGAGCAGCCTGGCCTGCTCTTTGCCTTTGCCACCGGCCCGATCGACAAGCTGCGGACCTTCCAGGTCCCCCTGGAGGGCAGTATCGCCGGTTGGGTGCTGCGAGAGCAGCAGCCGCTTGTGGTCGACGATGTCCAGGCCGACCCCCGCTTTTTCGCCGACGTGGACCGGGGGACCGGCTTCCGCACCCAGGGCATGCTCTGCGCGCCCCTGCGGGCGCATGGGCGCGCCATCGGCGTGATCGAGATCCTGAACAAAGAGGAGCGCGCCCCCTTTGAGGAGGCCGAACTGCGCTTTCTGCAGGCGGTGGCGGACAGCGTGGCCTTGGCGATCGGCGCAAAATGACGTCCTCCCTTGCCATGCTGTGCTGGCGCAGCCTGGCCGCCCGCCCGCTGCGCAGCCTGCTGACGACCCTGGCCATCACCCTGGGCGTGGGCATGGTGCTGGCGGCGGCCATGGTGGGGCAGGCGGCCGCTCAGGGTGCCGCCCGGCTCTCCGAACAGTCCCAGATGGGCAACGTGGTCCTGGTGCAGAGCGTCCTGGGCCTGGTCGGTCTAATGATCCTGCTGGCGGCCGCTTTTGTGATCTGGAACGCCTTTGCCATGGCTGTCACCGCGCGCACTCGCGAGGTGGCGGCCCTGCGGGCGCTGGGAATGACGCGCCGGCAGGTGCGGCGGCTGGTGTTGGCCGAGGCCGGCCTGCTGGGACTGGTCGGGGTCGGCCTGGGCCTGCTGGCCGGCCTCACTCTGGCCGGGGGCGTGGTGCGGGCCATGGGCACCCTGGAAGATGTACGCTTGGCCGTGCCCGGGTGGGGCCTGGTCCTCAGTGTGTCCTTGGGCCTGGGGGTGACACTGCTCGGCGCCCTGCAGCCGGCCCGGCGGGCCGGCCGTATCTCGCCCATCGCCGCCCTGCGCATCCGAGCCTCCTCCCCCGGCCGGTACGAGCGCTACGGCGGCCGCCTGGGCGGCCTGCTGCTCTGCCTGCTGCTCTGCGGCCTGCTGCTCGTTGGCCTGCTGCTCCGTCCCGACGCCATCACCGCCCAGGCCTTTTTCCTGCTGGGGCAGGCCGGGGTGCTGGGCGCCATGGTGCTGCTGCTGCCGGCCCTGGTCCGGCCCACCGCGGCCCTGGCGCGGCCCCTGCTGCGCCGGCTGGGGGCCCCCGGCCGGCTGGCCTTGGACAACATCCTCCGCAATCGCCTGCGCACGGCCATGACGGTCGGTGCGCTGGCGGCCGGCCTGACCATGCTGGTTGCCCTCAACGGGCTGAGCACGGCCGCGTTCAAGGGCAGCATCCTCCGCCTGGGCAGCATGCTCCAGGAGGACGCCTTTGTGGTCGTCGACCTGGCCTACCTGGTCGAGACGAAACAACTGGCGATGGAAAACTTTTTACAGGCCATCACCCAGCCCCTGCTGGACATGGCCCCCGTGATCGAGGCTCTCGAACCGCTGGAGCGCAGCGGCCGCATCCGCATTGAGCGCTGCTGTTTTGCCCCGGTCCCGCCCGAGTTGGGCGCGATCCCCGGGGCGCCTGGCATTTTCGTCGACCCGGAGATCTTTTTAAGGATTGGCAATTTCGACTTTTTTCAGGGCGATCCAGACTCGGCCCTGGACGCGTTCCAAGGCGGCCCGGCCGTCCTGCTGCCGCCCCTGGCGGCGCAGCGTTTGGGCGTCCAGGTGGGTGATCCGTTGCTTTTGCCGACCCCCCAGGGCGAGATGCGCTTTACCGTGGCCGGTGTCGGCGGCAGCGCCTATGCCCTGCCGGTGCTCTCTTTTGCGGACGGCCGGCGCTACTTTGGCCTGACCACACCCACTCATCTGGGCATTGTCGTGCTGGAGGGGAATGTCCAGGCCACGCTGGACGAGATCGCAAGCATCGTGGCCCCCTTTAACCTGACCCTGTACAGCGCCGAGAACACCTTTGCGCCGCTGGTGGGCATTGTCGACCGTCTGCAGGCCCTGCTCAGCGCCCTGCTGCTGTTGGCCGTGCTCGTCGCCGCGCTGGGCGTGGCCAATACGATGGTCATCAACCTGGCCGAGCGCCGGCGAGAGCTGGGCCTGCTGCGGGCGGTGGGGGCGACCCGCGGCCAGGTTCGGCAGACGGTCGTGATCGAGGCCGCCCTGGTCGGTCTGATGGGGGCGCTGCTCGCTGCGGTGCTGGGGTTGTTGATGCTGGCGAGTTGGGGGATGTTGGTCCTGCCCCACGGCACCGCCTCGATCGGTGTACGCCTAGACCTGGAAACGATTCGGCTGACCATAGGCGCCGGGCTGCGCGATTGGGCCCTGGCGGCCATGGGGGCGCTGGTCCTGGGGCCGTTGGTAGCCGGCGCCGCGGTATGCCTCCCCGCCCGGGGGGCAGGGAGGCAGCGGGTGTTGGGGGCACTGGCCGAGGAGTAAAAAAGATCGCTCAACCGATGCGCAGGGGCGCGATGCCGCCGGCCGGAAATCCGCAGGCCTGGTAAAAGGTGCGCACCGGCTCGTTGGACCGGGCCGTGTCCACCAGCAGGTAGGGGCAGTCCCGGCGGCGGGCCAGGCGCACCGCCGCCTCCACCAGGGCCGCGCCGATGCCCTGCCGGCGGTAGGTCGGCTCCACGGCCAGTTCCTCGATCAGTGCCCGCATGCCGGTCAGGCTGTAGGGGAAGGATAGGGAGAGAAAGCCGATCACGCTCCCGTTGACCTCTGCTACCAGGACCTCTAGGCCGGGGCTCTCGCGGAAACGTTGGGCGACGGCGCGTCGATCCAGCGTGCTGACGTCGGGGTCGCCCGGGATCAACCACAGCAGTTCCAGTACCCGCTCCTCGTCCTGGGGGCGGGCCCGCCGGATGCGCACGCCGGGCAGCGGTTCCAGCAGCCCATCGATCTCGGGAGTCTGCGGTTGGCGATGGCGGTCCCGCTGCCAGCGGGCCAGGGCCTCGCGGTGGGTGCGAAAGGCCAAGCGGGGCATGTCGTCGGGTGGAAACACGCGCACGTCCGCAGCGTCGTCGCCGGCCTGCAGCCGGCCGCCCACCACGTCGGCACTGTAAAAGGTGACGATGCCCCCGCCGGCGGGATCCTCCTCCCCAAAGGAGTACACGCCCACCAGGTCGAGGACCTTGGCCTCCAGCCCGGTCTCTTCGCGGCATTCGCGAACGGCGGCCATCTCGATGCTCTCGTCCGCCTCGACAAAGCCGGCCGGGAAGCACCAGCCGCCGGCCTGGGGGGGCTCCCGCCGCCGCACTAGCAGGATGCCCTCCTCCATCTGCACGATCACGGCTACCCCCGGCACCGGGTTGTGGTAGAGCACCAGGCTGCAGGCCGGACAAACCGGCCGCAGGCGGCCGGATTGCTCCCGCAGCTCTAGCTCGTGGCCACAGCGCGGGCAAAAACGAGTTTCCTGGGACATGTACGCTCAAAACTCCTTGCCCGACAGCCCGGGCAGGCCGGGTTCCGCGCTGGGATCCAACCGGCTTTCCAGGATTTCCCAGAGGGATAGGCCGGTCTGCGGATCCTCCTTGCGCTGCAAGACCGGCCCCTGCAGCTCTTGCAGCCAGAACTCGCCGACAAAGACCTCGCTCTCAAAGAGATGACCGGCGTAGGCTTTGCCCTCCTTGTCGGAGAGGATCGCGTGCAGGTGCACAAAGGGGTCGCCCCCCTTGAGCGATACGTTCCCCTGGCAACTGACGATCTCCATCTCTTGCTCGATGGGGATGCGCTGGTAGGCCTGCGTTTCCTGGTCGAAAAAGCCCAGCACGGCCCAGCGCACGGTGCCGATGGCCGTGATCCAGCCCGTGTGGATCTCCTTTTCGCGGCAAAAGCTCGTCAGTGCTGCGGTGATATCGCCGTCCTCGGGCAGCCGGCCCACGAAGGATCGGCCCGTCTTGAATTCCTGTGCGCGGATCATTTGCTTCTCCTCCTTGAGTACGCCTTGATAGCGCCAAAGCAATCGTTTCCAGGCCCGTCCCCAGCGGGGGGTCTTGGGGCCCAGCTCCCGCAGGCGGACAATCTGGCGCACGGCCTGCTGCAGCCGCCGCCGGCGCAGTTCATCCTGTGCGGGCATTCGTGTCCTCAATCCGGCCCGGCTGTCGCCGGGCCAGCCACCAAAGCAGCGCGCTGATGCCCAGGCCGATCAGCACCAGGGCGTAGAGCTTGTACAGACCCTTGGGCAAAAAGATGGCCAGGGCGCCAAAGCCGCCGCAGAAAACGTAAAAGAGCAGCACGATCTGTACCTGCGAGAGACCCAGGTCCAACAGGCGGTGGTGCAGGTGTTCCCGGTCGGCCTGGGCAAAAGAACGTCCCTGGGAGAGGCGAAAGATAATGCGCCAGGCCACGTCCAAAATGGGCACGCCCAGGACCAGCAGGGCGGTGGCAATCTTGGCCCCCCCAATGATAGAGAGGATGGCCAGGGCATAGCCCAGGAACATGGCCCCGGAATCCCCCATAAAGATGCGCGCCGGGTGGAAATTGTAGGGCAAAAAGCCCAGGCAGGCTCCGGCCAGGGCCAGGGGCAGCGGGGCCAGGCTGTATTGCTTCAACAGAAAGGTGTGCAGGAACATCAGCAGGGCGGCGATGGCGGTCACCCCGGCGGCGAGCCCATCCAGGCCGTCCAGGACGTTGCCCACGTTCATCATGCCCACGATCCAAAAAAAGGTCAACGGTACGGCCAGCAGCAGCGGCAAATAGATCGTCTCGCCCCCCAGCAGGCTGGCCAGGGGATTCTGCACCTGGGTGATGACAAAACCGGGGGCCGGTTCCTGTTGGGGGGCCAGGAAGTAGGGCAGCACGGCCACCGCGGCCACCCCGAACTGGATGGTCAGCTTGGGCCAGGGGGCCATCTCGCGGATGTCATCCCAGAGGAGCAGGGCAAAGGCCAGCAGGGAGCCCAGGGCGAGCAGGCCGATACGGATGGATTCGCCGGCCGGCCGCTCGATGGGCCAGCGTAGGAGCAGCAGCAGCATCCCACTCAGCGCCAGGACCATGGCCAGCCCCCCGCTGCGGGGGATGGCACCCTCGTGGATGTGGCGATCGCCCGAGCGCACGTGCCAGCCGGCCCGCTGCCCCAGCCGGCGGGCCAGCGGGGTGAGCAGGGCGGACAGGAGCAGGGGCAGCAGAAAGGAAATCGACAGCAGTGGCCAGTGCGGCATCGAGTATTCCCCTTACAGGTGAATGTCCGCCAGGATCTCTCGCGTGCAACTGCTGCAGAGCAGCGAGCCCAACTGCTCAAAAGGACCCGCCGGCCCGCTGAACTCTTGCCCGCAGCGGGGGCAAGTGCGCCGGCCCAGCGGTTCTTTTTGGCCTCTAGGGCCGCTGGGGGCCAGCGCGGCCGCAAAGCCAAAGGGTCCCAGCCTGGCCGCCAGGCGGCGCGCCTCCTGCAGCGTGATGGTGTCCCCGGCGACCAGCGCGGCTTGGGCAATCTCGCGCACGAACTGCGAGACCTGCTCCAGCCTGGACGCCAGGACGTCGTCCTCGGCGTTCAGGGCTGCCTCCAGCTTGGATTCCAGGTGCTCCAGCAAGTCCAAGGCGGTGATCATGGCTTCTCCTCCTGTCCTCCGTCAGAAAATCAATTCTCCGGATAGCTCCCGGCCATTGCGCCACCAGATTATCGGCACGACCTGGCCGGTGCTCAGAGTGGACAGCGCCTTGTGCAGATCGGAGGCGCCCCGCAGCGGCCGGCCATCCAGGGAGAGAATGACGTCGCCCTCGCGCAGGCCGACCCGATCGGCCGGGGACCTGGCCTTGACGCCGCCCACGTAGGCCCCATCCGGCAGCGATGTGCCCTGCCGGCGGGCGATGGTCGCCGCTCCGGCGATTTTGGCCCCCAGCTTGGGCCGCGGGCGCGAGCGTTGGGCCAGTACCTGTTCCAGCCGGCCCCGGTCGAAACCGACAATGACCTCGTCGTCAATGATCGTGACCGGCACCCCCTGCTGTCCGGTTCGGCGGACCATTTCCATGGCCGCCTGGCGATCCCGGCTGACGTCCTTTTCCCGGTAGGGGATGTCGCGCTGGTTGAGAAACTGCTTGACCATGCGGCAGTAGCCGCAGGTTGGGGTGGTATAGAGGGTTACGTCCATCATCCTTCCTACTCGTTTGCTTTGACTAGTCCGCACCTACGGTTCTATCTCGAAAATGGGCGGCATGGCCCGCTTGTGCGCCGAGGCCGCCTGCATACGCCGCACCTTGTCCAGTACCTGCGGCGATACTTTTGCTCCCGGCTTTCCCTCCAGGACCGCGATGGCCGCGTCCAATTCGTCGTAGCTCAGGCCCATTTCGGCCTCGTCCGTCTGGCCGGGCCAGAGGCCGGCGCTGGGGGGTTTGTGCACAATATCCTGGGGGACGCCCAGGTAGAGGGCCAATTCCCGGACCTGGCCCTTGTCCAGGTCCCCCAGCGGCAGGATGTCGACCCCGCCGTCCCCATACTTTGTAGAATAGCCGACCTGGATTTCCACCTTGTTGCCCGATCCCACGACCAGGCCGTTGCGCTCGTTGGCCAGATAGTACCAGGTCAGCATGCGCAGGCGGGGCTTGAGGTTGGCCTGGGCCAGGCGGCCGCCGGGGGGCAGGACCCGCATCAGGGCGTCAAAGGCGCCCTCCAGGGGGATCTCGATTGTCTCGATCCCCAGTGGCCCGGCGACCCGCAGGGCGTCCTCGCGGTCCTGGGGGCTGCTGTAGCAGGGCATAATCACGCCCAAAACGGCTGGCCCTCCCAGAGCCCGCCGGCACAGCGCCGCCACCACCGCAGAATCCACGCCCCCGCTCAGACCCAGGACGGCGATCTCGGCGCCGGCCTCCTGCACCTTTTGGCCGATCCAATGGGCGATCCGCTCGGCTGCCCGCTCAACGTCCATTACGTCCTCCTTGCCAATGTCCTTGGGAACTGCAAAAGGATAACTTGTTGACAGCTCTTTACTCTTCCATAATGATCTGGAAACGATCCCCCGTGGCCCGCAGGTTGAACTCGACCCCGCAGATGGGACAGGTCAGGCGGCCCTGCTGCAGATCCTCCTCGCTGATGTGCATCAGGAATTTGCACACCGGGCAGAGCACCTCAGCGCCGGCCGCGGCCCAATAGCGTTGGTCAAAGAGGCGGCGCAGTATTTCTGCGGGGACCTCTTTGAAGGGCGTCTGCTGGCGCACCAGCGGCTCCACGTGCGAGGCCTCGCTGACTTCTCCAACCATGGTTGCGCCAACGACGCGGTCCAGGGAATCGATCAGCAGTTCCTTGTACACGCCGTTCGAGGGATAGTCTCCGTGCTCCCGACGCACCTTGCCCTGCGGATGTGGATGGCCCATCACCAGGATGGGCAGGCCAAAAGCGCGCGTGGAAAGCGAGGCCGTGCGCCGGCGGTAGGGCGCATTTCCTCCGCTCATATTGACCGCTGCGGTCACCCCCTGGTGCCAGGCCCGCAGCCAGCCAAAGGCCAGGGGTTCGTCCGACAGGCGGACGGCATCGCCGGCCGCATAGACGTCGGGCAGGCTGGTGCCAAGCCGGTCGTCCACCCAGACCTGCTGTTCCGCCGCCAGCCCGGCCTCGCGGGCCCACTCGATCGGCGGCCGCAGTCCATCGGCCACGCCGGCCACCTGGCAGGGGATCTCGTCCCCGGAAGCCGTGCGAACGGCCCGCAGCCGTCCCCCCTGGCCCAGGAACTCGACCACCTGCATCTCGGGGCGGAGTTTGACCCCCTCGCTGCGCAGGCGCTGCTCTACCAGGAAGGCGGCCTCGGGGTTGAGCACCTGGGGCCAAAAGCGGGATCCGGAGAACGGATAGGTGACCTCCAGGCCCAGCAGGCGAAAGGCCTGGGCCATAGCCAGCCCCAGCACGCCCTCGCCAAGGACCAGGGCCTGCCGCACGTTCCTGGCCGCGCTCTGCAGTGCGGCCACGTCCCGCAGGGTCAGCAGGCTGAGTACGCCCTTTAGCTCGGAGCCGGGCCGGCCCTGGGAGGGCCGGCTCAGGCCTACGGCCAGCAGAAGCCGGTCATAGTCCAGCGTTTCCCCGTCGGCCAGCGTGACCTGGTGAGCCTGGGCATCGATCCCCACGACCTCCGTCCCAAGGCGCAGCTCGATGTCCTTTTCCCGGTAAAACGATTCGGGCCGGCCCAAGAGTTCCTCCTGGGAGACGCGGCCGACCAGGTGTTCCACCAGGGAGGGCCGCCGGTAAAAGGGCACCGTCTCGCGGGAGAGGACCATGATCTCGCCCCCCCGGTCACGGCGGCGGAGGCTTTCGGCGGCCTTGGTTCCGGCCACGCCGTTTCCAACAATTACGTAGCGCATGCGCTCCTCCTACTTTTTGTTCTAAACTACAACCTTGGGTGCTTTTTTTAGCAATCCCTGTTACGCTGGTCCCGACGGTCTGTCCCCCTATTATACTACAACCGCTTGTCGGCCACAATATTAACATTGGCTCTACTGAAAAAAACCGCCAAGACGCCAAGGGCGCCCAGATTTTATAGTAAATTGGTAACTGCTCAGGCTGTAGCCGTTCAATAGATGTTCACAGAATTCTAACGAGATTCTTGCACAAATCTAACGCTTTTAGAGTATCC
>JAFGKG010000158.1 GCA_016928715.1 Chloroflexia bacterium
ATGGTGCGCGGGCTGGATTACTACACCGGGCCGATTTACGAGACGGTGGTGGAGGAGCCCAACATTGGCAGTATCACCGGCGGGGGGCGCTACGACGAGCTGATCGGCCTGTTCATGGACCCGGCCTACCCGGCGACGGGGACGACCATCGGCATCGAGCGGGTCATTGACCTGATGGAGGAACTCGACCTGTTCCCGCCGGGCATTGGCGCGACGGTCTGCCAGGTCCTGGTGACCCAATTCTCGCCCGAGTGGGTCCCCGAATCGCTCAAGTTGAGCCAGGAGCTGCGCCGGGCCGGCCTGAACGTCGAGTTCTACTACGAGAACGACCCGCTGGGCAAGCAGATCCGCTACGCGCTCAAAAAAGAGATCCCCTACGTGGCGATTTTAGGCCCGGACGAGGCGGCCGCCGGCGTGGTAACCGTGCGCAGCCTCGGCCTGAAGCAGCAGGAGACGGTGCCCCGCGAGGAGGCCGCTCAACGCATTCTCTCCTGGTAAGCACCGGTAAAAGAATAGCCGGTTTTGCGGCCTGTTTAGCGCCACCGGCTAAAGCCTCGATTCCAGGCCGGGGGATATCGCCCTTTTACGGGCCTTTTCAGAGTCGAGGCTTTAGCCGGTCCAAGAAGGGGCAGTTGTTTCTTGACCGCTCCCAAGCGCGGCCTTTTGGGCCCCGGAGGTTGTGATGAGCACGAGCGAACTGCGCGAGCTGTTCCTGCTGCGCCCCGACGTGATCTTTTTCAACCATGGCTCCTTTGGGGCCTGTCCCCGTCCCGTCTTTGAGGCCTACCAGGCCTGGCAGCTCGAGTTGGAGCGCCAGCCGGTCGAGTTTCTGGGGCGGCGCGTGCTCGGTCTGCTGGCCGAGGCCCGGCAGGCCCTGGCGGACTATGTGGGGGCCGCGGCGGCGGATCTGGTCTATGTGTCCAATGCGACGGTCGGGCTGAATATCGTGGCCCGCTCCCTGCCCCTGCGGCAGGGGGACGAGGTATTGGCCACCGACCACGAGTACGGGGCGCTGGACCGGACCTGGCGCTTTGTCTGCGGGCGCCGGGGCGCCCGCTACGTGCGCCGGCCGCTGCCCCTGCCGGTGGAATCGCCGGAGCAGATGATTGAGGCCCTCTGGGCCGGCGTGGGGCCGCGCACGCGCGTGCTCTTTCTCAGCCACATCACCTCGCCGACGGCGCTCATCCTGCCGGTGGCCCCCCTGGTGGAGCGGGCGCGGGCGGCCGGCATCATCACGGTGATTGATGGGGCCCACGCCCCGGGCCAACTGCCGCTGTCGCTGCAGGCGCTGGGGGCGGACTTTTACGTGGGGAACTGTCACAAGTGGATGTTGGCGCCCAAGGGCGTGGCCTTTTTACACGCCCGGCGCGAGCTGCAGTCGTTGTTGGAACCGCTGGTGGTGAGTTGGGGTTGGGAAAGCGAGCGCCCGGGCCCCTCGCTCCTGGTGGATACTCACGAGTGGCAGGGGACGCGGGACGTGTCCGCCTTTCTGGCGGTGCCGGCGGCGCTTCGCTTTATGCGGGAACACGACTGGCCCCGGGTGGCCCGGACCTGCCACGAGTGGGCGCGGCAGGTGCGCCAGAGGATCTCGGACTGGACCGGCCTGGCTCCCCCCACGCCCGACGGCCGGGAGTACTTTGCCCAGATGGTTGCCCTGCCCCTGCCGGACTGCGACCCGGAGCTCTTGAAGCGGCGGCTCTACGACGAGTTTTCCATCGAGGTGCCGGTCTACCTTTGGAACGGCCGGCCCTACGTGCGGGTTTCGCTGCAGGGCTACAACCGGCCGGCCGACCTGGAGGCGTTGCTGCGGGCATTGCAGGTGCTGGTCTGAAAATAGACCGTAATTGGACGCTGCCCACTCCTAGGTGTTTTACGGACAGACTGCGCTGACCATGAACTGTTGTTCCACCAGGACGGTCAGGAACAGGAGCAGGATGCCAAAGAGGAACATGAGGACGAATAGAACTTTAGCCATGATGGACCCTCCAAAAGATTGAACAACCAGGTGATGGGTCCATCATAACAAGAGGTGGGGAAAAAAGTCCACAAAAGAACATTACAGGCCTATGACAGAGGCAAGATGTGGGTGCGGGGGGCTTGTCAGGCGGGCAGGGAGCGGTAGGCCTGGAGAATTTGGCGGTGCGCGTCCACCTTTTCCAGGAAGGACTGCCGCAGGTCTTTGGTCTCGATCCTAGCGGCGCGTTCCTGCAATAGTTGGTAGGCCTGGCGTAGGAGTTGCGGGGCCCGGGAATCCTCCCGGGCCTGTAGGACCTGGTAGCAGCTCAGGTAGATGCGAAAGGGTTCCTCAGTGCCATCCAGGGTGCCGGTTTCCAGGTGCTGCAGGATGGGTTCGACCAACTTTTCGGCCTGTTCTATGTCGTCCTGAAGCATGGCCACCCGGGCCAGGCCGGCCAGTGGCTCCATCGACAGGTTGGGTTGGCCCAACTCCTGGCGTAGTTTCAGGGCCTGTTGGTAGGCCTGCTGCGCCTCTGGCAGCTGCTGGAGTGCTTCCAGGGCTACGCCTTGGAAGGTAAAGGCGTAGGCCTGCACGTGATGCTCCCCCAGTTCTTGGGCGATGAGCAGGGCCTGCTGACTATAGTCGAGGGCGGTCTCGTTCTGGTCCAAAAAGTGCGCCAGCAGGCTCAGATAGGCCAGTGTCTCGCTCTCTCCATACCAATCCCCCAGCTCTTGTTTGATGCGCAGGGATTGTTCATAGTAATTCTTGGCCCCGGCATAGTCCCCCTGTTCCATAGAAATGACCCCCAGGTTGGAAAAGACCAGGCTCTCGCCGCGCCGGTTGCCAATCTCGTGCCAAATCTGCAGGACCTGTTCATAGCAGGACCTGGCCTGGGCATAGTTGCCCTGATCGCTGGCAACGACCCCCAGGTTGTTGAGGGTATAGCCCTCATTTTGACGGTCGCCGGTCTCGTAGCAGATTTGCAGGCTGGCCTTGAAATGCTGGCGGGCTTGCTCATAGCTGCCCTGGCCCCGGGCGACGATGGCCAGGTTGTTGAGCGCCGAGCCCTCCCCGCGTCGATCACCGATCTGGCGATAGATTCGCAGGGCCTGCCGAAAATAGGTGCTTGCCTGGTCATATTTGCCCTGATACCAAAAGACCGAGCCCAGCGTGCGCAGGGTGTCCGCCTCGGCCTGGCGCAGTGGCTCGATGGAGGGGGGGGGCTGCTTGGCCAGCCCCGGCGTGGACCCGTCCACCTTTTGGCCGGGCGTCGCCTGCTTCCCGTTCTCCGAGGCGGGCAGATCCTGGATCAGGGCCAGGGCTCGTTCCAGGTGAAGTTGGGCGACTTGATAATCGCCCTGGTGCATCCGCACTA
>JAFGKG010000013.1 GCA_016928715.1 Chloroflexia bacterium
AGCGTTTGGCTGGCTGGGATTGGATTCGCCAAGCGGTCATTGATCTGCCCCAGTCAAACATGGTCTTTCAATAGGTGATTGGTATAAGTATAACACATGGACCAGACCGTGGTCAAGCACAGGAGGAAGTTCAATGTTTGACAAGATCGGCCGTTTCTCCAGCAGGTTTCGCTATCCCATTCTGGCCGTTTGGCTGCTGTTGGCCGTGTTGGTGACCTGGATGGCGCCCAAGCTGTCCGAGGTGATGACCTCCGACCAGAGCAGCTTTTTGCCCGAGAGCGAGGAAAGCGTCGTCGCCGCCGAAATCGCGGCCGCCTATTTCCCCGACTATTCTGCTGAAAACCAGGCCGTCCTGGTGATCGAGCAGGAGACGGGCTCGCTGCGCGATGGGGCCGGCCTGGAGTATCTGGCCGAGCTGACCGCCTGGTTGGAGCAGGAACTGGCCGGTCAGTCCGGGCAGTTGCTCTCCCCCGTGGAGCCGGCCCTGGCGGATCGCCTCATCAGCGACGACGGCCACGTGGCCATGATCTTTGTGGGCCTGCCCGGCTCTATGGAGGACGCCTCGACCGTGTCCCTCCTGAAGGCCATGCGGCAGCGGCTGGACGCGGCCCCGGAGGGACTGCGCGGCTATGTCACCGGCAGCGTGGCCATCACCGACGACTATAAATCCAGCGCCCTGGAAAGCGCCGACCGCACGACCTGGATCACGATCGTCCTGGTGGCGGCGATTCTGCTGGTGATCTACCGTTCCCCCGTCTCTCCGCTGATCCCGCTGGGCACGATCGGCGTGGCCTACCTGGTCTCCCGGGGGATCATTGCCTGGCTGACCCGCTTGGGACTGACCGTATCGAGCATCACCGACGTCTTTATGGTGGTGCTACTCTTTGGGGCCGGCACCGACTATTGTCTTTTCCTGGTCAGCCGCTTCCGCGAGTTACTGGCCGAGGGCCGCTCCGGCCAGGAGGCCGCCCGCCACACGGTCGATCGCGTGGGGGAGACGATCACCAGCAGCGCTGGCACCGTGATCGTGGGGATGTTGGCCATGTCCTTTGCCGAGCTGAAACTGTTCGCCAGCACCGGCCCCAGCCTGGCCATCGCCGTAGTCATTGCGCTGCTGGCCGGGTTGACCCTGACTCCGGCGCTCCTATCCATCCTGGGCCGCTGGGCTTTTTGGCCTGGCCAGGCCCGCCGGCCCAAAGAGGGACGTTTCTGGGCCGTGCTGGGCCGCTGGGTGACGGTCCGGCCCTGGATCCCCATCGTCCTGGCCCTGGTGCTGTTGGTCCCCCTGGCGATCTATGGCAGCGGCCAGCGCCGCAGCTTTGATATGCTGGCGGATCTGCCCAACGAGATATCCTCCAAGGCCGGATTTGAGGTACTCTCCGAACATTTTGGGGCCGGCGAAATGCAGCCCTTGGACGTCATTATCACCCAGGGCCCCAACGCCCACACCCCCGAGGGGCTGTCCTATATCCACACGGTCACCCAGCGGCTGCTGCAGATAGAGGGCGTGGCCGATGTACGCAGCCTGACCCTGCCGGCCGGCCAAGAGTCCTCCGAATTGAGCGCGCTGCTGCACGCGGAGGAGCAACTGCACTTGGTGGCGGGGATGCTGGACGACCTGCTTGTCGGGGTCGTTGAGCCCTCGGCTATGGACCTGCCCACGGCAGCGGGCAGCCTGGACGCCTTGGACGCCTACCTGAGCGACCTGGCCAGGGCTTTTCCCGAGTTGGCCGACAACGCCGACCATGCCTCCGCCGTGGCCGCCCTGCAAGCTCTGCAGCAGGGGCTGGCCCAAGGACAACAACTCCTGGTCAGCAATCAACTGCAGCAAGCGGCGGCCGGCATCTCGGAGGCCCGGGCCCAGTTGGCCCAGGCGGACGGTGCAGCTCTGGCCGACTTGGGCGAAACGGCCGGACAATTGGGGCAACTGAACGCCTACCTGCTGGGGTTGGTCGAGGCACACCCGCAGGTGGCCGAGTTGGAGGGCTATGAGGCAAGCCGGGCGGCATTGGAAGGCCTGGAGACCGCCGCGGCCGAGCTGGAGCAACTGCATCTGCTCCCCAGGCAGCTATCCCTGATCGCCAGCGAGCTGGAGTCGATGGAGCAGGCCCTGCAGGACAATCCCCTGGCCCTGATGCCTCGCGAGGACGGGGACTCCCCGGCCGAGCAGATGGGCGCCCTGCGGCTCTACCTGCAAAAAGTGGGGGAGGCCTTTCCCGAGCTGGCCGCTACCGCGGACTATGCCCAGGCGATGGCCCTGTTGGCCGAAATGGAGTCCGCCCTAGCCGACCTGGATTTGAGCCAGGCCGAGGGCCTGTTGGCCCAGTTCCAGCAATCCCTGCCGCTGCTGGCAGAGAGCTTGGCCGCCCTGGCCGCCACCGCCGAGGAGACCATGCCCCAGGCGACCTTTGTGCCGCAGGCAGCGCTGCCCGGCGCGGCGGTGCCCCTATCTGGTCTGGAGGAGATTCTGCTGGCTTTAGAGAGCGCGCTGGCCCAACTGGGGACGAGCGTGGCCGAAAACCTTCCCCAGGCCGCCTACATGCCCGCGGACGTTTCGCCAGAGCAACTGCAGGCGGCCGCGGATGTTATGCTGGAAGCCACATCGACATTGCAGGATGCACTGCTGGCCCTGGCCGATGCGCTGCCAGAGGAGGACTTTTTCCTGCCCCTGGCGCTGGCGGAGGGATTGGGCGAGTCCGGCGACGACCTGCGCATGCTTGTGCAGACCTACACCGCCTCCGAGGGGGAAGCGATCCGTTTGCAGGTTGTCCTGGCCGACGAGCCCTTTTCCGAGGAGGCCATGGACACGGTCTCGCGACTGCGGGCGCAGGTTCAGCAGTCCAGCCGGGGCTATGTCAGCGGGGGCACGGCCACCTATCTGGACATGCGCCAGGTGATGGAGCGCGACACCTGGCGCGTGATGGCCCTGGTCTTGGCCGGCATCTTGCTGGTGTTGGTGCTACTGCTGCGCAGTCTGGTGGCTCCCATCTATATGATTGCCACGATCCTGCTGAGCTATGGGGCCACCCTGGGTATCACCCGGCTCGTCTTTGACGGGATCTATCACGAGGGCCTGAACTGGTTTGTGCCCTTTCTCATCTTTGTGGTCCTGGTCGCTTTGGGCATGGACTATAATATCTTTTTGATGGGACGGGTCAAAGAGGAGGTGGCCGGCAACGGCACCCGGGCCGGCATCGAGCGGGCCGTGCAGCGGACCGGGGGCATTATTACCTCGGCCGGCATCATTATGGCGGGCACGTTTGCCGCCATGATGTCCTCCTCGCTGCTGGGCCTGGTGCAGTTGGCCTTTGCCATCACGGTGGGCATGCTCTTGGACACCTTTGTGATTCGAACCACCCTGGTGCCGGCCTTTGCCGCCCTGTTGGATCGTTGGAACTGGTGGCCGGGAAAGGCTCCCCAGCGCCAGTAAGGAATGGCCATTAAATAACGTCCTCCATCACCGGCTAAAGCCTCGACTCCAAAAAGATCCGTAAAAGGACTTGCTTTCCTGGACCGGGACGAGGCTTTAGCCGGTCAATTCTGGCAAGTTATTTAGCCTCAACTCTGAAATTCTTGCCCCACCCTGGCATCCGTGATATAATGTTTCCAGGTCGCATATAACAGACTGGATACAATGAGAATTGCCATGGCTAGCAGGATTGGGGAAAGCACGGCGGAACAGGTACAAAAACTTGGCCAGACGATGGATCGTCTCTCCCTGCGGGCTTTTTATTGGCTGCGCCTGGAGGGAGAGGCCCGCAGCCTCTCCGACAACCTGGGCCGGCGCATTGCTGAATGCCTGGATGCGCTGCTGGAGGGGCTGTCCCGCGAGGATCTGGTGCCTATGGCCCGTTTCCTGGTCCAGGAACAGCAGCGCGTCCTAGGTTTGCCCCCTACGGAACAGATCATGCAACCCATCGCCCTGCTGGATGCCTGCGAACGGGCCATCGAGGAGGCCCTGGAGACCAGCTATCGCAATGGCCAACGTCCCCAGCCTGCGCTGAACCAACTGCGCTCCCTGGCCCATCAATCCCGGCGCTACTGGCTGCAGGTTTGCACTTCCCCCCTACCCGCCCCTACGGGACGGGATGTGGCCAACCTGTTGAGTTCCCTGGGCCAGGCCTTGGACAGCGCCAGCGACCTGGACGAATTGGTCGATCAACTCTTTGCCGGCCTGGGCCAAATCATTCCCCACGAGGATGGGCAACTGCTGCTCTGGGGCCCGCGGCAGGAGGAACCTATCTTCCGCTGCGCCAACAGCCAGCTCTTTGTCAGCCACGGCAGTGCCATCGACAGCTATAGCAACTGGGTGGCCTTTCAGCGAACCCCCCTGCTCGTACCCCATCTCGATGCCGACCCCGATCAAGCGGACCGGCCGGCCTTCCAGTCCTATCTCGGCGTCCCCCTCCTGCAGGGGGAGCACCTGGTGGGCACCCTGTCCCTGGCCAGCACCGAGGCGGAGGCCTTTGCGCAGGCTGATCTAGAACTCTTGATGGCCCTGGCGCCCCTGCTCAGCGCGGCCATCCAGCGCGTAGTGCCCGAGGTAGGCCCTCTGGAAGAACTGCAGCGACGGCTGGAGGAGCAGAACATTATCCTCGCCTTTGGGCGCGAAATGAGCGCCGCGCTGGAGGAAGGACGGATCTATAGCCTGCTGCTGTACAAGGCCCTCGAGCTCAGCGACAGCGACGCCGGGGCCGTGCTGACCGTGGATCACGAGCGGGAGGAGTATACGATCCAAGCACTCTCTGGCTATGCCACCGATCTATCTGCCGAGGACACCCTGATCAACAGCAACACCCTCAGTTGGAATGTGGGCGTAGTGGGTAAAGTGGCCCGCACGGGCCGGCCGCTCCTGGTCTCCAATATCCAGGACGCAGAGGAGTATTTTGCCGTCCGCCCCGAGACCCGCGCCCAGCTCAGCGTGCCCATCCACTGGCGCGGGGAAACCTTTGGCGTGCTCAATCTGGAGAGCAACCACCTCAATGCCTATACGGAGGAACACCTGCAGATCTGCCAGACCCTAACCGAGCACGCTGGCGTAGCCATTGCCACCGCCCGCCTTTACCAGGAGGTGCTGGAACGGCGCGAGTGGCTGTCCAGCCTGGTAGCCAACCTCCCCGAGGGCATTATGGTTACTGACGAGGAGCTGCGGGTTATACTGTCCAATCCGGCCAGTGCCCACTTTTTTCGCCTGGAGCAGCCCGTCCCTAACGGAGCCCGTCTGGAGGAATACTTGCTCTCGCGCCTGCGCCCCTTTTTGCAGGACCCGCAGAGCCTGTCTAATTTCCTGCAGCGAACCCAGGACCTGGATCAAGGGCTGACCGAGGGGTGGGTCGAATTCAAAGAGTCCTTCGGCCGGCTCTGGCTGGTCGGCACACCCCTTTGGGGTGAGGGCGGCCGGCTCAGTGGGCGGATTATCCTCATCCGCGATGCCAGCCAGAACGAGGACAGCGAGCGGGAAAAGCTGGGTTTTGTCTCGGTCATTTCACACGAACTGCGCTCGCCGCTGACTTCGATTCTGGGCTACAGCGAGTTGTTACTCTCGCGGGACTTTGCGCGAGAACGCCAGCAGCAGTTCATGGAGATCATTTTCAACCAGGCCGAGCATCTCTCCCAACTGGTGGATGATTTGCTCAGTCTCTCCCGCCTGAGCCGGGGCCGCATGCGCATGAACTGGACCATGGCCAGCTTTTACCAGTTGGCCGCCAGCCTGGCCACCCAGCTTACCGGCCAGATGACCGATCGGCACAGCTTGTTGATGGACGTGGCCGAGGAGCTGCCGGCCTTTTACCTGGATCGGGATAAAGTGCGCGCCGTGCTGAACAACCTGATCAATAACGCCGTCAAGTACTCCCCAGAAGGAGGCGAGATTGTCCTGCGGGCGGAGCTGATCCCGGAGGATTACAGCGGGCCCCCACTCAGGGCCAGTACGCCGGCTCCCTTTTTGCTGGTGAGTGTGCGGGATCAGGGGATGGGCATTCCCCCCGAAGCGCTGCCTCACATCTTTGATCGCTTTTACCGGGTCGACAACAGCAGCACCCGCAAGATTGGCGGCACTGGTCTGGGCCTGACCCTGGCCAAAGCCATGATCGAGCTTCACGAGGGGGAGATTTGGGTGGAAAGCAAGCTGGAGGAAGGCAGCACGTTTTACTTTAGCCTACCGCTCCGCCAACGCCCCCCCAAAGCGCAGCAGGAAGCATTGGAAGCCGAGCCGGGATTTGTTGAGGATGCGGCCCATGTCTAAAAAAATCCTGTACGTCGAGGACAGCCCGGAAAGCCGGTTGCTCGTGCGCCGCATTTTAGAGGCGGGCGGATACGAGATCGTCGAGGCAGAGGACGGGCTGGCGGCCATCCGCCTGGCCCAGCAAGAATTGCCCGATCTGATCCTGATGGATATGCACATACCCGGCATGGACGGCTTTGAGGTGACGACCCGCCTGCGATCCATCCGGGCGTTGGAAAGGGTGCCCATTGTGGCCCTGACGGCCAGTGCGGTGCTGGACGGGGATCGCGAACGCACCTTGGTGGCCGGCTGCGATGGATACCTGCAAAAACCGGTCGATGTGGACCGCTTGCCACGGCAGATTGAGGAGTTTATCGCCGGAAAACGCGAGGTCGTTCCCCAAGAGGAGCAGCCTTACTATCTCCGGGAATACAGCCAGAAACTGGTTACCCGCCTCCAGGACAAGATTGCTGAACTCGAGGAGGCCAACGAGAGGTTGAAAACACTCGACCGGCTCAAGTCGGACTTTGTCTCCACGGTCTCACATGAACTGCGCACGCCGCTGACCTCCATCAAGGGCTATGCCCAACTGCTGCTGGACGAACGGGCGGGCGAATTATCCCCCATCCAACAGGATTCCCTCGAGGTCATTGTGGACAACGTCGAGCTCGTCATCCGCCGGGTCAACGACATTCTCTTTTTGCAAGAGAGCAGCGCCATCGTGCCGGCCCTGGAACCGATCTCGTTGCCCGATGTGGCCCGGATGATCATCGGCACGGTCCAGGACCGGGCCGGCCAAGCCGGGGTCGAAATCCGCACCGACATTGCCGCAGGTCCGCTGCAACTCGCGGGCGACTATGAAGCCCTCAAGCTGCTCCTTCTACATTTGCTGGACAATGCCATCAAGTTCAGTCCCCACGGCGGGCTGGTCACCGTCCGTCTGGAACGCCGGGGGGCGGACATCTATGGCGAGATTGTCGACACGGGCATTGGCATCGAAGCGCAGTACCACGAGCGGATCTTTGAGCGCTTTTTCCAGGTGGACAGTTCTTCGACCCGGGTCTTTGGGGGGGCCGGCCTGGGCTTGGCCATCGCCAAGCGCATCGTCGAGGCCCACGGGGGACGCATTGGCGTGCACAGCAGGCCGGGCCAGGGCACCACCCTGTTTTTCTATTTGCCCACCCACTCGACCCCACAAGTCCGCAACCACCCATTCCAGGAGTAACCGTTGGACCACAGCCCTTCTCCCCCCCCAAAGCGCGGCCAGGGGCCAAGCTGGCCGGGGCAAATCGATTCCATGCGGATTCGTCGCATCGCCCAGGGTGGGGCCGGCGTGGGCCACTATCAGGGACGCGTGGTCTTTGTGGGAGGGGCGCTGCCCGGCGAGATCGTCAGCGTGCAGTTGTACCAAAAGCGCAAATCTTATGCCAGCGGCCATGTTGTGGCCATAGAAGAGGCCTCCAGCGAACGCGTTGAACCGGCCTGCCCCTTGTTTGGCCTCTGCGGCGGCTGCCAGTGGCAATACATCGCCTATCCGGCCCAGTTGGTTTTTAAGCAGGCTATCGTTCGGGAACAGTGCCGTCGCCTGGGCAGAATCGAGGACGCGCCCGTCCAGCCCACCCTGGGACTGGGGAATCCCTGGGCCTACCGCAGCGCAGCCCGCCTGCACGTCTCGCCGGGCGGCCAGTTGGGCTATTACGCCTGGCGCAGCCACGATGTCGTGCCTCTGGAGCGCTGCCCCCTGCTCGTGGAGCCACTGAACGAACTGCTTCTCCCGCTGCAGGAGGCGCTATCCACTCGGCCGCCGAACGAGCGGCCGAACCAGGTCAGCCTGCGCTATAGCTGGTTCGAAAGGCGTTGCTTGCTGTTGTTGCACGGGGGAGCCGCGTCGGCGGCCGCCCGGTTGGCAGCTGATCTGGGGGCAAGCGTGGCCGAGCTGGCCGGGCAGTGGGGACGCCGCCTGCATGTGCAGGCCGGACGGGGCTTTTTGTTGGAGGAACTGGGAGGCCTGTCCCTCCAAGTGTCCCCCACCTCCTTTTTTCAGATCAATGTGCCGCAGACCCAACAAATCCTGCAACTGCTGGCCTCCATGCTCGAACCGCAGCCCGGGGAACGGCTCTTGGATGCCTACGCCGGGGTCGGGGCGCTCTCCCTGCCGCTGGCCGCGGCCGGCGGCCTGGCCGGCGTGACGGCGATCGAGTCCCATCGGGCCGCCGTGGCCGATCTGCGCGAGAACGCCCGGCAGCTGCAGGCTACCCCAATCACAGCGCACCAGGGAACAGTGGAGGCGGTGCTGCCGACCCTGCGGCAGCGTTTTGACCTGGTCCTGCTGGATCCTCCCCGACGGGGATGCCCTGAGGCGGTGCTGGAGGCGATTGCCCGGCGTGGCCCACGCCGCATCGCTTACGTGTCCTGCCATCCCGGCACATTGGCGCGAGACCTGCGGTATCTGCGCCGCTTTGGCTACCGCCTGGTCCGTTTGCAGCCGGTGGACCTCTTTCCCCAGACCTTTCACATCGAGAGCGTGGCCCTGCTGCAGCCCCTCTAGTCCTTTTGCGAGCGGCGCATCTCGCTCTCGACACGAGGGTAGACCGCCCAGACCAGGCCGAGGCCAAAAAGGAATCCCGTAATGGTGCGCAGCCACCAGTTGAGATGGCCGATGGCATCCCCCACGTAAAAAGAGGGCCGAAAAAGACCCCCGCTCAATACCACCGCCCAGTGATTCTCGCTGCGCAGGGTCCAGGTCGGGAGCAGGGCCGCCGGGGCCTGCGTCAGGCCATCCAGCCCCATCGGAATCACCGAGAGCAAAAAGAGCCACCAGGGCAGCGGGCGCCAGTGACGGCGCAGCAGGGCGAAAAGCAGGCCGGCGGCGAGAATTGTGGTATAGATGGCCGCGTCCCGCTGGCAGTAGGCCACCTGATAGCCCCAGAGGTGGTAGGAAATCGCGGGCTGCTGGTGACAGAGGGGCCGATAGGCCATAAAGATGGCCTGCCCCAGCCGGTGCCAGCCCCAGGCCCGCGCCAAGGGCGAAAGCCACGGCAGAACGGCATAGCCTCCCAGCAGCAAGTTCAAGCACAGCAGCCAGTGGCGGGCCAGAAAGTGCCCCAGGCGGTCCAGGGCCATAGTCCAGCGATTTTCGTACAGTTCGTCGGGTAGAGCCATAACGCTCGATTAGCTTTTGTCGATCGGCCTGGGCTAGGCCGCTGGCAGGTCTCCGGCCGTAAAGGCACCGGGAAGCAATTCCTGGGCCGTGGTCACGCGGACTTGGCCGCGCAAATTGGCCATGACCACCCGCAGGTTGGGGTTGAATTCGAGCATGACCTGGCGGCACATCCCGCAGGGCGGGGTCGGCACCGCGGTGTCGGCAATGACCGCCAGGGCCACAAAATCCCGCTGACCGGCGGCGATAGCGCAGCCCAAGGCGACCCGCTCCGCGCAGAGCGAGAGCCCATAGGAGGCATTTTCGACGTTGCAGCCGACAAATATCTCTCCGGAGGCTGTCTGCAGGGCCGCTCCCACGGCAAAACCAGAATAGGGAGCGTAGGCCTGCCGGCGCGCCTCTAGCGCGGCCTGGATGAGAGGGGTAAACTCGTCAGTGTCCATGGGAAACGACCTTGATCTCCTGGTCCAGCGCGGTCTGGCTGATGTCGCGCTCGCTGCGTTGGACATGCAGTTTGACCGGCCGCAGCCCCTGGATCGAGGATACGGTGATGGTAAAATTGCCGACAATGACCCGATCCCCGACCTTGGGAATGGCTCCCAGACGATCGTAGATAAATCCCCCCAGCGTATCGAAATCACCGTCGGGAATTTCCAGCCCGGTCAACTTGTTGGCATCGTCCACACTGAGACGAGCATCGCAGAGGAATTCGTCCTGATCCAGTTCCTGGACCAGGGGCTCCTCGGTGTCATATTCGTCCTGGATCTCGCCGACGATCTCTTCCAACAGGTCCTCGATCGTGGCCAGTCCGGCCGTTCCGCCGTACTCGTCCACCACAATGGCCATGTGCACCCGTTGTTTCTGCAATTCCCACAGCAGATCGTCGACGTACTTGCTCTCGGGCACGAAATAGGCCGGCCGCAGTAGTTCCTGCAGCGGGAGATCCACTTGCCCGTCGCGCAGGGCCGGCAGGAGGTCCTTGGCGTAGAGCAGTCCGACAATGTTGTCGATGGTCTCCTCATAGATGGGAATTCGCGAATGGCCTCCCTCCAGGATAGTGTGCAGGGCCTGCAGCAGGGGGGTCTGCAAGTCGAAAGCGATAATGTCCGTGCGGGGGATCATGACCTCGCGCACCAGCGTCCGGCCCATCTCGAGGATGCTGGTGATCATTTCCTTTTCCTTCAACTCGATCGTCCCGCGCTCCTCGCTGGCGTCCACCAGGGTGCGGATTTCATCCTCGGTGATGTAGGGCAGGCCGGTGAGGCGCCCACCCCCCAGCCAACGCACCAATAGATTATTGAGACCGACCATGGAACTCACCAGCGGGTACAGCAGCCAAATCGTCAACTGGAAGGGCCAGGCCAGGGCAAACGCCAACGGCCGCGGATGGTGATCGGCCAGCGATTTGGGCAAGAGGTCCCCCAGCAGCAACAGGGCGCCGACCAGTCCCATGACGATCAATAGAAAGGACCAAATTTGGCCGGAGAGAGGGGAGAGATTGAGGGGAGCCCCCTCCAACCAGGTAGCCAGAGGGGGACGCAGTATCAACACAGCGCTAGCCGTGGCGACCACGGTGATCAGCATCGTGCCCAAACGCACGGTCGCCAGCAAGGGGGTACTGTCCTCGGCCAGGCGAAGTAGCAATTTGGCCGTTCTGTGCTCACTCTGCGCCACTTCCTGTCGAAGCTCGGCCCGGGCTGCTACCGCGGCGATCGCAATTTCAGCAGCCGACAACAGGGCCTGGAATACCAGCAGGCCTGCTAATAACAACCATTCCTGCCAACTGTCTATGTCCAACGCTAATTGCTCCTGACCGGACCGGCCCAAAAGACCGACCTGCTATCAGTATACCCTCCTTGCAGGCCCTTGTCAAATTCTAACCCCCATCCACGATGCCCAACACCTCTCGCGACAACTCCTCGGCCCGCTGCTCCAGTTCGGAGATCTGCCCTTCGAGCTGCTCGGCCAATGCCCGATCCTTGAGACCCTCGATGTTGACGCGTACGTTGCGGGCGGCGCCAAACACCGCCGCCCGGCCCATGGCCACGGCCACGGCGGCGTCGGTGTGGGCATTGGGATTGCCCTGGGCCGCGGCGCGCCGCAGCAGGTCCAGCACCTGCACGGTGCGCTCGGCCGTGCACAGGGGCACGCGGGCGGCCTCGATGGTGGCCTTCTGGATGGCTTGGCTGCGGGTGGCCTTTTCCTCGTCGCTGCCTTTGGGCCGGCGAAAGGAATCCATGATGGCCTCAAAGGCGGCGGCGTCCTCCACGCACAGGCCCAGCAGTTCCTGCTGCAGTTGCTCCAGGGCAGCCTCGACCGCGCGCATGTCGTCCTCGACCGCGGCGTACTTTTTGCGGCCGATGGTTAGATTGGCCACCATGCGGCCCAGAGCGGCGGCGTTCGCGCCAGCCACCGCGGCCACACTGCCCCCTCCGGGGGTGGGCGTGCCGGCGGCCACGCGGGCCAGGAAGGGCCGGGGCAAATCCGCCGCCAGCCCGCCCTCCCGCTCGCCCTGGAGGCGGTTCTCCAGGATTTGATCGGGCCTAAAGTTGTGCAGCTGCAGCTCGTTGATGGCCACATCGTGCAGGGCGGCGGCCGGCAGCAGGCCCACCACCTCGCTCTCCAGTACGGACACGCCATAGCGGCCGGCCTCGGCCCGGATCAGATCCAGTACTCGCTGGATGGGGGTCTTGGTATAGTCGGTCAGGTTCATCGAGACCTGCACCTGGCCCGGTCGGTCCACGGCGATGCCCAGGGCCTTGACGTAGCGCAGGCCGCCGCTGGAGTGGCGCACGGCGCGGGCGATGTGCCGGGCTAGGTGCAGGTCCGGTGTGCCCAGATAGACGTTATAGGCGATGAGAAAGGGACGGGCGCCGACGGCGGTGGCCCCGGCTGGACCCAGCTCGGCCGGCCCGAAATCAGGGGCCCGCTCGGGCTGGCGGCCAATCTCCTCGGCCAGGCCCTCGTATTGGCCCCGACGCACGTCGGCCAGATTGCGCCGCTCCGGCCGGCTGGCGGCCTCCTCGTAAAGATAGACGGGAATCGCCAGTTCCTGACCGATGCGCCGCCCCACGCTGCGGGCCAGATCCACGCAGTCCGCCATGGTCACCCCACGCACGGGGACAAAGGGGATCACGTCGGTGGCACCGATGCGGGGGTGCTCGCCCCGATGCCGGCGCATATCGATCAGCCGGGCCGCCTCCCGAGCCGCCTGGAAAGCGGCCTCGCCCACCGCCTCCGGGGTGCCGACAAAGGTCACCACGGCACGGTTGTGGTCGGCGTCGGTCTCGACGTCCAGCAGCAGCACGCCGGGGACGCTGCGGATGCGGCTACTGATCTGCTCGACCACCTCCGGCCGGCGGCCCTCGCTAAAGTTGGGTACGCATTCGATGATACGATCCACAGTGGCCTCCTTATGCTAGTTCACGGGCGCTATAAGCCCATCATAGCATAAATCTGTTATTTGGACAATCTGGGGAGGAAAGAAAAAAAAAGAGGCAGGAGCCGAGCCGGAAGCGGTAAATGTAGGGGCGGGCACAGGGGCCCGCCCGCTCCGATAGAGGCAGCCACAAGGGCTGCTTGTCCTTTGACGCCGGGCCGGCCCAATGGTAGAATGGGGGGGCTTGGCGATCGTGTGGCAAGGATATGAGAGGAAATTGATGGACTCCACCCCGCTGGTCCTGGCCTCCAAATCGCCCCGCCGGCAGGAATTGCTGGGCCGACTGGGGCTGGACTGGGTCGTGCGCACCCAGGAACTGGACGAACACCCCCAACCCGGCGAAATCCCCGAAACTATGGTCCGGCGCCTGGCCCGATCCAAGGCGGCGGCAGTAGATCTGCATCCGGGAGAGATCGTCATCGCCGCCGACACCATTGTGGTGCTGGAAGGCGAGCTGATGGGCAAGCCGGGGGACGCTGCCGAGGCCCGTCACATGCTGCAGGCGCTGCGCGGCCGGCCCCACGACGTCCTCACCGGTTTGGCCCTGCGCCGCGCGGGCGAGCTGTGGGTCGAGGTGGTCCCCGCCCGGGTCTATATGCGCTCCTACAGCGACGCCGAGATCGCGGCCTATGTCGCCAGCGGAGCGCCCATGGACAAGGCCGGTGCCTATGGTGTGCAGGACCGGCCCTTTGAGCCGGTGCGGAGGTTGGAGGGCTGCGGCATGGCCGTGGTGGGCCTACCGCTGTGTCGCCTGGTGCAGGCCCTGCAGCGTTGGCGGGTCACTGTCCCCGGCACTGCCCGCGAGATCTGCCCGGATTTCGTGGGCTCGCTCTGCCCGCGGTTGGGCCCAGCATCGTCGTAACCGTCAAGGTTCAACTGTCAACCGTATCACGCTCGAACGCCCGCGCCTCCCGGACCAACTGCACCCCCGCGCTGGCGCCCAGGCGGTTGGCCCCGGCCGCCAGCATGCTGCAGGCGTCGGCAAAGCTGCGGATGCCGCCGGCCGCCTTGACCCCGCTGCGCTCGCCGACGGTGTGGCGCATCAGCAGGACGTCATAGACGGTGGCCCCACTCTCGGCAAAACCGGTGGAGGTCTTGACGAAATCGGCGCCGGCCTGCAGGCACAGGCGGCAGGCGCGTACCTTTTCCTCGTCCGTCAGCAGGGCCGTCTCAATAATGACCTTGCAGATAGCGCCGCCGGCGTGACAGGCCGCGCTCACCGCCGCAATGTCCTGCCGAACGGCCGGGTCGTCGCCGGCCTTGAGATCGCCGATGGCAAGGACCATGTCCACCTCGCGCACACCGCTCTGTACGGCCAGGTTGGCCTCAAAGGCCTTGCCCTCGACGGCGTTGGCCCCCAGGGGGAACCCCACTACCGTGCAGACGGGGATTCGGCTGCCCTGCAGTTGTTCCAGGCACAGAGGCGCATAGCGCGGGTTGACGCAGACGCTGGCGAAACGGTGCTCCAGGGCCTCCTGGCAGAGTGCCCCCACCTGCGCTGCGGTGGCTGTGGCTTTGAGCAGGGTGTGGTCGATCAGGCCGGCCAGGTCGGCGCCGACGTCCCCCTGCCGCCAACACGCCGCCAGGGCCTCGACCCGGGGGCGCAAAAGCTGGCGCGCCCGGTCGCTGCAGTTGCCGTCGCACTCGGGACAGAGGGGACAGCCGCCGGAGGCGAGCTTTTCCTCCAAAACCGGCAGCAGCCGGGACAGGGCCAGTTCTAGCAGAGAATTCGCTTGCAGATCTTGCATCGTCGCGCTCCTTAAAGGGAGCGGGGCGGGAACAAGCTTGTTCCCGCCCCGCTTTTTTTACCAGGTGATTTTCTTGCGCAAATAACCCAGCAGGTCTTGGACATGCACCCGTTCCTGCTCCATACTGTCGCGCTCGCGCACCGTGACGGTCTGACCCTTCAGGCTGTCAAAGTCGACCGTGACGCAGTACGGCGTGCCCACCTC
The DNA here is from genome assembly GCA_016928715.1 of Chloroflexia bacterium. GTDB lineage: Bacteria > Chloroflexota > Chloroflexia > DTKN01 > DTKN01 > JAFGKG01. Next base: position 14,775 of record JAFGKG010000013.1, read on the forward strand.
GTCCATGCGGCGGTAGAGCCGGCCAATGGCCCCGGTCTCTTCATAGATGGTCCGCATGTGGGGCCGCAACTGGCGCGCCAGGTCCTGGGCCATTTCGACCAACTCGGGCTGGTTGCGCTTGAGCGGAAAGACCGCCACCTTGATGGGGGCCAGCAGGGGATGCAGCCGCAGGACCACCCGCTTGCGCCCCCGAACCTCCTCCTCGTGATAGGCGTCCAGGAGAAAGATCAACAGGGCCCGATCCACGCCGCCCGACGGCTCGATGACGTAGGGGTCCACGTACTCGCCGCTGCTGTCGTCAAAGTAGCGCAGGGGATGGCCGCTGTATTCACTGTGCTTGCGCAGATCATAGTCGGTGCGGTTGGCAATGCCCTCCAACTCGCGCCAGCCCAGCGGGTCGGGGAAGCGATACTCAATGTCGTAGCAGCGGGCCGCGTAATGGGCCAACTCTTTCTCCTCGTGTTCGCGCAGACGCAGATGCTCAGGATCGATCCCCAGGTCGGTGTACCAGCGCAGGCGCTCCTGCAGCCATTCCTGGAGCATGGCCTCGGCCTGCTCGGGGTGGACGAAATATTCCAACTCGAACTGTTCGAACTCGCGGGTGCGGAAGGTAAAGTTCCCCGTGACGATCTCGTTGCGAAAGGCCTTGCCGATCTGGGCGATGCCAAAAGGCAGCTTGGGCGTGGGCCGGGCGCTGTTGAGGACATTGTCAAAGTTGACAAAAATGCCCTGGCAGGTCTCTGGGCGCAGGTAGGCCACCGCGGCATCCTCCTCCACCGGCCCGACAAAGGTCTTGAACATCATGTTGAACTGGCGCGGTTCGGTCAGCTCGGCGCTGCCGCAGTTGGGGCAATTGGGCCCCTCCAGCGTGTCGGCCCGAAAGCGGTGGTGACAGCCCTTGCATTCCACCAAAGGGTCGCTAAAGCTAGAGACGTGCCCGGAGGCAACCCAAACCTGCGGGGACATGAGGATGGCGGCGTCGAGGCCCTCCACATCCGGTCGTTCCCAGACCACCCGTCGCCACCAAGCCTGCTTGAGGTTGCGCTTTAACTCGGCGCCCAGCGGGCCATAGTCCCAGGTGCTGGCAAAGCCGCCATAGATCTCGCTGGAGGGAAAGACGAAACCACGCCGTTTGCACAGGCTGACCATTAAATCCATAGAGGGTGCGGCCATGCTATTCTACTCCTCCTCTTCAAAATCGCCGGCGCGGGGATGGGCTTCCTCGTAGGCCTCGTGTAGTTGATCGGTGACCAGGTGCGTATAGACCTGGGTGGTGGCAATCGAGGCGTGGCCCAGCATTTCCTGGACCGTGCGTAGATCCACCTTGCGCTGGAGGGCGTGGGTGGCAAAGGTGTGGCGCAGGGTATGCGGCGTGACGTCGTGCAGGGTCAATTCCTCGGCGTACTTTTTGAGCATGAGCCAAAAGCCCTGCCGCGTCATGGGCTGGCCTCGGCGGTTCAAGAACAGACAAGTGGCATCGGCGCTGCGGGCCAGGTGTGGTCGGGCCAGTTCGAGGTAGTCCTGCAGTGATCGGGCGGCCGTGGCACTGATCGGCAGAATACGCTCGCGATCACCCTTGCCGATACAGCGAATGTCCCCCGTGACCAAGTTCAGGTCGCTCAACTGCAGGTGGACCAATTCGCTGACACGCATTCCAGTGGCATAGGCCAGCTCCAGGATGGCCCGGTCACGTAGGGCAATCGGGTTGTCCGAACGGGCCGGCAGCTCTAGCAGTTCGTCAACCTCTTCGGTGGTCAGGACCCGTGGCAGATCGCGGGACACCTTGGGCAGCTCGATGCCTTCGCTGGGATCATCCCCCACATGGTTCTCCTGGATCAAAAAGGAGTAGAAGGAACGCAGCGCCGAAAAGCGGCGGGCCACCGTCGAGGCGGCGTATTTGCGCTGCTTCATGTACAAAAGAAAAGCCAGGACGTCATCGCGGGTGACGTCGGCCCAACCCCAAAAGTTGCGCTCCTTTTTAAGGAAGGAGATTGCCTGGCGCAAGTCAGTGTGGTAGGCGGACAAGGTGTTATGGGAAAACCCCCGCTCCACCTCCAGGTATTCCAGAAAGGCTTCTATCAGATCCATCGTGCCTCCTCAAAAGATCTTGAGCCGGTCCTGTCGGCCGGGTTGCCCGGACCGGAACCAATCACACATCTCCAAACGGCAAAAAACACTGTCTCAGGGCTCCAGAGCACCCTTCGGCCGCCCATATTATACATGCAGGTTGGAGTTATGTCAAAACCCTAAGGGGGCGGCCAGGAATAACTTGCCGGCTTTGACCGGCTAAAGCCTCGACTCCGGTCCGGGAATTTGAAACCTTTTACGGGTTCTTTCGGAGTCGAGGCTTTAGCCCGTGATGTAGGACAGGCAGCAAAGCCGGCGAGTTATCCAGTCCTAAGGCACGGCTTCCAGCGGGCCGACATATTTGCGCAGGAGGATGTCGTCCAGATAGAATCCCTCCGGCGAATTGTCCTGCGCATCGCTGACAAAGTAAAAGCCCACCCAGACCTGCGGCCGGCCCAACAGGTTACCCAGGACCGGCACGTCGGCCAGGTCCAGCCGGCCCTCTGCCCAATCCGTGTGCCCCGAGGGGCAGTAGCCGTAAAAGTATTGGCCGTCTACAGAAGCTAACCAGCAGGCATAGTCGGACGGTTCGTCCTCGATCTGCCGCCAGTGCTGAAATGTCATCTCGGCGGCGCTGGCATCGGCCAGGCTAAAGGGGCCATAGAGCATCCAGGAGACAACCCCATTCGGATAATGGCTGCCGCAGGGCAAATCGCCGCCCTCGATGCCGCCCCCCACGGCCCAACCGCTGTGGGTGCCCGCATAGACCCGGCAGTCGCGCTTGCCCCAGCTATAGCTGCCCCCGAGCAGGGTCCAATCGCCGGGAAAATTGCCCTCAAAATCCTCATAGACGATGGTCCGCCAGTCGGCCTGCGGTGTTGGGGAGGGGCTGGGTGTGGGGGTCGGCACGGCCGTGGGGCTGGCGGTGGGCGTCGGTGTGGGGGTGGGCGCGGGGGCGCGGAAAATCAACGGTAGATAGGCCCGCCTGGGAGAGCGGCCCAACAGGGCGATGTCGTTGCCCAGGTCGCGCTCGGCCAGGGCGCCGTCGACGTTGAGCCCGGCATAGAGGCCCGGATGCCAGGGCCCGCTCCAACTCATGGTGGTCACCTGCTTGCTGCCGGCCGGCACGTCCACGGTGCACTGGACCGGGGGGACCCACCCCAGCCCCGGCCAGCGCCCGTACAGGCCCAGCACGGCCCCGGAGGCGTCGCGGGCGCCCTGGTTGCGCACCGGCACGATCAGCATCAGGCCGTCCTCGACCAGGAGCGCCGAGAGTTCCTCCGCCGGCAGCACCAGGTCGGGCAGCAGCGCGGCCCCGGCCCAGCCGCTGTTGTTTCCGGTGTCGGCCTCGACCGGCGCGCCGTCGGGGTTGGCCACGGCGTAGACGGCGTGCCAGCCATCGGGCGCAGCGCTGGCATCCCAGACAAAGGATCGCTCCAGAGCCTCTCCGCCGGCCAGGCCGGGCGCGCTGGCCTGGCCCAGCAGCGTGCCCGTCAAGGGGTCGGCCAGGCGAAAGGCCACACTAAAGGCGTCGGCCGCTGCCAGCCCCCCGTTGCTGATCGCCGCCGTCAGCGTGACCAGCGAACCCGCCCCATAGTGCGTCCAGGCGTCCAGCAGGACCAGGTCGGGCAGGACGACGGGGACATGGGCCTGGTTGTTGCCCTCGTCCCACTCGGCGAGCCGCCCGTCCGGGTCCACGAGCAGGTAGATCTGCCGACTGGTGGGCTCCGCGGACACCGCCCAGGCCGTGCTAAAGGTGGCGCTCCGGCCGCCGCCCAGGTCCAGGCTGCGGCTCAACAGCAGGGTGCCCCCGTCGAGCGGGTCCCCCTCGTAGAGGGCCACCGCGGCCCCCGGCACAGCCAGGTCGCCCCGGTTGTGCACCGTCGCGCTGATGAGTGCCTGGCTGCCGGGCGCGGGATTCGGCGGAAAGAAGGACAGGTCCGCCGTCGTCACCGCCAGGTCGGGGCCCAGGGTGTGGCTGAGTACATAGAGATCGCTGGCCCCCAGGACGGTGACACCGCTGATCACCAGGGAGGGAGAGACCTCGATGGTCTCGCTGAACAACTCGTCCTGGAGCAGGGCCAGCCAGAGCTGCCCGTCCGGTGCCAGGACCGGATCCACCATGCGCTCCAGGGAGCGATCGGCCGTCAGCGGGAGGGGCTCGCCCCAGGAGCCGGCCGCAGCGTCATAGACCACGTAGTGGAGGTCCCTCCCCACCTGGGAGCGACCCGGCCAAAGCACGAGCAGCCGGCCGGCCGCATCCTGCGCCGCCCGGTAATCGAGCAGGCCCGCTCCCCCCACATCCAGCACTGGCTGGTCCGGCCCCAGCAGGGCACCGCTGCGCTGATAGAGAGTCCCCCCTTTCAGCCAGAGCAGTTGGGGGCTGCCGGCGGTGTCGTAAAAGAGCGTTGGCCGACCGTCAGGCTGGTCGTCATCGGTCAGGCGTTGGGGACTCGACCAGGCCACGCCGTCCCAGGTGCTGGCATAGAGTTCCTGGTCCGCTGCCGTGACCGGGTCGCCGTCTAAATCCCGAACATAGACCAGGCCGGCCAGGGACTGGCTGTAGCAGGCCAGGCTGGGCTCCAGGCTGTCGCTGACCTTCAGGGTGGCCGTGACACTCCAAGCGCTGCCGTCCCAGAGCGTGCTGTAGAGTGTGTCCGGTGCCTCCGCACTGCCCAACAGATGGCCCTGAGAGTTCTGCCGCCATAGTAGCAGCACATGCTGATCGTCCGGGGAGGGGGCCAGCAGCGGGGCGTGGTCCAGCCTGCTATTGTCCGTCAGAGTCAACGGCGCAGTCCAACTGAGGCCATTGAAACGGGCATAGACGATCTCCAGCTCGCGGGTGTAGGTGAGGTCGAGGGTCGCGCTGACGTTCTGCAGGACGCTCATCCGCTCCCAGACGGCCACGGCCCCGCCGAGGTCGTCATAGGCGACCTGGGGCGCAAAGTCCTGGTAGGAATCATCGGTGAGCGTGAGCGGCGCGCTCCAGGAAAGGCCATCGTAGATGCTGTAGCGGATCTCCTCGCCCCGCAGGGGCGGCTTGGAGGCATCGTCGTGGGCCCACAGCAGCAGGGCCTGCGTCCCGCTCAGCGCCAGCGAGGGCTCGGCGTAGGCGTAAACGTCGGCGGCGATCCGCTCCGCCCCGTCCAGCCCGGCGCGGCCGGCAGCAACGCGGGACAGGCTGCGGTTGGCCCGCCAGCCGGCGGCACTGGGCCGCGGGCCGTGCTGACTCTGCGGGCCCCCTGTTGTATAGGACCAGCAGAAGGCATCGGCGAGGTCGTAGCAAAAGCCCCAGGCCCGCAGTTGGGCCCCGGCGTAGAACCCGAACCGGGTCTCCTTCAGGTAGGACCCGTCGACGGGCGGCTGCATCGAGAGGGCAGAGTCCCCCCCACCGTAGAAACGGACCTGCAGCCCGCCGGCCGCCCGCAGCGAGAGGGCCAACGAGCTCTGCGTGTCCACCCCGCCCTCCAGGGACTGCCAGGACCAGCCCGCAGCGTCGCCCTCAAAGCGGGCGCGCACGTCCAGCGCTGGCTCGATCCACGCCGGCAGTTCGACGCGCCCCTCGATCCAGCGGACCGATCCGCCGAGCAGGGGCCCGGCGGCCAGGCCCTGCAGGCTGGGCAGCGTTTGACTGAGGGCGGCGCCGGCCTCAAAGGCCTGCTCTGCCTGCAGGCGGAGCAGGCCGCCGGACAACTGCAGGCCCTGGCCCTCGGACAGGCGCAGTTCGCCCCGACCGGAGGCCTGGCCCTCGCCCTGCCGGCCGGCCGCCATGACCGCACAATCGCCCGAGAGCGTCGCCTGGCCCAAGCCATCCGTGGCCAGGTCCAGGGCCAGCCAGGGCTGGGAGGGCGGCAGGCCAAAGGCCTGGTCTCCCAGGTAGGGGAACCAGGCTGGTGGGCTGACCTGGGCCTCCAGCGGCGTCGGCGGAAACTCGATTCCTCCGCGCAGGTTGGCCGCACTGTGAGGGCAGCCGGCCGGCTGGGCTACAAAGGGGCCGGGTGCCCAGGCCGGTGCGTCCACCCCGATCAGGACCTGTACGTGGGTTACCGAGCGCAGGCCCTCGGCATTGACCGCGACCACCTCCAAGCGGTTGCGCTGCCCCTGGGGGCTGTAGGCCAGGCGGCTGCACATATCGTAGCTGTGGGTCACGCCCGCGGCGTCGGCCGTCTCGCGGGCGCGCATGTCGTTCAACACGAAATCGACATAGCCGGGCTGGCCGCCCTGCCAATCCACGCGGACCTCAAAGGGGTTGGGCAGGCTGCAGTTCGAGAGGTAGTAGGGCCCCTGGAAACAGGCGCGCACGGACTGGATCCGGGGTTGCTCCTCCAGGGCTGGACCGGCGGCGCTGAAATTCTGGTGTAGGGCGTCCGGCGGCCCCGCCACCGAGCGCGATGTCGGGGCAAAGCTGTAGCCGGACCGGGAGGGGAGCAGCAGGTAGGAGCCGGCCGGCAGATCGGTCAAACTGTAGAGGCCGGCGGCGTCCGTGCTCGCCTGGTAAGCGCCGCCGGCGGACACGGTGACCCCGGCAAGGGGGTTGCCGTTCAGATCGAGCACCTGGCCGGCGATGTCGAAATGGGGCGGGGGCGTCGGCGTGGGCGTATCGGTGGGCGTGGGCGGAGCCGGCGTCCAGGTGGGGGTGTGGGTGGGGCCGCTGGGGGTCGGCGTGGGCACGCTGACCGTGCCCACGCTGTAATAGACGTCGAACTGGCCGGGGGCATAGTCCTGCCAAAAGACGTGCGCCAGCCCCCCCGCCTGGGCCACAACGTCCGGGTAAAAGGAGGAACTGCTGTTGCTGGAGACGTTCTCGTCACCCAACCAGGTCGAACCGCAGTCCGTCGAGTGGGAAAAGTAGGTCTCGGTGCTGGTATTGCGAAAGTCGGTCCAGACCGCATAGAGGTTGCAGCCCTCGGCGGCGACCGCCGGCCAGAGCGCCTTGGCCGGCGTGGAGGAAACGCGGGTGGTACTGCCCCACTGGCTGCCGTCCCAGCGGCGAAAGAGGATTTGCAGGCGGTCGGCGCCGTCGATCTCGTCCTCCCAGACGACGAAAACGTCACCGCTGTTGTTGGCGGCGATATGGGCATAGTGCGAGGCCGAGCCGTTGGAGGAGAGATTGTTGGGGGTCGTCCAGGAGCCCCCGAGGTACCTGCTGTGATAAATCTCCCAGCCGGCGTCGTTATTGCGCCAGACCACGTGGGGGACGTCGGCGGCATCGACGACGATGGCCGGCTCCAGGTCCTGGCCGGGCCTGTTCGAGATCACCGAGATATCCTCCCAAGCCCCACCGGCCGGCTTGCTGCAGGCATACACCTCAAAATCCTGCTCGGTGACCTGGGTTTCCCAGGTGACCCAGAGGCGGTCCTGGCCGTCGATGGCGATGCTGGGATAGATCGAATTGCTCTCGTCCTGGGAGATGTTGTGGATCCCCGACCAGCTTCCCCCCGGCGGCTTGCTGGCATAGAGGATATCGTAGGGAGAGCCGCCGCCGCCGGTCCAGACCAGGTGGACTGTACCGTTGCTATCCAGGGCCACGGTGGGGTTGGTGTAGCCAGAGTTGTTGCTGGGGCCGGCCCACTCCCACAGGGGCCAGGCGCTGCCCTGACCACGCACATAGGCCGGACCATTGGCCGAGTTCAGCGTACCCTCCATCCAGGTGGCGTGGAGATAGCCATCGGCAGCCAACGCGCCCCGAACGTGCTGGGAAGCGTTCTCGCCGACGCCGGGATTGGACGAGTTGGAGATATTGATGGCGCTGCTAAAGGACGCGGCCATGTGGGCCGCCCCGACCAGTGATCCCGTAGGCGGCCGCCACAACAGCACCGCGGAGAGCAGGACGAGTGCCAGGAGCGCAAACAGCGGAGCACGCTTTGACATGCTGGACCCCCTTTTGGATTAGGGCTTGAGACGCTGCGCTCATTATAACCGCACCTGCTGGAACAAGTCAACGGCCTCCCATGCGGGGCGTGCGCCGTTTTTGTACATGCCGCTGTAGGGGCGAGGCATTTCCCGCTTGAAAGGAGCCCTTGCTGGACCTGTCCAGTTCGTTTTTTGCCTCCAACCAGGTTGGAATGCCCGGCGGAAATGCCTCGCCCGACAAAAATGGCGCGTGCCCCCCGTCTGTCGGCAAGGCGTCCCCAAAGCGCCCTCCCGCTGTCACAAAGCGGTCACAAAGAGCAGCTATCATGAAAACAGTCGAACATGGCCGGCGGGCCGCCACGAAGGGGCGACGCAACGATCCGCAGGATCGCCGTTGCCCCTACAGAAAGGTATATGTACGCAACAGGACGCAGTCAACATAGGCTAAGAGGAGGACGCTATGAACGCACGCAAGGAGTATTTCGTCATCGGTCTGTTGGCCGGAGCATTGGTTTTGGGCCTGCTTTTCCCCGGGCGGGCCTCCTGGCCGGTGGGAGGCGTGACCGCCGCCGCCGAACCGACGCCGGCCAACCGCTTTATCACCGTCACCGGCGACGCCGAGGTGCGGGTCGTGCCCGACGAGGTGCTGCTCTCCCTGGGGGTGGAGACCTGGGACACGGATCTGCAGTTGGCCCTCTGGGACAACGACCAGCGGGTCACCGAGATTCTGGCCCTGCTCCAAAGCTACGGGGTGGAATCGCGCCACATCCAGACCGAGCACATCTCGATCGATCCCCGCTACGACGATTATGCCCGCAAGGAGTTTATCGGCTACTTTGTGCGCAAGACCATCGTCGTCACCCTGAAGGACGTCTCGATCTTTGAGGAACTGTTCAGCGCCTTGATGGAGGCCGGCGTCAGCAACGTGCACGGCATCCAGTTCCGCACCACCGAACTGCGCAAATACCGCGACCAGGCCCGCGCCCTGGCCGTCAACGCGGCCCGCGAAAAGGCCGAGGCCATGGCCGGGGAGTTGGGCCAGCAGGTGGGCGAGCCCTACGACATCTATGAGGAATACAACGGCTGGTGGTCCTGGTACGGGAGCTGGTGGGCAAGTTGGGGGAACAGTATGGCCCAGAACGTGATCGTGAACGCCGGCAATGCCCCGGCCGACATGGAGGGCACCATGGCCCCAGGGCAGATCACGGTCAGCGCGCGGGTGCGCATCCGCTTTGGCCTGCAGTAACGATCGCGGCGCCGATCCTTGACCGGGGCAGGGATCGGCGTTATAATTCCCTCAAAAGAGTTTGCGGAGGTCTTGATGACGACAGCAGCCATTTCCCCGGTCCTGGTCTGGATCCGCGGCATGCGGGCGCCCTTTTTCACCGCCGCGGTCGTCCCCGTGCTGGTCGGCGGAGCAGCGGCCTTTTACCAGAGCGGCTCCTTTCACTGGGGCTACTTTTTGCTGACCCTGCTGGGCATGGTCTCGCTGCACGCCGCGGCCAACCTGATCAACGACTATTTCGACTACAGGAGCGGCTGCGATCCGGACAATCCCGCCCGCACCCTATTCAACGGCGGCAGCAACGTGATCGCCGAGGGGCTGCTCTCCGAGCGGGCCATGCGCAACGCGGCCCTGGTGGCCTACGGGATCGGGGCCGCCTGCGGCCTCTTTTTGGCCTGGCGGGCCGGCCCGCGGGGCTGGGTCATCGTGCTGCTGGGGCTGCTGGGTATGGCCATCAGCTACGCCTATACGCAGCCCCGCTTGTTTCTGGCCGGCCGCGGCCTGGGCGAGATCGGCGTGGGGCTGAGTTTTGGCGTGCTGTCCGTGCTGGGGACCTATTTCGTGCAGACGGGCAGCTTTTCCTGGTGCGCCTTTTGGGCCTCCCTGCCGGTCACCGGCCTGATCATCAACGTGCTCTGGATCAACCAGTTCCCCGACCTGCCGGTCGACCACGCCGTGGGCAAGGACAACCTGGTGGTGCGGCTGGGCAAAAAGCGGGCCCGCTATGGCTACCACGTTCTGACGGCCACGATCTACCTGTCCATCGTGGTGGGCGTGCTGCTGCGAGCCCTGCCGGCCTGGTCGCTGTTGGCGCTGCTGGCCCTACCCCTGGCCCTGCGCGCCGCCCGCACCCTGCACCTGCAGTACGAGCAGAACGCGGCCCTGCTGCCGGCCCAGGCCACTACGATCCAGGTCCACCTGCTCACCGGCCTGCTGCTCAGCCTGGGGCTGCTGCTGGCGGGTTTGTAATAGGCCGGTGGGCACTGATCGGCAGGAGGCCGAGCATGTTGGAGCGAGACGTTCCCCTCTCTGATTATAGCACCATCGCCCTCGGCGGGCCGGCACGCTATTTTCTGCGCTGCCGCAGCGTCGAGCAGGTGCGGGAGGGGCTGATCTGGGCCCAGGAGCAAGCCCTGCCCGTGCAGGTCCTCGGTGGGGGCAGCAACACCATCTTTGCCGACACCGGCTTTTCCGGGCTGGTGCTCAAGATCGAGCTGTCCGGAATTGACCTGCGGGAGCGCGGGGCTACGGTCGAGGTCACGGCGGCGGCGGGCCAGGATTGGGATGGCCTGGTGCAGTGGTGCATCGAGCGGGACCTGGCCGGCCTGGAGTGCCTCTCCGGCATTCCCGGCTCGGTGGGGGCGACGCCGATCCAGAACGTGGGCGCCTATGGGCAGGAGGTCGGCGATACGCTCGTCTCACTGCGGGCGCTGGATCGCCAGAGCCTGGAGCGGGTCGAGTTCTCCGCCGCGGACTGCCGCCTGTCCTACCGGCAGAGCCGCTTCAAGCGCCAGGACCGCGACCGCTATGTGATCCTGGAGGTCGGCTTTGGCCTGCGCCGCGGCGGTCGGCCCACTCTGCGTTACGCCGAGCTGGAGCGGCGGCTGCGGCAGCGGGCGGACCTGGAGGTCCTGCCGGCCGGCCGGCCGGCCCTGCAGGCGGCCCGGGAGGCGGTCCTGGCGCTGCGCCGGGATAAATCCATGCTGGCCGACCCGGACGACCCCTGCGCCCGCTCGGTGGGCTCTTTTTTTCTCAACCCGGTGCTCTCCCCGCCGGCCCTGGAGCAAGTGCGGCTGCGCTGGCGGTGCTCTGGAGGCACGGACGAGATCCCCGTTTTCCCCGCGCCGGCGGGGCTCAAGGTGCCGGCGGCCTGGCTGGTGGAGCGGGCCGGCTTTCCGCGGGGCTATCGCCGGGGCGGCGTGGGGGTCTCGCCCCAACACGCCCTGGCCCTGGTCAACTATGGTGGGACGACCGCGGAACTCTTGGCCCTGGCCGGGGAGATCCAGGCCGGCGTTCAGGATACCTTTGGCCTCCACCTCGAGATCGAGCCGACCATCGTGCGCTGACCGCCCCCCCCCTTCCGCCGCTCGTTTGCACATCCGGCCCGGATGGTGTAAAATGACCCTGCCCGCTGTAGGGCACTTGTGGAAAGCGTATCATCGCTACAAAGCGGCCAGGACACCGGAGTTCGGCCGAGATGGGCCCGGTGTCCTTGTTTTGTGCGTTTGCACGCACCAAGGAGAACGTTGGTGGAACAAAAAGAGACCCTGAAGGTCCTGTTCTTATCGGCAGAGGTCGTTCCCTTTGCCAAGACGGGCGGATTGGCCGACGTGGCCGGTTCCCTGCCCAAGGCGCTGAAAAAGCTGGGCGTGGACGTGCGCGTCGGCATGCCCCGCTATGGGCCCATCGATCCGACCAAGTTTGACCTGACCACCGTCCTGGAACCCTTTGACGTGCCCATGGACGGGCAGACCCTACAGGCCGGCCTGAGCCAGGCCACCATTGGCCAGGAGGTCCCCGTCTATATGGTCGAGAACGACCACTATTACAACCGCGAGGGCATCTATATGTACCCGGATGATGCCGAACGCTTTATCTTTTTCTGCCGCGCCCTGTTGGAAGGGATGAAACGCCTGGGCTGGTCTCCGGACGTCGTTCACTGCAACGACTGGCACACGGCCATCGTGCCCAATTGGCTGAAAACCGTCTACCAGGAGGACCCTTTTTACAAGGGCACCGCCACCATCTATACCATTCACAACCTGGCCTATCAGGGCATTTTTGGCTATCGGGTGCTCGAGGTGGCCGGCATCGACGAGTTTGGCTTTATCGTCCATCCCGATATCCCCGACCTGGACAACGTCGTCGACATGATGGGGCGGGGCATCTATTTCGCCGACCTGATCAATACCGTCAGCGAGACCTACGCCCAGGAAATCCTCACCCCCGAGTACGGCGAAAACCTGGACCCGCTGCTGCGTGACCGCCGCGACCGCATCTTTGGGGTGCTCAACGGCATCGATCCGGAGGTGCACAACCCCGCCACCGACCCCTACATCGCCGCCCACTATGACCTGCACGATCTCGTCGGCAAGACCGCCTGCAAGCGGGCCCTGCAGGCCGAGGCCGGCCTGCCGCAGGACCCCTACATCCCCCTGATCGGGGCGATCTCGCGCCTGACCGATCAAAAGGGCTTTGACCTGATCGCCCAGGTGATCGATCCCCTGGTGCAGAACGCCCACTTTCAGTTCGTGCTGCTGGGCACCGGAGACCAACGCTATCACGAGCTTTTCCAACAGATTCAGCAGCGCTACCCCGAGCGTGTCTCGGCCTTTCTCACCTTCAACGCGCCCCTGGCCCAAAAGATCTATGCCGGCAGCGACATGTTTTTGATGCCCTCGCGCTTTGAGCCCTGCGGCCTGGGCCAGCTCATCGCCATGCGCTATGGGTCCATTCCCATCGTGCGCTCCACCGGCGGTCTGGCCGACACGGTGCAGGACTTGGAACCCGAGACCGGTTTCGGCAATGGCTTTTCCTTCCAGCACTATAGCGCTATGGCCCTCTATGGCAGCATCATCCGCGCCCTGGAGAACTACAAGTACGAGGACACCTGGCGCCGCCTCATGGCCAAGGTTATGTCGGCCGACTATTCCTGGTCCGCCTCCGCCCGCAAGTACGTCGATCTGTACAGGCGGGCCCTGGCCGCGCGTACCCCGCGCCCGCCGCGCGAGTCCTACCAGGTCGGCGGCCCGCCGGCCGAGGAGTCCTAGCCCGATGGATCCAAAGAGCATCGTCGACCTGCCCCGGCTTGTGGCCGGGCTGCCAGCACCGGAGCGGGAGCTCTTTGAGCGAATTTTCCACCTGAGCACGACCGTGGGCCAGCTCCGCCCCCCGGAGAGCATGTTCGGCTGGATCGAGGGCTATTTTGGCTCGGTGGAGGCGGTGCGCCGGCAGCGCATCGTCAAGCTGACCAACCGGGTCACCCTGGAGGGCACCCTCTACAACGAGCTGCGCGCCAGCCGGCCCCAGGGGCCGCCCAAGGAAGATGACCTGGAGCAGCTCATCGCCGAGGGCGAGGGCGGGCCCTTCTGCCGGCCGCTGCAGGGCACGCCCGAGGACGTGTTCGGCCGCGTCCAGGGCCAACACTGCGTCACCGCCAGCAACATCGCCAAGTACGACGGCTTTCACGGGCTGGTCATTTTTGAGCAGCACCACCCGCTGCGCTTTGACCGCGCCGCCATCGCCGATTATCTGGAGGCGGGCCGGCGCTGGGCCGAGGCCGCCCACCAGGCCGATCCGCAGGCGGTCTATTATCTCTTTATGTGGAACTGCCTCTGGAAAAGCGGCGCCTCTATCCTGCACGGACACGCCCAAACCGCCCTCGGCCGGGAGATGCACTATGCCCGGGTGGAGGCCCTGCGCCAGGCCGCCCAGCGCTATCGGGCCGCTTACGGCAGCGACTATTTCGCCGACTTGCTGCGCGTGCAGCGGGCCCTGGGCCTGAGCCGCTCCTATGGCCCGGTGGAGGCTCTGGCCTACCTGACGCCGATCAAGGAGCGGGAGGTCCTGCTGCTGGGGCCGGCCGTGGACGACGATTTCGTGGACGCCCTCTACGCGGTGCTGCAGGCCTACGTGCAGCGGCTGGGCGTGCGCTGCTTTAACCTGGTCCTCTACCTGCCGCCGCTGGCCCCGGTGCCGGAGGATTGGAGCGGCTTTCCCGGCGTGCTGGCCCGCCTGGTGGATCGGGGCGACCCCAATAACCGCACCGCCGATGTGGGGGCCATGGAGCTGTACGCCTCCAGCGTTGTCTCGGGCGACCCCTTCCGGCTGGTGGAGGCCTGGGAATAGGGTCTATTTCCTTTGACAGCCGCCAACGATTGTGATATGATAGCGCCTGGCAAAGTGCGCTACAGGGATCACGATGAGATGTTTGACTTTCTCCAGGCCAACCCACTATATCTGCTGCTTTGCCCCCCAGACGTTCACCTTTCCGGGGGGGTCGGAGGGTGGCTGCTGCCCGCCGATCCCCAAACAGACTGCTTGGAATGCCCGTCTGTTGAACGAAAGGAAAGGTAAACCACGATGGATCCCCAACTGCAAACAATAAGTGAAAAAGCCCTTGAGGAATTGGAACGCATCCAGGACCGGCCGGGGCTGGATGCCTGGCGGCAGCTCTACCTGGGGCGCAAAGGCGTCCTGGCCGAGCAACTGCGGCGCGTCGGCCAACTCGCGCCGGCCGCTCGGCCGGCCTATGGCCGGGAGGTGCACGCCCTGCAGGATCGGCTCGAGTCCGCCTGGGAGGCGCGGGAGGTCCTGCTGCGCCGGAAGGAACTGGCCGCACAGGCCCGCCAGGAGTGCGTCGACATCACCCTGCCCGGCCGGCAGCGCCGGCTGGGCGCCTATCATCCGATCACCCAGGTCCTGCGCGAGATGATCGAGACCTTTTACGCCCTGGGCTTCCAGGTCTGGGATGGGCCCGAGGTGGAGCTGGATCGCTATAACTTTGAGCTGTTGAACATGCCGGCCCATCACCCGGCCCGCGCCATGCACGATACCTTTTACCTCGATACCCCCGAGCTGCGGGCGGGGCCCTCCGGCGCCCCAGCCCCGGGGGCGCTGCTGCTGCGCACCCATACCTCCCCCAACCAGATCCGCATCATGCCCCAGGTGGGCCTGCCCCTGCGCGTGGTCGTCCCCGGCAGGGTCTATCGCTACGAGCAGGTCGACCCCTCGCACAACTGGATGTTCTACCAGGTCGAGGGTTTCGTGGTCGATCGGGGCATTACCCTGGCCGACCTAAAGGGAACGATCACCGCCGTACTGCGCCGCGTCTTTGGCCGGCAGGTGCGGCTGCGCTTCCGCTGCGACTATTTCCCCTACGTGGAGCCGGGCGTGGACACGGCCGTGGGCTGCGTGCTCTGCCAGGGCGCGGGCTGCCGGCTGTGCGGGGGAACCGGCTGGTTGGAGGTCATGCCGGCCGGCATGATCCACCCGCAGGTGCTGCGCAACTGCGGCATCGACCCGGATCGCTACAGCGGCTTTGCCTTCGGGGCCGGCCCCGATCGCATCGCCGCCATCCGCTGGCAGATCGAGGATATCCGCCATCTATACCAGAATGACCTGCGTTTTTTACAACAGTTCCGCGCGGCCCTGCAGCGGCCCCGGGCAAAAGAAGGAGCGGCATGATGCAAGTCCCCCTAAAGTGGTTACAGGAATACGTGCAGGTGGACGTCCCGTTGGAGGAACTGGCCCACCGGATCACCCTGGCCGGCCTGGAGGTGGCCGACGTCAGCTACATCGGCCAGGATTGGGACCCGGAACTGGTCGTCGTGGGCAATGTGCTGGCCGTGCGGCCGCATCCCAACGCCGACCGGCTGACCCTGGTGGACGTCGAGTACGGCGGGGAGACGCCCACTACCGTCGTCTGCGGCGCCGATAACCTCCGCGTGGGCGACAGCGGCGCCAGGGTCGCCCTGGCCCGAGTGGGCGCCCGGCTCTGGGACCCCTACGCCGAACAGCCCAAGCAGTTTACCCTCAAGACGACCAAGATTCGCGGCCAGCGCTCCGAGGGCATGGCCTGCTCGGAAAAGGAACTGGGCATTTCCGACCGGCACAGCGGCATCATCCTGCTGCCGGCCGACGCCCCGGTGGGCATGCCCCTGGTCGATTACCTGGGCGACGTGGTCCTGGAACTGGACCTGACGCCCAACCTGGGCCGCTGCTTGTCCATGATCGGGGTGGCCCGGGAGGTCGCCGCCCTGCTGGGAACGGCATTACATGTACCCGACCCGCAGCCGT
The DNA here is from genome assembly GCA_016928715.1 of Chloroflexia bacterium. Lineage (GTDB taxonomy): Bacteria > Chloroflexota > Chloroflexia > DTKN01 > DTKN01 > JAFGKG01. The sequence continues at coordinate 30,778 of JAFGKG010000013.1, forward strand.
TGCAGCAGGGAGCGCCCATCGAGGGCCAGATCCACATCGAGATCCTGGACCCCGACATGTGCCCGCGCTACTCGGCGGCGCTGGTGCGCGACGTGCAGTGGGGGCCCTCGCCCACGTGGATGCAGCAGCGCCTGCTGCGGGCCGGCATGCGGCCGATCAACGTGGTCGTGGACGTGACCAACTATGTCATGCTCGAATTCGGCCAGCCGCTGCACGCCTTTGACTATGAGGAACTGCGCCCCCAGCCGGGCACGGACGGCCCGCCGGCCATCATTGTGCGGGCCGCCCAGGAGGGCGAACGCATGACTACCCTGGACAAAGAGGAACGCCTGCTGGACCCCGACCGCCTGCTGATCTGCGATGGGCAGGGGCCGGTGGCCCTGGCCGGCGTCATGGGCGGGCTGGAGAGCGAGGTCACCCCCAAGACCCGCCACGTCCTGCTCGAATCGGCCCACTTTGATCCGATCAGCATCCGCCGCACCTCCCAACTCTACCACCTGCCCAGCGAGGCCTCCCGGCGCTTTGAGCGCGGGGTGGACCCCGAGGGCACCACCTGGGCCCTGCGGCGGGCCTGCGCCCTGCTGGAAGAGCTGGCCGGCGCGACCACGGCCCAGGGCGTGGTGGACGTCTACCCCCGGCCCTGGCAGCCCTCCCACATCGAACTGCCGGCCCGGGAGGTCCAACGCCTGCTGGGCATCGATCTGACGGCACAAGAGATCGCCGCCCAACTGCGGCCGCTGGGCTTTCCCTGCACCGTAGAGCAGGACCTGGTCCAGGTCGAGGTCCCCTCCTTCCGCCTGGATGTCTCTATCCCGGCCGACCTGCTCGAAGAGGTCGCCCGCATGTACGGCTATGACAACATCCCCACCACCCTGATGAGCGACGTGCTGCCGCCCCAGCGGGACAACCCAGTGCTGCAGGTGGAGGAGCGCGTGCGCGACATCCTGGTAGGGGGCGGACTGGACGAGGTCATTACCTACTCCCTGACCAACCTGGAGAGCATCGCCCGCCTGCTTCCGGCTATGCCCCCAGTGGATGGGGAACAGTACCTGCGCCTGGCCAATCCGCTGACGGCGGAGCGCGAATATATGCGCCAGTCCCTGCAGAACCATCTCTTGGAGACCCTGGCCCTCAACCTGCGCTACCAGGAACGGGTGGCCGTTTTCGAGATCGGCCGGGTCTATCTCCCGCGGGAGGGCCAGGAGCTGCCCGACGAGCCGCACATGCTGGGCATTTGCCTGGCCGGCCGGCGGGCGGAGGCGGACTGGCTCCAGGACAAAGCCGAGACGATGGACTTTTTCGACCTCAAGGGCATCGTGGAGGGCCTGCTGACGCACCTGGGCATCGAGGATGCGCGCTTTGAGCCGGCGGACTCTCCCACGCTGCATCCCGGCCGGCAGGCCTCCCTGTGGCTGGGGCAGGAGTGCCTCGGCGCGTTCGGTGAGGTACACCCCGTCGTGCGCGAGCAGTTCGAGCTGCCCGATCTGCGGGTGGGCCTGGCCGAATTCCGCCTGGCCCCCTTGGTCGAAGCGGTGGGCGCCCGCATGTATGAGCCCATCTCGCGCTTTCCGGCCGTGATCCAGGATCTCGCCGTCGTCGTGGACGAGCAGGTGCCGGCCGCGCGGGTGGCCGAGGTCATTCGCGGGGCCGCCGGGGACCTGCTGCGGGAACTGTCCCTGTTCGACGTCTACCAGGGCAGCCCGCTGCCCGAGGGCACGGTCAGCCTGGCCTACCGCCTGCATTTCCAGGCCATGGACCGCGTGCTGCAGGAAAAAGAGGTCAACCGCCTGCGCGATAAAAAGATCGTCCCGGCCCTGGAGCAGGCCCTGGGGGCGAGCATCCGGAGCTGAGGTGGGAACTTGCCCTACAAGGTGTTGATGATCGCGCCAACCTCGTTCTTTGCCGACTATGGCTGCCACGTGCGCATCCTGGAGGAGACCCTGCACCTGCAGGAACTGGGGCACCGGGTGGCCATCTGTACCTATCACAACGGCGACGACCTGCCGGGACTCGAGATCTATCGCAGTTGGGGCGTGCCCTGGATCAAGCGCGCCGTCGTGGGCAGCAGCCGGCACAAGCTCTACCTGGACGCCATGTTGGGGCTGCGCACCCTGGAGGTGGCCCTGCGCTGGCGGCCCGACGTCATCCACGCCCACCTGCACGAGGGCGCGCTCATCGGCGTCATTGTCGGGCGGCTGCTGGGCCTCCCGGTGCTGTTTGACTTTCAGGGCAGCATGACCCGCGAGATGGTCGACCACAACTTTCTCGACCCGGCCGGCCTTTGGTACCGTCCCCTCTGCCGGCTGGAGCGCAAGATCAACACCTGGCCCCAGGCCCTGGTGACCAGCTCTTATAACGCGGCCCTATTCCTGCGAGAGGAATTTGCCTTCCCCGATAAGGGGCTCTTTACCGTCCCCGACGGTGTCAGCACCGATCGCTTCCGCCCCCTGGACGAGCTGCTGGGCTGGCCGGAAAAGCGGGCGCAACTGCGCTCGCGCATGGGCATCCCAGCCGATTCCCCCGTAGTCATCTACCTGGGACTGCTGGCGCCCTACCAGGGCATCGACGTCCTGCTGGAGGCGGCGCAGGGCGTGCTGCGGGAGCGGCCGGAGACCTACTTTCTGGTGATGGGCTACCCGGGGGTGGATCGCTACGCCGCCTTGGCCCGCTCCTTGGGCATCCTGGAGCGGGTGCTGCTTCCCGGGCGCATCCGCTACACCGGCGCGCACCGCCTGCTGGCCCTGGGCGACGTGGCCGTGGCCCCCAAGATGTCGACCACCGAGGGCAGCGGCAAGATCATCAACTACATGGCCATGGGCCTGCCCGTGGTGACTTTTGACACGCCGGTGAGCCGCGAGATACTGGGAGAACTGGGCCTCTATGCCGAATACGGCAGCGCCGAATCGCTGGCGCGCTGCCTGCTGGAACAACTGCAGAGACCCGAGCAGGGCCGCCGGCTGGGCGAGCAACTGCGCCAGAAGGCGGTGGCCGAGTTCTCCTGGAGCCAGCGCATCCACGACGTGGTGGCGCTGTATAGACAGATTGGGGCCGCGGAATCCCTCTAGCCACATGGCCAGTTGCGGAACTCGCCACTCGTAGGGGAACAAGACTCGCCGGTTACCGAATGCGCTCAAGTGGGAACGTTCGAACGTTCGAACGTTCGAACGTTCGAACGTTCCCACCGCTCATCCTCCTCAATCGTTCTTGAACAATACCGGCAGGTAGACCTTGTGGACCGTCCCACCGGCCGAGATGGTGATGCTGTGGTCATCGCTGGCCTGGCCGGCCCCGCTGCAGTTGCTCACCGTCACGTTGATATTGTAGGTGCCGGCGCTGCTCCAGGTATAGGTGGCGTTGGCGCTGCCCTGACCGCTGCCCGGGGCGGGGTTCCAGGTATATTGGATGGGTTTGGTGGCGTCACCCGGCTGGACGTCGGCGCCAAAGCTGTAGGGAAAGCCTACCTGGCCGCTGGTGGAGCCGCTGATGTTGACCGCGGTCACGGGCACGCAGGCGGCCTCCTGGATGGTGATCACGTGGCTGTCGCTGGCCTGGCCGGCCCCGCCGCAGTTGCTCACGGTCACGTCGATCGTGTAGGTGCCGGGGCTGCTCCAGGTATAGGTGGCGTTGGCGCTGCCCTGGCCGCTGCCCGGGGCGGGGTTCCAGGTGTATTGGATGGGTTCGGTGGCGTCGCCCGGCTGGACATCGGCGCCAAAGCCGTAGGGCACGCCGACCTGGCCCGTAGTGGGGCCGCTGATGTTGACCGCGGTCACGGGGACGCAGGCGCTGCCCTCGACGTATTCGTAGGCGCCCATGTCGTGGCCGGCGCCCTGCGGCCGGGCCTCGCCGTCCAGGTCGTCGGCGGGGGCGTTCAGGCCGCCAAAGCTGGCCGCGCCGCTGTTGCGGCAGGGGGAGCCCTCCTGCAGGTGGTAATCGGACAGCCCCTCGTTGACAAAGAGGGGGTCCTGCTGCAGGTCGTGGGTGCCGCTGATGACGTTGTGATAGTTGACGTTCCAACCATAGACGTCGTTATAGTCCAGGTTGCTGAACGGGTTGATTTCGGAGCGGATGCCATAGGCCCATGGCGCCCCGCCGGTCGGGGCGCGCTGCCCCACGGCGTGCAGGACGACGACGTTGTTGAACAGGGTCGGCTCGCCGCTGCCGATCTGGATGCCGATGCCGTCGCCGCCAAAGCCATCACTGCCGACCGCGCCGGGCGCGGCGTCGCTGCCGCCGCCGCAGCCGAGCCCGCCGGCCCCGGCCCCTCCGCCGGTCCCAAATTTGGCGTTGGCGCCGGCGTTGCAGATGGTGTTGTTCACCACCTGGGCGTTGCCCAGGGCCAGGGCCAGCCCGACGGCCGTTCCGGCGCTGCCGCCGTCGCCGCCGCTGCCGCCCTGGATCCCGTCCTGGTCCTGGCCGTTCGTGGCGCCCGTACCGCCGCAGCCGCCGTTGCCCCCGGCGCCGCCGTCATGGCCGACTCCGGGATTGCCCCCGATAAAGCTGTGGAACAGGTTGTTCTCCACGCGCACCTGGCTGGTCGTCATGGCGCCGCCCGCGGCGCCGCCGTCGCCACCGCTGCCGCCCATGCCGGGGGCGCCGCCCATGCCGCCGTCCCCGCCGTTGCCGGGAAAGGGACCGACGCCGCCGTCGCCGCCATAGCCGCCGCTGCCGGCGTCGCCGCCCAGCCCGCCCGCGGCGCCGTCGCCCCCATAGCCCAGGCTGAAGCGATTGCGGGCAATGCTTGGCGTGGCGCTGGGCGAGGACCAGATGCCTATGACGGTCCCACCGCTGAGCGCGTCCCCGCCGTGGCCGCCGTTCCCGCCGGTGCCGCCCGCGCCGCCGTCGCCACAGGGATTGGCGCTGTCGCTCTGGCCGTCGCCGCCGTCGCCGCCGAGGCCGCCATAGTCGCCGCTGCCGCCGGCGGCGGCGTCGCCGCCCTGCAGGCTGGCTTGGCTGATGTTGTGCTCGATGATGGGGCTGCCGGTGCCCGAGATGATCAGGCCCGCGGCCACGCCGCCGCCCCCCCCGAGTCCGCCATCCCCGCCGTCGCCGCCGTATCCGCCCTGGCCGCCGTTCTGGCTGGTGCCGCTGGTGGGCGTGGCCCCATCGCCGGCGTTGCCGCCGTGATCGCCGCTGCCGCCGGCCTCGGCGTCGCCGCCGTTGATGGCGCCCCACAGGCTGTTGTCCTGGACGAGGGGCGAGGCGTTCTCGATATAGAGGGCGATGCCGTCGCCGCCGTCGCCGCCCAGACCGCCGTTCCCCCCGTTCCCGCCGTTGCCTCCGTGAAAGGTGGCGGCGTCGGCGTATTGGGTTATTCCCCCGTAGCCGCCGTCGCCGCCCATGGCGCCGCTGCCGCCGGTGACGTAGCTGATGAGGTTCTTTTCTACCCGGCAGTTGGCGCCGGTGTCCTCCACCGCAATGCCATAGGCGGTCCCGCCCTCGCCGCCGTCGCCGCCCGATCCGCCATGCCCGGCGTGGACCTGGAAGGCCTCGCCGGCGGCGCCGGCGCCGCCCGAACCACCGCATGAGCCACCGCCGCCGATAATCTCCGAGACGGTGTTGCCGCGCACGGCGGGGGTGGCGCCGTTCTGGACCCAGATGCCGTAGGCCCGGCCGCCGTCGCCGCCGTCGCCGCCGTCCTCGCCGTCGCCGCCGCCGACCATGCCGTCCGACCCGTGGAATCCGGCGACGCCGCCGCCGGCATAGATGTAGCGGATGGTGTTCGAGATCACCTGGGCCCCGCTGGAGCCCGAGACGACAACGCCCGCGGCCCAACCCCCGGGGCTGCCGGCGGGCAGGTCCGGCGAGATGCCCTGCATGTACTCGATGGTGTTGCCCTGGAGGGTCGGGCCGCTGTCGAGCATGGTCACCCCCACGATGCCGTGGCGGATCGTCGCCCCGCTGATATTGCCCAGGCCGCCGGCCAAGAATACCACGCCGTACCAGTCGCCGGGCGCGCCGGACTGGAGAATCGCCCCCGATTCGACGATGAGGGTGCCGCCGTCCTCCACAATGATCTCGATCTTGTATTCGTTCAGACCGTTGGGATAGAAATTCTGTTGCTCAGCGTCGCTGACCGCGACCGTCACCCCGCTGGCGATGGTCAGCATGGCACCGTCCAGCACCACCACGTCCGAGTCGACGACGGTATCGGTGTCCCAGGTAGTGTTGCCCACAATTTCATAATAGTCCAGGGACGATGCGCCCAGGGTGGGCGGCAGCAGGCCCAGGACCAGGACCAGCAGGGCCAGCAGGCCGAGCGGCCGGTACTTGTTGGATCGAAGCTTGTTCATCTTTTCTCCTCCTTGTTTTGCCGAACGTCTGACGTACTCATCATTATACCCCAAGTCGCCCCACAGAGGTTGACCTGCTGCAGCAGGTGCTGCACCCCCGCGGGGTTGATGCTGCCGTCGGCGCCCACCGGCACCCTGGACAGCACCGCCGCCGCCGGCCGGCCCAGCCAGTGGGAGCAGAGCAGCCACCGCCCATCCGGGCTCCAACCGTGCAGGGCCACGTTGTGGATCGTATAGTTGGGATCGAAATAGATCGACCCCAGGGGGGCTGCCGCGGCCGCGTCATAGACCAACAGGTAGGTCGCCCAATTGTAGCAGGCCTTGAGAGCCAGCCGGCGCTCGTCCGGCGACCAGAACACCTCCTGCGCCCCGCACCAGTTGAAATCCGCCTTCATGTCCAGGAACAGGCTGATGTTGTTGCCATCAAGATCGGCCAGGTAGAGCCCCCGGTTGGTGGGACAGCCCTCCACATAGTCGACGATGGCCAGCCGGCCGGAATGGGAGGCCAGGTCAAATCCTCCCACCAGGGGCAGGCCGCTGCCGCCGCCCGCCGCCCGATAGACCTCGGTGACGGTGGTGCTTTTCGGGCGGGCCCACTGCAGGCTGAGGGCATCCTGCCGGTAGTAGAGTCGCCCCTGGTGGAAAAGGGGATGCTCGAAATTGCTGCGATAGTCGCTCCGGGGCGCCAGTTCCAGCTCAAAGGTCGTGCCGGCGACCACCGGGACCATTTGGGCGTCAAAGGCCGTGGAGCCGGGCCGGTAGGCCACCAGCCAGCGCTCGCCCTCGGGGACCCGCTCGAAAACAAAGCGGCCATCCGCGTCGGCGTAGCGCATGTCCTGGCCCTCCAAAAAGACGGGACCGCCGGCCCAGGGCAGGCCGTTCTCCTGCAGCACCCGCCCCTTGACCGTGCCATAGGGCCCGCCCTGGTCCCAGCGCCCCGAGTGGGGCCCGGGGGTAAGCTGCTCGCAGCGCTTTTGCTCCAGGTCGAGGCAAAAGATATTGCGGCCGGCCGGCGTGTAGAGATAGGCGTGGTCCGAGCTAAAGTAGAGGCTGCGGCCATCCGCGGCCAGGCGCGGATGCCAGATCAGGCCGGTCGGGTCCCGGGGGTGTCCGGCAAAGCTGAACAGTTCGGCCGCCCCGCTGCCGTCCGGATGCATGGTATAGAGTGTGGCGCTGTTATTGTCCGCGTCGGCCAGGGCAAAGATAATGCTTTCGCTCATTTGCAAGTATCCTTGAAGGGTACAACCCCCTGGCAGCGGACCGGGCTTTGATCCGCTGCCAGGAGCAGCACAATCGTCAGCGCGCCGTGAGCGGCAGGTAGATGCGGTAGCCCACGTAGACGCTGATGGTGTCGCTGGCGTTGTTTCCGTGGCTGTCGCTGGTGCTGACAGTGATCTCGTGCCAGCCCAGGCTCAGATCCATGGCCACAATTTCCTCGCCATCGCCGAGGGAACCATCCCGGTTTGAAGCCCAATGAAAGGCTTCCTCTCCCAAGGGGCCATCCTCGGCGTCGTAACCGAGGGCGGTGAAAAAGGCGGGGACGCCTGGCTCCAGAATGGCCTGGTTCCGTGGATCCACCGCCAGGACGAGCGGCGCCTTGGACACGACCTGGAAGGGCCCGACGACGTCCTCGCTGGTATTGACCCCATCGGTGACCAGGATTCGCAGCAGGCCCTGGTCGGTCCCCGGCCAGAAGGAGGGGTCCATGCGGGCCTGAGAGGCTCCCACGTCGAGGGCGACCGGCCCCCAGGTGTCGCCGCCGTCGTCGCTAAAGAGCAGGGTGGCCGTGATGGGATCGCCGTCCGGGTCGGAGGCGCTCCAGGTAGCTGTAAAGATCCCGCTGACCGGCCCGATCACCGGGTCGAGCGTGACCTGGGGGGGATTGGGGCTAACGGCGAAGGAAAAGTACTCGCTGCCTCCCTCGGCGATGACGATACGGGCGGTGTCGGTCATGTAGGGCACCAGGGCGATCAGGATGGCCCCCTCCTCCTGGTAGTTGCCCTCGATCAGGCCGAAGGAGTGTTCCCAGAGCAGGCCGTCGCCGGCGTCCAGCAGTCGTACCGCGTAGGGCCCCTCGGGGTTGACCATTGCCTCGGGGTCCAGGTCGCTGCCGTGCAGGCGCAGCATGGGCCGCACCTGGGCGCTCTGGGTCGCGGTGTAGATGTGTCCGACGACCATCAGGTACTCGCTATCGGCGTCCAGGGAGGCCTGCTGGAGGGGGAGGCCCGCCCCCGAACGCAGGCGGGTGCGCAGTTTTTTGTAGGTATAGGGCGAGGCCCAGCGGGGTTCGCAGTAACCCATCACGTCCTTGGTCTTTTTCGGCTGCTTGATCTTGGGAGGCGTAAAGCCGGTGTCCAGCCCATAGTGGTCGCGTTCCCCGCCGGCGCTGAGCCACAACGGGTCATAGGGATAGGCCTCGTAGGGCCAGCCGGCACCGCAGTTCTTGACGTGGAGCAGGCCCAGTCCGTGGCCGACCTCGTGCGCCGTACAGGTGCCAAAGAATTCCCAGTCCTTGTACGTCCGCACCCAGGTGTGGCCGCTGGGAAAGCCCACCCCGCAATAGTCGGACTTGACCTCGTGCCGCACCACCCCGACGTGGATGGTGTTGGGACCGGGGTCCCGCTCTAACAAGTCGACCCGTATAATCTCCAGGATGGTCCCATAGTCTCCGAACCACATCGCCCATTTCGTGGGCAGGTGCATGCGGACCTTTTTCAGGGGGTACATGCGGTCGATGACCCGGTACATACGGTAATAGTTCATATAGTGCGGCCCCTGTGCGCCGAGGCCCAAAAAGCCGCCGTCGCGGACCTCGATCAACTGGAGGTGCAGGGGGGGCGATTCCTCGACGTTCTTGATGACATAGGCCCAGTTGTTGCTCGGATCGGGGTCCGTGATGCCGCCGGCCTGCAGGTGGGCGGTGATGGTGAGCGCCCCACTATAACGAATCCAATCGTGGGGTACCAGGCAGTAGATGCTGTGGTTGAGAGAGTCCCGCTGCGTTCGCAGGGAGGTGCTATTGTTAGCAGTGACCTTGTTGACACAGGGCGACTGCAGCGGGCTCAACGGCTGGCCGTCCAATTCGCCTTCCAGGTAGGCGCTCACGTCGCGTACAGTGGGCCCATCGGTGCGCAGGTACAGGCGGACGTAGGTCCGCTTGCCGGCGATGAGCGGGATATCGTTGTCCAGGCTCTGGATGCTCTGCACGGCCTCCATGTCGAGCATCTCCAGGTCCACCTCGGGCAGGCCGGGGCTGGGCGTGGGGCTGGGCGTGGGCGTGGTCGTCGGTGTGGACGTCGGCCAGGTGGGCGTGGGGGTGGGAGTGTGTGCGGAGGACTGCTGGATCGAGATGTCGTAGGATACCCCGCTGTCGGCCGCCGGCGGCGAGTAGGGAAAGACGCGCACGGCATAATAGTCGGCCTGGGTCGTCTCGTAGCGGATCTCTTCGCCGTCGGTCATGCTGTCGCTATAGTCCACGCGCACCCCGGCCGAGTTGTACAACTCCAGGTCCAGGTCGCCATCGGCGTGCTGGAAGCCGATCACGATCCAGAGTTCATAGTGAGCCTCGGCGTAGAATTCGAACCAGTCCTCGTCGCCGGGGCAGATGCTCAGAGAGGTATCCAGAAAAGGCACAGTGACCGGCCAGGCGCCGGCCTGGGATTCATTGGGCTCATAATTGTCGGGCGGGCAGGCCGGCGTCTCGGTGGGCGTGGGGGTCGGGGTGGTAGAGGAGGTACAGAGGACCAGGTGGACCTCGTCGACGAAAAAGCTGGTCGGGTCGGCCTCGCTGGTGACGCCGTGAAAGGCGAAACGCAGCGTCTGCCCCCACAGGGAGGGATAATTGGCCAGATCAAACGTGGACTGGTACCAGGCGCCGGTGGGGGAGCTATTGTCCAGCGTCTGCAGGGTCAGCAGCACCGCGCCGCTGTTGTCCTGAACCTCGAAAAAGAAGTAATCCATGGGGGTGCCCAGGGGCTCCAGGGTATCGACGTACCACCAATAGCTGACAGTGGCCGAGGTAAAGGTGAGCGGCAGGGTCACAGTCTGGTAAAAGGTGTCGTCGGCGTTGTCATAGCCGCCGGCGACGGCGCTTTTGGCGCCCTCGTAGGCTTGGGCGACCGAGATATGGGGTGCGCCGAGGATTTGCCAGTTGGAAAAGTCTTGTTCAAAGCTGCCGTTCTCGATCTCCTCGCTGCAGGTCTGGGCCGGCCGGTCGTCAGGGAGCAGGTAGTTGGCCGCGGCCCGCGTTGCAGGAGGCTTCGGGGCGATCAGGAGGCCCAGCAGGGCCAGGCCCAGCAGGATCAGCAGGACCCATAGGACGCGCTTGGCGAGTAGTGTAGTGTTTATCATTTGCCTCTTTCCTCTGCAAAGTAGGAGCGCACGGCCGTGCGCCCCTAGGCTTGATTCTCCTCAATCGTTCTTGAACAAGACGGGCAGGTAGACCTTGTGGATGGTCCCCCGCCCGAGATGGTGATGCTGTGGTCGTAGCCGCCGTCCTGGGGCCGCGTCTCGCCGTCAATGTCGTCGGTGGGGGCGTCATAGCCGGCAAAGCTGGCGCTGCCCTGGTCGATGCAGGGCGAGCTGTCCTTCAGGTGGTAGTCGCCGGTGGTGACGTCCACGAATTGGGGGTCCTCCGAGATGTCGTTGGGTCCGGGCGCCACGTTGTAATAGTTGACGCTCCAATCGGCGACGTCGTTATAGTCCAGGTTGACCGGGATCAGGTTCGATGCGGCATAGATGCCATAGTTGACCGTCGCCGCCCGATCGCGCG
>JAFGKG010000159.1 GCA_016928715.1 Chloroflexia bacterium
CGCAACCGCATTATCAGCGGCTTGAGCCTGGGCGTGGTCGTCGTCGAGGCCGGCGAGCGCAGCGGGGCTTTGATCACCAGCGATTTCGCGGCCGAGCAGGGCCGTGATGTCCTGGCCGTGCCCGGTTCGATCCTGTCCCCCACCAGCCGGGGCTGCCACAAGCTGATCGCCCAGGGCGCCCGGCTGGTGCAGGGGGTCGAGGACGTGCTGGAGGAGCTGCATCTGGACCAGGCCGCCGAACAGCGGGCCGCACGTGCAGTGGTTCCGGAGAGCCAGGAGGAGGCAACCCTGCTCAACCTGCTCTCGGCCGAGCCCCTCCACGTGGACGAGTTGGGACGCAGTTCGGCGCTGCCGATCGAGTTGGTTTCGAGTACCCTGACCTTGATGGAGTTAAAGGGCCTGGTGCGACATGTTGGTGGAATGCAGTACGTGAGAATCTGAGGTTTGGTAATGGAGGAGCCGCGGCTGTGGCGTTGTCAGGTCTGCCAGGCCGTCCTGGGCTGGCAGGACGGCGGTGGCCTCAATGTGGACGTGGAGGCCGTCGAGCGCTACATCCTGCCCTCGCACAATGAGGAAATCTGGGTGACCTGCCAGGCCTGTGGGCACACCCAGATGTGGCGGGTCCAGGTGGAACTGCCGGAGCCGGAAGATGCCGAACCCTATTGATCTATTCCGCCAAATCCTCCAACCATTGCCCCAGCCGGGCTAGCTCTGGCCCCAGCGCGGTGTCGTACAGGTCGATGACGATGGGCACGTCGAGATCGATGGGCACCGCGTCCGATATGGGCACGCTGAGGCTGATGTGCACCGGCGTCTCGATGTGGATGGGCACGTCAAAGCGCAATGGGAAGGTCTTGCTGACCTCGCCGACGACCGGCAGATCGAAATCCACCGTAAAATCCTTTTGTACGGTCACATTGTCGTCGACGACGACGGTGAGGGTGTGCTCGATAGGCACCTCCAGGTGGATCGGGACGACCTCGTGGATGTCAACGTCCAGTTCGATGGGTTCCTCGGCGGCGGCCTGTAGGGATCGGCCCATCTCGCCGGCCTGCTCTCGCAGGGGCGGGACCTCCCGCTGGTAGATCTGCCAGCCGTTCCAGACCAGCCAGAGCAGAAAGGCGTTGGCGGCCAGCGAGAGCAGGGTGAAAAAGCAGAGCACGATAAAAGCGGGTTTCCAGTTACTGGGTCGGGGCGGGGCTTTGCTCATCTAGTTCCTCTCGGTGACGCCTAAATTGCGGGCAACAGATTTGTATCCAGTATAAACGGTTGCCCGGTTCTTGTCAATGGAGGGAGTTCTGCGCGCCCAATTCTGTTGTAGGGAGGGGCGACGCATGCGTCGCCCCTACTTGTTTTTGCCCTTCCGGATTACCGTCCCGAACAGGTCTCCCGATATGCATCCTCCCCAAAGAACTGGGCCCACTCCTGTTGGGTCAGGCTGCGGTTGGCCAGGCGGCAGGCCCGCTCCCGCCACAGTTCCACGTCCACCTCCCAACGGCTGATGTTGCCCCGGCCGCTGAGGACGAAAATCTCCCGGCCGTTGGGATGATAGGCCAGGTCGTAGGCATAGCCATCTTGGGTGATCATGGCTTGGCCCAGCCGCCGGCCGCTGGCCACGTCCCAGAGCAGGATCGCGCCGTCGATGTACCGGTAGCCCTCGACTCGGCCGTATCCCGCCGAGGCCAGCAGGCTGCCGTCGGGGCTGAACTCCACGCTGCGCACCGTGGCGGGGTGACCGGTCAGGCGCTGTCCAACCTGCTCGCCGCTGGCAGTGTCCCAGAGCACGATGCTCCAGTCCTCGCCGGCCGAGGCCAGCAGGCCGCCGTCCGGGCTAAAGGCGGCCGTCAGGACGACGTTGCTGTGCCCGACGAGCGACCGGCTGATCGTTTCGCTGCTGCTGAGATCCCAGAGGATGACCTCGCCCCCCTGGCAGGACCCGCCCACGTCGCTGTTGCCGCAGCCGCCGGAGGCCAATAGGTCGTCCTGGGGGCTAAAGGCGACGCTCTGCACAAAGCCGGCGTGGCCGGGCAGTTCCCGCAGTATCTCGCCCGTCTGCAGGTCCCAGAGCACAACCTTGCCCTGGGCGCAGAATTTCTCCGCGTCAAATTGAGCGCAGTGCGCCGAGGCCAGGAGGCGGCCGCTGGGATCGATGGCCACGTCCTGGATCATGGAGGGCGGGGTAAAAAGCTGCTGCAGCGCTTGGCCGCTGGCGACGTCCCAGACGATGAGGGTGCCGTTATAGCCGCCCGAGACCAGCGTGCTGCCGTCCGGGCTGTAGGCCACCTGGGTGACGGGGATGGCCCGCTTTTCCTCCTGGGCCCAGGAGCGCGGTGCGGCGAGGTCCTGCAGGTCCCAGACCTGCACGCTGTCGTCGCCGTAGCCGGCGGCGACCTGCAGGCCGTTGCAGGAGAGGTCCTTGAGGGGAACCGGTGCAGCGGCGCTGACCGGGGTGAACGTGGCGCTCTCCAGGTCCCACAGCTCGATGCGCCCATCGTCGTAGGCCAGGGCCAGGGAGCGGCCGGCAAAGGCGGCGCGGTGTACGGATTCCTGCCCCGGGGGCAGCAGTTCCTGTGGCGGCTGTCCCTCGATCCACTCGAACACGCTGCCGTCCTGCCCCAGTGAGAGCAGGGCGTCACCGTCGTAGGCTAATGCCAGCACGGCGCCGTCGTGGGCGGCCGGCAGGGGTTCTTGGGCCTCTCCCTCCGGCAGCGACCAGC
>JAFGKG010000160.1 GCA_016928715.1 Chloroflexia bacterium
CCGCCTGGGTGTGCGCTGGCGGGTTGGGGCCGGGGATTGGCTCGTCCAACTGAAATACGTGGTTGGCCGTGACCCGGGCCACGTCGGCGCGGGCGGCGACGGCCAGCAGCAGGGCCTCGTCCCCGCCGCGGACCAGGATCTTGTTGGCGATGTAAAAGGCCTGGTAGTCGGCGCCCTGGGCGTCCAGGTAGGCCCGCAAGGGGGCCTGGCTGCGCTCGGCCGTCTCGCGCAGGGCGTTAAAGACAAAGCGGCCCTTCTCCTCCTTGGTCTGGAGTTGTTCCGCCGGGCTGAGGTCGGCCTTTTCAGCCATCCAGATGAAATAGTCGGTCCGGCCCTGGAGGGAGATCTCTTCCAGGACCAGGGGTTCGATCTTGTCCAGTACCTCCTGCTCCGGCGGTGTGGCCGTAACCGTGGCCAGTGGCAAGAGGGTCGCCAGCAGGATGATCGTCATCAGGCCGGCGGCGATGCTCAGACTTGACTTGCGCGTGTTCATGGTGCAACCTCCTCGTTTTCCCTAGATCTCGTCCAGATCAACCCTTCGATTCATGGCTTGTTGCTGCACCTCCTTTCTCCTCCCCAACCATGATCCCAAAACTGCGCACAAACTCCAGCATGCTCTCCAGGTCCAGGAAAGCGGTGCTCTGCCCGCTCTGCAGGTGTTCGATACGGCCGCGCCACTGGGGCCGGCCGGCCGACCACTCCCGCCAGAAGCGAATGACAAAGGTGTTGATGGGTGGAGATGAATCTGGTTCGCTCGGCTTGCCTGTTCTACCCATCCTTTACTCCCACCAATCGCTGCGGCGGTCCATGCATTGCCCGCAGCGGCGCATCGGCCCAGGCTGCAGTCACAGGATAGCATAGAGGTGCCAAAAAAGTGCCAAAAGCTGGAGGTTAGAAGTTTGGGAGTCGAGGCTTTAGCCGGTGATGGAGGACAAGCAGCTCCCTGTCCCCCAGCTCGTCCGGGGCAGCGCGGCAAAACTTGAATGGCTGTCTTGGGGGATCCACCGTCCAGGTGGAAAGGTGTTGGCTCAGGACTCGGGCGGAGGAGCACATCCTGCGCCCGAACCGTGGCCCAATCGTCCAGGGGCAAGGATCGCTGGCTTTCAACCAGCGGAGCGGGGTTCGAGTCCCCGTTGCGGTCACCCTGCCTTTATCCCCACTTGCCAACGCTCCCGCCCTTGGGTATAATAGAAACGGCCGCCCCCAAAAAGGTCGGCCAACCCACGAACAATCCAGGAGACCATCATGCCCGCGAACCATCCGGACCGTGCGAAAAAACGCATCCTGGTCCTGCACGGCCCCAACCTGAACCTGCTGGGCCGACGCGAGCCCCAGGTCTATGGCCGGGCCACCCTGGCCGGGATCGACGCCGCCCTGGAGGCCCTGGCCGCCGCGCTGGGCGCGGAGCTGCGCATCCTGCAGTCCAACCACGAGGGTGCCCTCATCGACGCCCTGCACCAGGCCATCGACTGGGCCGACGGCGTGTTGATCAACCCCGGCGCCTACACCCACACCAGCGTCGCCCTGCGCGACGCCATCGCCGCCGTGGGACTGCCCGTGGTGGAAGTGCACCTGTCCAACGTCCACGCCCGCGAGCCCTTTCGGCGGCGCTCGCTGCTGGCCCCCGTCTGCGCCGGCCAGATCAGCGGCTTTGGCCAGCACAGCTATACGCTGGGGCTGCGGGCGCTGTTGGAGCTATTGGCGGAAAAGTAGGTCCGAAAACTACTCCCTACACCAGCGGAAATCGCAGCAGTCGTCCCCCCGGCCCAGGGTGCCCGTGCGCTTCCAGGCGATCCCCGCCGGCAGGGAGGCGAACCCCACGTCGTCCATCTGGCAGTAGAGCGCGGTCAGCTCGGGCGCGCCGTACTGGGTGAGCAGTTCCAGGTAGAAACAGCGGTGGATGTCCATCCCAATGCAGTCAGAGTCCCCCCCGATCCAGCGCACCTCCCAGCCCTCGGGCGGAAAGCTGCGCTGCATCACCCAGGGAAGAATACGCGCAAAGAGGCCAAAGGGATCGGGGAAATAGCCCAGCAACTGCAGCACCCGCTGAAAGCCGGCATAAGCGGCCACAAAGAGGCGCTCCACCTCGGCCAGGGCCGCCTCCTGGTCGCCCAGTTCCTCCCGCAGCACCTGGTAGAGGGCCAGGCCGGGCAGGATATTGTTCTCCAGGTGCTCGCACAGAGCCGGGTGGGCAAAGCGCGGCCGCCGCTCGTACAAATCCGCATGGAGCGAGTGCACGCGGGCCATCAGCATGGCCGCGTCGAACGGGCCCCGCGTTTCCGCCAGCAGCCGCTGCCAGCGCTGCAGGTTGGGCAGGCGGCGTTCTTGGCCCAGGCGCCGGGCCAGGAACCCGCCGCCCAGGGCGCCCAGCAGCAGGCCCAGGGGAAAGGAGCCGTTTTTCTGTAAATTTGCCACAGCATCCTCCTTTGAAACGGTATCTTGACCACTAGCCACCCGGCATTTTTGTGAACGAGGAGAATAATGAAAGATAAATACTTTGTGTCCTTCGTGCCCTTTGTGGTTCTCTTCTTTTAGTCCCGGCGCTTGCGCCCCAGTGCCCGCAGCAGCAGCACCAATCCGGCCAACGCCGCCAGCCAGGCCCAGACCCCGCTCCAATCCAGGGGGATCTCGGCGTTGAGGCCGGGCACGGCCGGCGTCTCGGGGTCGGCGTAGGGGTAGAGCTGGTCCAGGGCCGGCGTGGGGACGGAGGAGGAGCGGGCCAGGGCCATGAACTCGCCGGCCAGGTGCTGCATCTCGTCGCGGGCGGCATTGGCATGGGCGGCCAGGGCCAGTTCGGCCTTCCTGCTGTTGAAAAAGCGCGGCAGTTGCGAGACCAGCAGCGGTTCCGGCAGCCAGCGCAGCAGGCCCAGCCAGGGCGGCGTCATGGGATAGCCCAGATCGCGCAGCACGGCAAAGGCCTCCCGGACGGCCCGCACCATGAGCACCAGGCTGTCCTGGGCGTGGGCCAGCCGATAGTTGTCCCCGCCCACCCGGTAGAGGGCGTTGGCGATGGGGCTGACCAGGGCGACGTGGTACTTGAGCCAGGCGTCGATGTTGGGGCTAACGTCCACGGGGATGCCGGCCCGCTCAAAAGCCTGCTCGATGCGCGCCAGGCGCGGGGTGCGCCGGCCGTCCGGCTCGCCGATGGTGACCGTAAAGGCCTGCGGGCCGGCCGTCGTGACGTAGCGCACCACCGGCCGCTGGCGCTCACCGCCGGCCCCCGGAAAGCCCAGCAGCACCCGCTGCGGTCCCAGGGCCCGGGTGAACTCGTCCGGGCCGGCGGCGTTGTTCATCAAAAAGAGCACGGTGGGCACCCACTGGTTCGCCGCCAGGGCCGGCAGCACCTCCGCGACCTGGTTCTTGCGCATGACCACCACGACCAGGTCATACTCGTCCTGCGGCTCCAGGCGCTCCACCGCCGGAACCCGGCTGACCGTGCGCTGGCCCGTCTGGCCGTCCTCCAAAATGATGCCGTGCTCGCGAATGTCCTCCAGACGCCGGCCCCGGGCCAGGATGGCCACCTGGTGGCCGGCCTCGTGCAAAAGCGCGGCGTAGACGCTGCCCAACACACCGGCGCCGTAGATCAGAATGTCCATTGTGGTCTCCTCTCAGAATGTGGAATCCTCTCTGGAACTCGGGCCTCGATGGTTTTGGAAACCACGATCCTGGTCGTGGACGTTACAACCAGGCGAAATCCGAGTGGGACGTACTGCACCCCGGCAGGCCTTGGGCCGAACGGTTGACCGGAGCATCGCCAGGCTTGAAAGAGATCATTGAAAAGGCCCGAGTTTTTCTAGAGGGGGTTTCTTGGCTCCACAACAGCTTCGTATAGTAGGCGCCGGCTTTTACGCGGCAGGCCAAGGCGGCATACGGGTTAATCTCAAATCCGACCGCCTGATGTCCCAACAGCATAGCCTCTACCAGGGTCGTTCCTACGCCACAAAAAGGGTCCAGCACGACGCCTGTATCCTGGAGAAAAGAACGCAGGATATCGCTGACAAAGCTGCTGGAAAAACCGGCAATCCAGGGCACCCACCGATGAATGGGCAATACTTTGTTGGTCGCAAAAGAGGGGTCGCTAAAAAAAGAGCCCTTGTCCGCTTCTGAAGGTATATCTGGGAACAGCGGCAGTTGCCTGGGTTGAATGACCATTACACACTCCTGCCAAGTCCGCAAACTATTCCGATCGTACCTTTAGAACGCGTCCTAGCTGATACTCTGGACCAAGCTCTCTCAAAACCTTGTGTATTCTCTCTCGCTCGGCCTCATTGCCCAAGAGATCGTTCAAATCACCAACGCTGAGGATCATTACCTGGGGCAGGCCGCGACGTTCAACAATGTAGCGAGTATGGTTCTGAGTCACATCGTCCAGTACCCGGCCAAAGTTGTTCTGCGCTTTTGTAGAGCTTATACTTTTGGTTGCCACCGTGTTCTTTCTCCACTACTTGGCCAAATTGGATAATATAGCTATATTATAACGAACAAATGTCTATTTGTCAAGCACCTTTCGAGTTGTGCTATAATGTCACCAGTACGCAGCTACTACGATAACCGATGAATATCATTACCCTGGAAGCAAGACTTGCCAACAAACGTGCAAACGTGTAACGTGCTAACGCTCAAACGCAAGCTTGATAGGAGCAGAAAATGTCCCCGAAAATCCTCTGTACCGGATTCAGGCCCTTTGGCCCGGTGGCCGTCAACCCCACCGAGCAGTTGATGCTGGCCCTGGACAAAGAGCCCATGCACCAGGTCGACCTCCGCGCGGTCGTCCTGGACACGGACTATGCCCGGTGCGAGGCGCAGTTCCGGCAGGCCCTGGAGGCCTTTCGGCCCGACGCCGTCCTCTGCTTCGGCATCCACCGACGCAGCGACGAACTGCGCCTGGAGCGCATCGCCGTCAACGTGGACGACGCCGATCTCGAGGACACCGGCGGCGCCGTGCGCCGGGGGCGGAGGATCGCCCCGGACGGGCCGGTGGGCTATTGGAGCACCCTGCCGCTGGAGCGGATGTACGAGGCGCTGCAGGAGGCCGGCCTGCCGGTGGCCTTTTCCAACCACGCCGGCGCCTATCTCTGCAATCACGTCTTTTACTACGGCCGGCACCTCTTGGAAAACCACGGCCGGCCCATCCCCATGGGCTTTATCCACACCCCGCCGCTGCCGGAGGAGGACAACGCGGAGCACGCGGGCATGGAACTGGAGACGCTGCTGCGGGCGGCGCGGATCTGCATCAGGATTGTGGCCGAGAGGCTGTAAGCCCCCTACCCCAGCAGATCCAGCGCCAGCCGGGCGTACACCCGCGCGGCTGCAGCCACGTCGGCCAGGCGCACGTGCTCGTCGGCGCGGTGGGCCTGGGCTTCCTCGCCCGGTCCCAGCCCGACGGTGGGGATGCCGACCTCGCCCATCGTAAAAACCCCGTCGGTGGAAAAATCCCACAGGCCCACCCCTCAATCCCCCAGCAGCACCAGGCGGGTCACCGGCTGTTTGTCCCCAAAGAGGCGCTTGCCCAGCACCTCGCGCGATCCCTCGGGGATGTCGCTCAGGTCCACCCGCTGGCGCCGGCCGTCCTCCAGGTAGACGTCCAGGGCGCCGCGCAGGCCCACCACCACATCGGCCACCGGGCCGGCGCTCTTGCTGGGCCGCAGGCAGCGCACGCCCTGGGTGGCCCGCCCCTTGAGCGAGAATTCGGACAGCGGGGCGCGGTGGGCGTAGCCCTTGCGCGAGACCACCACCACCTGCCACTTGTCCTCGTCCATGGCC
>JAFGKG010000161.1 GCA_016928715.1 Chloroflexia bacterium
GCGGATCGGTCTCAACAGTGGGCGCGTTTTTGTGGGGGACGTGGGATCGAGATCGCGGCAGGAGTACACGGCAATCGGGGACGCGGTCAACCTGGCGGCCCGCCTGATGCAGGCGGCCGCGCCGGGGCAGATATTGGTGGGGCCGGCCTGCTACAGTGCGGTGGGGCCGAGTTTTGTCTGTCGGCAGCTGCCGCCGCTGCGGGTCAAGGGCAAAGCGGCGCCGGTTGCGGCCTGCGAATTGTTGGCCTGGGAGGATTCGCCGGGCCTGCCGGTGTCACGCTATGCCCTGCCCATGGTCGGCCGGCGAGAGGAATTGTCCCAGCTTTTGCAGCTCGCGCAGCAGGTCCGTGAGACCGGCCGGGGGCAGGTGGTGGGCATCACCGCCGAGGCCGGCTTGGGCAAGAGCCGGCTGGTGGCCGAGTTCGTCGGCCAGACGTTGGAGTTGGGCCTGGTCGGTTTGGGCGGCGGCGGCGTGGGACATGGGTCGACCACGCCCTACCTGGCCTGGCGCCCCCTGTTGAGGGGGCTTTTGGGCCTCGGGCAGGGTCAGAACACGGCCAAGCAGGTGGAAACGCTGCGCCAGCACTTGGCTGCCTTGCATCCTGAGCTGCCGCTGCGCCTGCCCCTGCTGGGGGATGCTCTGGGCCTGACGATTCCGGACAATGAACTGACCGCCTCTTTTGATGCCAATCTGCGCAAAGAGAGCCTCTTTGCCCTCGTCGTTGATCTGCTGCAGGCCAGGGCGGCGCGGGCGCCGCTGCTGTTGGTGCTGGAGGATGCCCACTGGCTGGACGAGCTGTCCCGCGAGTTGGTTCGCCACGTCGCGCAGCAGATCGTTGACCGGCCCATTTTGTTCTTGACGGTCTATCGTCCCCCAGAGATACAGGGACAGGAGCCCTTATGGTCGGCCCCACCGGCCCACTTGACCGAACTGCGGCTGGGCCCCTTTTCGCCCGACGAAACGTCCGTAATGCTCCGGCTCAAGTTGGCCGACCGGGAACTGCCGGCCGCGCTGTTGGAACAACTCGAGTTGCGCGCTCAAGGCAACCCCTTTTTCATAGACGAGTTTATCAACCTGATCTTGGAGCAGGGGCTGGACCTGGACGATCCGGCCGCGCTGGCCCAACTGCGGGTGCCGGATTCGCTGCAGGCGCTGATCATCAGCCGTCTGGATCGTCTGGGCGAGACGGAAAAAATGACCATCCGGGTGGCCAGCGTGATCGGGCAGCTGTTTCGGGCCGGCTGGCTGCTGGCGATCTATCCCGAGGCCATTCGTGAGCGCCTGCTGCCACACGATCTGAAGCGATTGAGCGCGCTCGAGTTGCTGCTGCCGGACAAGCCCGATCCCGAGTTGACCTATCTGTTCAAGCATGCTATCACCCATGAAGTGGTCTATGGCACGCTGTCCTTCAGCAACCGGCGCATGCTGCACGAGCGGGTGGCCGCGCACATTGAGAAATCTTATGCGGATGATCTGGGCGCCTGGTATGGCATCCTGGCCTATCATTACAAGCGGGCCGACCGGCCCCGGCAGGAGTTTGCTTGGGTGCTGCGGGCCGGGGAGCGGGCCTCGCGTCAGTACGCCCTGCAGCAGGCGGCCGATTTCCACGAGCGGGCGATCGAGCTCATCCGGGAGCACGGCTTGGGCTCCCCCGAGATCGAGTTTGACCTGCGCCACGAGCTGTTTAGTTATCGCCAACAGTTGGGACAGTCGCTGCAGTTGGAACGGGACGTGCAGCCCCTGCTGGACATGGCCGGGCAGTTGGACCCGCCCCGCCAGGTGCGGGCGCAGCTTCTCTATGCGAGATTCCAGCGTATAACGACCGACCGTTGGGAGCAGGCCGCGGCGATCTATGAGCGGGTCGCCGAGTTGGCCCATCGACACGGGGATCAATTGGGGCTGTTGGAAGCATGGGCCGGGCGGGGTGGCGTCTACTTTACAGTGGGTGACTATGCCGCTGGCAAGGAACTGCTGTCCCGGGTGATTGCGAACGCTGGGGAGGCCGGCTGGAAACAGGAATGGAGTGCGAGCCTTACTTTGGGCTGGATTGCCTATGATGAGGGGGACTATGCCCTGGCGGAACGCTGCTGGCAGCGTGCCCTGCAGTTGGCCCGAACCCGCGGGGTCCAGCCGATCGAGGCCGAAGCATTAAAGAACCTGGGAGTTGTCTACGAGACCCGCTGCTACATCGATCGAGCCTTGGACCACCTGGAGCGCAGCTTGAGCCTGTCCGTGCAAATGGGGAATAAGGTTTTGGAACAGGCGCTGTGGGGGATCTTGGGCGAGACCTGGATGAACAGCGGAGAGTATGAACGTGCCCTCGAGTGCCTGCGCCGCTCCGTCGAGATGGCCGATCGGGTGCCGGATGATGTTTTTGGCCGGGCCTATACCCGTTCGCGTCTGGCCAAGGCCGTGTTGGAGGGTGCCGGCGACCTGGAGACGGCGGACCGCCTGATTCGCCACTCCCTCGACGCGGGGCGTTCCCGTCTTGCTCCGGAGACGTTCGCTTGGATTCTGAACGTTTGGGGACAGGTCTTGCAGCAGCAGGGCGATTTACACGGCGCCCGGCAGGCCTGGGAGGAGGCCGCCGCAATTCGCCGCCAGATCCAGCAGGTGGACTGGCTGCTGCTCACCTTGGCTTATCTGGGCAGGCTGCACCTCCAAATGGGGCAGGTGACCCACGCGCGGGAGTTGCTGCAAGAAATGCTCGAGTTGCTTTTCCGCCAGGAGGACGAACCCCGTGAGAGTGTCGCCGCCGGCCTGGCCTGTTTCCATATCCTGCGCGCTCTAGGGGAGGATGTGCGGGCGCGGGATCTGCTGGACTATGCCTATGAGACACTGCAGCGGCAGGCCGCGCGAATCGAGACCGAGGCCTATCGCCGTTCTTTTTTGGAGCGGGTGCCGCTGCATCGGGAAACCGTGGCGGTCTATCGGGAAATCTTGGGCTGAGGCTCCGTGTTCGATTCCCGTTTGACCTCTTCCAGGGCGGGTCAAGAAATAACCGCTTTTGACCGGCTAAAGCCTCGTATCGGCGTCCGGCTCCAGTTCCTCAAAAACCTCCGCTCCATCCTCCTCAAAAGCCTGTAGGATTTCCTCCGCCTCGGCGGCCAGGCTCTCCGGCACCATGAGGCGGTTGGCGCCCAGGCCGTCTACGGTCAGGCCATAGACCCGCCCGGCGGCTTCGAACTGGACGTGCACGGGGATACCCTCCTGCTCTAACTGCCCCTTGAGCAAGTAGGCCAGGGGTTCGTTGTACACCGTACGCACGACGGACAATGGCTCTTCGGGATCGTAGGGCCGCCAGACGGGCTTTTTCGGCAGCAGTAGGCGGCCGCATTCGGGACACTGATCGATGGCTTCCAGGTACTCCTGGCGACAATGTGGACAGTAGGGCATCGCTTTCCTCCAAATGCTACATTCCAGGGCGTTCAATGATCTTCCAGTCGGCTATTTTTGAGCGGTACGTAGCTCAGGGGTAAATCCGCGTCGCCCAGGGTCGGTCGAAGCTGCTCCTGGGCCTGGATGGCGCCGCGGAGATGGGCGATGCGTTCCTGGATCTGGGATGGATCCAGCGGGCTGTTGGTTTCCGACATCGGACGGCTCCACACTGACGATCGGGCTGGTCTCTAGTGCTATTTTAGCATTAGAAGGGGGGTGGGTCAAGGGGCTCATTTGCCCTAGCCGCCGCGCCGGCGCAGCCCGAAAAAGAGGCCGACGCCAATGCCCAACATGCCTACCGCTATAACACAAAACGATGGCCCTGATTTGTCACCCCTCCCGTTTTGTGATAGAATAACCGGTGGAAAGCGGCCGGTTGCTCCCTTGTGGCCCGATCTTTCCCAGCCTTTTGTTCACACACCCAATGCATTTAGCAGGACGCGCATATCCACAAGCAGGGTGAACGCCTCAAGCTTTATCCTCAGGGGATGCCTTTCCTGCGCAGGGCTGGCCCACGCTTGCGTTCAGACAAGGAGGAGAGAATGAACGCCCGATCCTTCACCCAGAGTTGGCTCTACAAGTGGGTCCTGGTCGTACTCTTGATCAGTATCCTGGCCCCCTATGTTCTACCCCAGCAGGCCCGGGCCCAGGCCCTGCCTCTCGGCGGAGTGGTTTTCGATTCAGCCTCCGGGGCGTTGGCAAGCATGCTGGCTCCCATGGGGCCCTTTGCCGCGCCGGTCCAACTTGGGCCGGATGGCCAGCCTCAGGGGGTCCTGCTTTCTATAGAGGGAGTGCGGGCGCTGCGCGGTGAAAATCCCACCGAGCCGGCCGCCCTGGGCAACCCGCTTTCGGTCTCGCGCATTCAATCCCGCTATGTGGGCAGCAGTGGCCTGCTCACGCTGACCTTTAGCGTGCGCAACAATCGTCCCCCCTTGCTGATCCCCCCCAGCCCGATCAGTGGCACCATCACCGATACGCTGTCCGCCACCCTGGCCATTGACCCCTACCAGGATCCCAACGCGGTCCACGATGTTCTCCTGGCCGACCACTTGAGTGGTTATGGCGCACTGGTGGACACCTGGCCGGCTGCGGACCGCTACCTGCCCGACCTGGCCTGGAACCTGGGCACCATTCCTCCGCTGCGCAGTGTGACGGCCACCCTGGTGCTGCAGGTGCCCGGCGGGCTGACCGATTTTGTCCTCCTGGACGCCGGCGCGACCGCCTGGGGGACGCTGCAGGGCCAACCGGTCTCGGCCTCAGCGGCCCCGGCCAGCCTGGCGCCGGAGGATCTGGCCCAGTGGTTGATTTGGACGGTGGATGCCGATTATTACGACGAGTACATGGTGCAGCAGGCCGGTGCCTTGGCCAACGATTGGTCCCAAATCTTTGCCTACGTGCGCTCGCTTGGCTACGAGAGCTATACCGGGTCGCTGCGCGGCACCCGGGGCACCCTCTGGAGTGAGGCCGGCAACAGCGTCGACCAGGCCAGCCTGCTCATCGCTATGCTGCGCGGCAGTGGGATCCCGGCCCGCTACCGCCACGGCACCCTGAGCGACGCCCGCGCCCAGCAACTGATCCTCTCCATGTTTCCGGACCCCGGCCAGGTAATCGGGCACATCCCGGCAGGAACCGAGGTGGCCGATCCGTCCAATGATCCCCAACTGCTGGCCGAGACCCGCGATCATTGGTGGGTGGAGGCCTACCTGCCCAGTTATGGCGATTGGGTCGACCTGGACCCCTGCTTTGCCCAGGCCCAGCCAGGAGATGCCTTTTATGATAGCCTTGCCGGCGACGGTACTGACCAGATCGCCGAGCTGCCGGATGCATCAAGGCACAAGATTACGGTCTCGCTCAAAGTGGAACACTACGAACCCATCGGTTCGATCCACGGCGGGATGCCGATTACCTATCCCTTGAGCCTGACCCTGAACACGGTCGAGTTGGTAGGCAATCCGCTCACCCTGGGACACCTGGTCGACACCGACGGTATGGGCGGGGCCATTTTCTTCTGGGTGCAGCATACCTACAAGCCCTATTTTTCGTTCAAGGGCCAGGTCATTGAGGGCAATCCCTACGATGACCTGCTCTCCAATTTCCCCTTTGGCGCCTTTTTGGTTACCGGGGTATGGTTGGTCGTGGATGTGCAGGAGCCGGGCGGCAAGATCGAGCAGTACCAGCGGGCCATTGTCGACCAGATCGGTTTTGAGCAGCGCCGCAACGGCGGCCTGGTCGCTGTGGAAAACGTATCCGGTTTGGATCCTGTACTGGGGGAGGTCGATCTATATACCATGCTCTTTGCTCCGGGCGAGGTTCCCCAGGAGCCGATCGCCGCCCGCGAGCAGCAGGTCCGCGCCCTGCTGGATCGGGTAGTCGACCTGCAGCCGGCCCTGGATACGCTGGGCACCGATGCATCCGACCCCGATACGGCCCTGGTCCTGCGCGAATCCCGCAATCTGGTTCGGGATGTCATCCGCGAGGGCACGGGCTTGGTGGGGTTGGGGCATTACGCCAGTTCCGACTATGCCACGGAGGGCTTTGGCGATACTTTTTTGGTCAAGAGCTATCAGGACTCGCCGCGCATCGTCATTGTCAACAGCAAGTGGGTCAGCGACACGGTAGAATTCCATATCGACCTGCAAAAGGATGACGTCCGCGCCCTGCCCTATCCCGGGCAGGACCCCGCTATGCAGATGACCTTTGGCCAGATGCGAGGCATTCAGGAGACCATGGTCGAGGGCATGGTGTTGAGCCGCTTTACCGGGCAGTCCGCTCTTACCGTGCACACGGTGTACAGCCAGGCCCGGGCCCAGGGCCTGGACATGGCCTTTATTCGGCCGGACAGCCTGGATCGCCTGGCCGAGCTGGACATCTCGGAGGAGGCGCGCGCCCGGATCCACGAGGCCGTGGTGGACCGGGATCGCTTGGTGCTGGTGCCCGAGGGCATGGTCCTCGTCGACGGCGAGCCGGCTATCGGCTGGTGGGAGATCAATCCCGAGACCGGCGACGTTTCCGGTGTCATGGAGAACGGCCTGCACTCCGGCATGGTGGGCTATGGGGGCCTGTTATTCGACACAACTCGGGATGACGAGCATTTCTTTGCCCTGGCCGGATTTTTGGATGGTATACTCGCTGGTGGGGTCATGTTCATGATTCACATCATCGATGCGGTGATGGAGGGCGAGATAGGCAATGATGTGGACCTCAAAGCGTTGGCCCGCCGGATCATTGTTGAGGAGGCCATTCCCCAACTGCTCGATATCCTGGTCGAGGTGGCCGGAGAGACCAGTCCGGCCGCCAAGATCCTGATGTGGGTGCTCACTTGTTTCGAGGCGGGCGAGCTATTGATCAACGAGCTGATCGAAGCGGTTTTCGACATTATTATGGGCGAGTTGTTCCACGCCTGGAATTGCTACAGCAATTATATGATTGGTTTTGGTGGTGGGGCGGCCATTGGACTCCTTCTGGCAGCGGCCTCTTTTAGAGCGGACCCCCCACTGCCCCGATACCTCTTGAGCGGCCCCCAGGCGCCTCCCGAGGCGCCGGAGGCCCAGTCCGTGATTTGGGCCGATGCCAGCTACCCCAGCGGAGTCGTTTCGGCCGAGCTGGAGACGGAGCTGATCGTGCTCGCGGCCCCGCAGCAGACGACGCGGTGGTCGGCCCAGGCCTGGCAGGCCCTGGCGGCTACGGACGTTGCCGCCGTTGACGCCGCCCTCTACGACACCGACGGTGCTTTGTTGGGCCGTGGCACTGTCCATGCCGCACCGCTGGAACAGCAGGTGAGTGTGCTGGCCCAGGGTCAAACGCTGCAGATAGATTTGCAGGGGGCCGGGCGGTTGTCCTTTCACGCCCCGGCCCTGGCCGGACTGGGCTTGGGTGGGGATTGGACGGATTACAGCGCCGGCCTCTCGGCGGCGCAGCCCTACACCCTCACCCTGCAGGGCGCCCTGGTCACCCTGAACGGTGCGGACATTTACAGTGGGTCCTTCCGCCTGCTGGTCTCGGGGACCAGCACGCTGGCCGGGAGCGGGCCCACCGCCGTGCCCAACTTTGGCGGCGGTTCGATCTGGCAGGTGCAGGCCGGCCAACTACAGACTGGGCCGGCCAGCGGCAGCCTGTCCATCGGCGGGACGGCCATGGATGCCAGCGCCGGCCTGGCCCTGTCCGCCTACAGTGGGCCCATCACCGTTTCGGAGGCCACCACCGCCACCGACCAACTCGCCCTCTTTGGGGAGGCCGACTGCTTTACCCTGGAAGTGAGCCCCACGGCCAGCAGCGCGGATCCCAATAGCTCGATCTACTTTCGGGCTCAAGCCCGGGCCAATTTCTCCGACCAGTACACGCTGACCGTTCAGGCGCCCTCCGGTTGGCAGGTCGACGTCGACAGCGCCGGCTGGATTACGGCGACGCCGCCTTTGGGCACCAGGCCGGCCGACTATACCCTGCTGCTGACGGCGCGCTCGCACCGTTATCCTGGTCTCTTTGCCGCCGGCCGGCACATTGTGACGACCCTGCCCTACCAGGGTATGGATCTGGACCTGAACAAGGACCCCTTGGTGACCGTGCCCTGGGGGCCATCCTTTATCCCGGCTCTGGACGGCGAGACCAACAACGGCCAGGTGCAGGTCCCTGGGGCGGCCTTTAGGGTGGGACTGACCAATACCTCGACCTTTTCGCACAGCTTTTCCCTGGCCGCGGCCGGCCTGCCGGAGGGTTGGCTGCTGTTGAGCGGCGCCTCCGGCCGGCTCACGGCGACACGCACCCTGGATGGCGGCCAGTGGAGCCAGTGGGGGGTCTATGTCTCTCCAGATCTGCCGCTCATGCCGCCGGAGGGGACCGTATATACCTTTACCGTGGATGCGCTGGCCAGTGACTATCCCGTCCTGCAGGCCAGCCGGACCGGCACGGTCACCGTACCGGCCATCTCTTTCAGCCACATTGTGGCCACGCCGGCCATACTCTACAGCGCCCCCGGCTTTTCGGCGACCTTTGACCTGGCCCTGTACAACGTCGGCAATACCACCGATACGCTCTCCTTGCAGGCCAGCCTGCCGATCAGCACCTGGACCGCTCCCTTGATTTCGCCCGTTCCATTGGAGCCGGGCCAGCAGTTTGAGCAGCAGGTGGTCCTGCAAACGCCCAGCGGCGAATTCGGCGAGACCTACCTGGCCCAGGTGATGGCCCCCTCGGACCTCTATACCCAGACGGCGACCGTTTCGGTACGCATCGTCAGCCCCGAACTGTTGGCGCTTTACCGCAGCGATCAATTGATCCGCACTCTCTGCCGTTACGACCTAGGGCTGCGGGCGGCGACGGAATACCTGGTGCTCTCGGTGGAAGACATCGAGTTGGCCTGCCATGATTCCACCACCCTGGCCGAGCCTGGGGAGGCGGATTGTGCGACCGACCTGCGTGACCGGGTCGTGTCGGCGATGCGGGCGGTCGCGCAGCACACCGAGGCCTTTTCGCCCCTGCTGAACGCCGACGGTCTCTGGCAGACGGCTCAAGAGATCGCCACCCTGACCGACTGGCCTCTCGTGCAAGACCGCCTGGCCCTGATGAGCGAACAGATGGGCCTGCTGGGAAAACAACTGCAGGACGTCGCCAACCACGCCAGCCAGGGTTGGTTTGAGCCCGGGCTGCGGGTAGGCCTGGATAGCCGGGCGACCAGTTTGGACCTGTACCTGCTCAATCAGGGCTGCCTGACGACGACCTTTGCCGTGACTCTGAGCGGATCGACCAGCTTTAGTGCGATCGAACCGGCCGACTTTGTGCGGTCCCTGGGGCCGGGCGAGTTGTTCACCCTGCCGATTTGGGTTACCCCAACCGTGTTGGGTGTGTACAATCTGCAGGCCGAGATGGAGCCCGTTGAGGCGATCTACCTGAGCTCACTGCAGGCCGTGGCCGGCGTCAAGGTTGTGGACGCCCTGCTGCGGGTCACCAAGGTGCAGCCCTGGCCGGCCTTTATCGAATATGGTTCGGACACCAAACCGGATCTTTGGGTCGAGCTTGCCAACGTGGCCAATATCCCCCTGTACGGTGATGCTCTGGTCGAGATCTGGAACGAAGGCGGTGTGCTGGTCTATAGCACTACCCGGCCGGTCGAGATCGCCAGCGTACTGGCGCCGGTGGCCTATGACCTGGGCACCATCG
Organism: Chloroflexia bacterium; assembly: GCA_016928715.1. Taxonomy (GTDB): domain Bacteria; phylum Chloroflexota; class Chloroflexia; order DTKN01; family DTKN01; genus JAFGKG01. Next base: position 9,590 of record JAFGKG010000161.1, read on the forward strand.
ACACCACCGCTTTTGCTACCGGCACCTATACGGTGAGCGTGTCCGTGCTGGACGAGGGCGGACTGGTGATTCCCAAGGCTACCGGCAGCGGTATGCTGGCGGTAGGGCAGGCTGTGGTCGCTGATCGCTCGGTGGTTCCCGAAATCGTCGGACCGGGGACCTTTACGGTGACGACCTATATCTCGACCTCGTTGAACGAGTCCCTTTTGCCGATGCGACAGGGCGGGGCGGATGAAGGCATGCTTGGTCCCAGCGTACCTGGGGGGGGCGGACTCTACAGTCTGTGGCCCTTGGCCCACTCGGCAGTGACCTTGGAAATCAGCCTGGCGCCTACGCAGACCACGGCCGGCGCGAGCTTTGACCTGACCGTCCGGGCGTTGGATGGCCTCGGCGGGGTGGCGGCGGACTATACGGGGACGGTGTCCTTTGCCAGTTCGGATGCCCAGGCCTCTCTGCCGGCCGACTATACTTTCTCGGGTCCCGGTGGGGACAATGGCGAGCACACCTTTACTGGCTTGGTGCTGCGCTCGGCCGGGCTGCAGGGCCTATCCGTGACGGATCAGGAGAATGGCAGTCTGTCCGACAACGTCTCTATCCAGGTCCTTCCCGGAGCCCTGGATCTGGGTCTATGCCGTTTGTCGGCGACGGGCCCCCATCGCGCGGATGGCCTGGAAACAAGCACGATCTGGGTTACGGCAACGGATAGCCTGGGCAATGGCATTTCTGGCCTGCAGGTATGGGTTGCCGCCAGTGGTCAGGAGAACGTGTTGAGCGGTGTGCCGGGGACGAGCAACGCGAACGGTGTGTTCAGCGCCAGCCTGAGCAGTGCCCGGCCTGAGGCCAAAGAATTGCGGGTTCTCCTGGGCGATGTCCAGGAGATGAACTGGCAGTGGCTGCCAACGGTCAGCCTGGTGTTGTTCACCGGTTCCAGCATCACCGGGACGGTCTGCTCCGACCAGGATCGGGATGGCTCCTGCCAGCCGGCCGAGCCAGGCCTGGGCGCTGTACCGGTCCTGTTGTACGATGCGGCCGGCACCCTGCTCAAGACAACCGTCAGCGAGGGCGATGGCGACTATGCCTTTAACGAGCTGACCGCCGGTACCTACCGTTTGGCCCAGCCGCGCCTGGATGAATATGCCCTCAGCGGGGCGAGCATTTTGACCGTAACGGTCGGTGATTTTGTCGTCTCGACCGATCACGATCTGGGCAATTATGCCGCGGGCCAAGCTGCCGGCACGGTTTGGCACGACAGCGATCAGGATGGCTCCCGCCAGGACGGCGAGGCGGGGATCCCTGGGGTCACTGTAAGCGCTTACGATGCGGACAGCCTCTTGGTCGACAGCGGCCAGACCTCTTTGAGCGGAACGTATGGCCTGGAACTGGCGGCCGGTCTGCCGGTTGCCCCCGACAACTTTGTCTTTAACGAGGGTTATTCCATCCAAGAACCCGCTACGGCCGTTGTCGGAAATGGTGACTTTGACCGGGGACTGCAGGCGTTGGACCCCGCGAGCTACCCGGCCAACTATGACTTTGAGAGCGGCGATCTGGGCGGCTGGCTGCCCTCGGATCCGGCCCATGTGTACGTGAGCGACACTCAGGGCCTGTCCGGCTATTATCTGCAGTTGGCCTGGCATAACCAATGGGCCGATTCGACGGCCTTTGCCGTGCCGGTTCAGGTACAGAGTCTGCGCCTGGATTACCTGGCCTGGACGGAGCGCAGTGCCGTCGAGGATGTGCCGCTGCGGGTGTATGTGTTGAGCGGCCCGTCCTTTGGCACAGAGACCGAGATCAAGCAGTTGTGGAGTTCCGACAACGACGGCTGGCAGGCAGGGGTGGTGGATCTGCAGGCCTATGCCGGGCAGACGATCAAGCTGCGGCTGCGCAGCGACTGGGATAGCGGCCGCAATGGCCGGGTCCGGTTGGACAACGTAACGCTGCGGGTGGAGGTGCCGGACTGGCAGCCGTCGGATGCCTTTTACGTACACGTGTTCAGCGACACTTGCAGCCTGGACGGCGGATACCTGCTGTTGGATGCTGTCAATCAGTGGGCCGATTCGACGGTTTTGGTGGTGCCGGCGGACGTGCAGAGCCTGCGCTTGGACTACTATGCCTGGACGGAGCGCAGCGGTGTGGAGCAAGTGCCGCTGCGGGTATACGTGCTGAGCGGGCCTACCTTTGAGACCGAGGCCGAGATCGATCGCTTGTGGGGTTCCTCTAACGACGGCTGGCGGGTGGGGGTGGTGGACC
>JAFGKG010000162.1 GCA_016928715.1 Chloroflexia bacterium
GCTGCCGGGGGCAGAGGCAGCATGGTGGGCGGCAGGGTAGCAGTTGGTTTCAACGTTGGAATTGGCGTCGGTTTGGGCAGTGGCGGATATACCGTCGGGGTCGATTCTGGGCTGGGATAGGGACTTGCGAATAGCGGCGTGGGAAGAACACGCGCCTGTTCCGGCGTCACTTCAGGGCCGGGGCAGGGTGTGCCGGAAGTGGGAGAGGGCAGCGAGCCACACGACGTTCCCAAAACTGACAGGGCCAATACACTGATGACGACAATGATGCGCAATGGGTGTCTCATCTTCTCCCTCCTGCCGATGTTCCTGCACTGACCTCCCTTGTAACCCATATTATGCTCTATGGAAGAGGGGGCTTGCCAAATTGCAGTCATCAAGGCATCGTACCCCCGTGCCATCTCTTACCTGGGAGATACTGATATCTACATCTTTGCCAGGAATACCTGCGTGTCGCCGATCCTCTTCGTGGCTGTCGCCGTGGCTATTGCCAGGCGTTGGGATGGCGGTAACTGACAAACAACTCACTCTCGCTATGGTCGCCGATCAGAGCGGTAAACAGGTCATCTACCGAAGCGCGGTTAGACTAATCTCCATTATACTACACCGCGGGCTGGTTGCCAAGAATGCGAAATTCGGCTAAACTTCTGCCACTATGGCAGAAATCGAGATTTACACCGAGCAAGTCAACGACGTACCGTTGTTGGTGCACCAGCAACAACGGATGGGTATTCCCAAAGTTCTGGATGAGATCATTCGGCCTCATGGCAACCGTAAGGGCTTGAGTATTGGGTGGCTGACCACCTTGTGGCAAACGTACCTCCTTTCGGAAGCTGACCACCGGATGAGCGAAGTCGAGCCCTGGGCGTCGCAACAACTGGGCCTGTTGTCGGCGCTCAGCCCGCAGCCGGTGACGGCCCAGGATTTTACCGACGACCGTCTGGCCGACATCTTGCGCTACCTGAGCCAGGATGTGCTTTGGGAGGAAATCGAGGTGGCTTTGGGCCAACGCTTGATCCGGGTCTATGACTTGCGCAGCGACCAGGCTCGTTTGGACAGCACCACGGTGGCGGTCTATCACGATCCAGAACGAGGGACATTGTTTCGCCGCGGCAAGAGCAAGGACCATCGTCCCGACCTGGCCCAGTTCAAGCTGATGCTGGGGACGTTGGATCCCATGGGGATGCCATTGGCTACCCTGGTCGTTTCGGGCGAGCGGGCCGATGATCCCTTGTATCGTCCCGCCTTTCTGCAAGCGCGGCAGGTGCTGGGGCGGGGCGGTCGGCTGTACATCGGCGACAACAAGATGGCCTCTGGGGGTTTCCGGGCCTTGTTGCAGGCCGAGGGGGATTTCTATTTGACGCCCTTGCCGCAAACCGGTCAAGTCCCCATCCTGCTGCAGCGCTTGCTGCGGGGGGTTTGGGATAAAACGCAGCCCTTGGAGGTGATCAGGGTCGAGACGGGCACCGCCGTGGAAGCCACCGCCAGCAGCGGAGCCAAGCCCAAAATCTTGGCCCTGGGCTATGAAACGAGCCGCCCGCAAAAGGCGCGGGTGGGTGGACTGCCGGTCTCTTGGCTGGAGCGGGTCTTGGTGGTCTTTTCGCCCAGTCTGGCCCGCAGTAGACGACGCGGACTGGAACGACGCTTGCAAAGGGCCGAAGCCGAATTGGCGAAGCTGACCCAGCCCCGCAAACGAGGTCGGCGACAATGGGAAGAACTGCCCCCCTTGCAAGAGGCCGTCCAGGCCATTCTGCGCAAAAGGCGCGTGGAGGGGCTCTTGGATGTGCGTTACGAACGGGAAGTCGAACAGACCCCCGTACGTTCGTACCGGGATCGCCCGGCGCGGGTCGAAGAGCGGGTGCGCTATGTGCTCCAGGTGCAGCGTAACCAAGAAGCGATCCACTTGGTCCGCCGAGAAATGGGCTGGCGCTTGTACGTGACCAATGCTCCCAAGGAGCGACTGTCTCTGGCGATGGGAGTGCGGGCGTATCGTGGAACACCGCAGATGGATCGGAATTTTGGTCGGCTGAAAGGGCGGTCGTTGGGGATACGGCCTCTGTACGTGCAGCGGTAAGATCACGCGCGTGGTCTGGCCCGGCTGCTCTCGTTGACCCTGCGTATCTTGACCCTGATAGAACACGTGGTGCGGGAGAACCTGAAAAAGCAACGGAGTGCTTTGGCTGGATTGTATGCCGGCAATCCCAAACGCGAGACAGCGCGACCCACGACGGAAAGACTGCTGAAGACCTTTCGCGGGATCGTGTTGACCGAGGTTCGGTTGCCGGATCAAACGATTCGCCATATTACGCCTCTGACCGACTTGCAACGGCGGATACTGGAACTACTTGACCTGCCGACAACAATCTATGAAGACCTGGCTGCTCTGGCGATGCCCAATCCGCCATAGTGCCCAACAAAATGAGCGAACGATGAGATGATGGTTTCGACCTATGGGGTGTATGGCCGCTCCGACTCGCCGTCCGGCGGGGGCGTGCGCGGCTATGGCCAAGCCCAGGGGGTGAACGGCTACGCTCTGGGCAGCGAGGGCCACGGTGTGCACGGCGTGGCCGGAAACCCCAGCGGCAGCACGGTTGGCGTCTACGGCGAGGCCTGGGTCGAACTGCCGGATTGGTTCGAGACGATCAACACGGACGTGCGCTACCAACTGACCTGTGTCGGCGGCTATGCCCCGGTCTATGTCGCGCAAAAGGTCCGGGACAACCGCTTCCAGATCGCCGGGGACAGCCCCGGCTTGGAAGTTTCCTGGGCCCTGACGGCCCTGCGCAGCGATGCCTACATCCAGCACTATGGCGCCCCCGTGGAGGTGGACAAGCCGGCCGGGGAGAAGGGCACCTACCTGCATCCCGAACTCTACAGCCAGCCACTGGAACTGGGGCGGGACTAGTTGTTCTTGTAGACCAGCGGCAGGTAGGCATAAAAGAGCGCGAGGCGGTCGGACTGGCTGGCGCTGTTGTTGCCGGGCTCTGGGTCCAGCACGCCGGCGGGGACGGTCACGCCGGCCGTGTTGGTGATCGTCTGCCGGCTGTCCACGGTGCCCCAGACGGTGTAAATGACTTGACCGCCGGTCGGCAGGTCGACGCTTTCGTCAATGTCGCCCGCGCCGCTGGGGTCGCAGCTCGCCCCGCCGCCGGCGGCGCAGCTCCAGGTGACGTCGACGATCTCGGCCGGCAGGTCGTCGACCACGACGGCGGCAGGGCAGTCGCTGGGGCCGTCGTTGATGGCGACGATGGTGTAGGTGATGGCCCCGCTGGCCTGTAACTGGCTCGTCTTGGAGATGTCCAGGTCGGCCTGAGGCGTCACTGTGTGGGTGACCGCGGCGATATTGTTCTCGTAAACGGGGTCCGTGACGTCCGGCGATGCGCTTACGCTGAACTCGTTGACGACCGGGTTGGTGACCCAGGGCTGCAGGGTGCCCACCACCGTGAAGGTAATCGCGCCGTCCACCGTGACGTCCACCGTCTCGTCGATAGAGCCGGCGCCGCTGGGCGGGCAGGAGGCCCCGCCGGTGGCCGTGCAGCTCCAGGTGACGTCGCTGACCTGGTAGGGGACGTCGTCGACCACCTGGGCGCCGAGCGCGTCGCTGGGGCCTCCGTTGCTGATGACCAGGGTGTAGGTGACGGCCTCTCCCGGCACAAATTCGGCCGGGGCGCCGGTCTTGGCGGCGCCCAGGTCCGCCTCGGCCTCGGCCACCACGACGGTCGAGGCGACGTCCGCCGCCCACTCGATCAGGAGGGGCAGGTCAAAGTCCCAATCCTCGGCCGTGCTGCTGTTCTCGGTGAGGTGGGTGACCCGGAACTGGTGGGGGGTCTGGTAATAGGCCGCCGGGTCCAGTGCGGCGACGACGAAATAGGCGCGGGAGGTTCCGTGGGCGACGCGCAGATTTTCGTTATTGTCGTCAAAGGCGATGGTCTGCAGGCCGTCGGTCAGGGTGAGGGTAGTCATCGTCAGGAAGCGTGTGTCATAGATGGGGTCAAAAATGCCCGAACCGTCGTCGTCGAGGTAGACGTAGAGGGTCTCGATGAGGGCGTTGGCCTGCTCGCTGCTGAGGGGCGTGCCGGGGGTTCGCTCAAAGAGCAGTTCCAGGGTGGCTAGTTCCTCGTCGCGGTCGCCGGGCCGGCCGCGGTGATGCATATAGACGCGCAGTAGGTCGTCCATCTCGCCGGAGAGCAGGGCCGCCGGGGCGGTGTCGCTGGTCTGCAGGGCGAACTGCCCGCCTCGGTTCTCCCAATAATAGATGTTCTCGTCGCTGTAATAGGCCCAGCAAGCGACCAGCAGGTCCAGGTCGCCATCGCGGTTCATATCGGCGGCGTAAACGGCCTTGGTGTCGTCAATGTCCTCGGCGACGACGTGCTCGGTCCAGCCATCGTTGGTGCCGTCGTTCTCCCACCAGGTCAGGTCCGGGGCGTCTCCCCCCATAGCGGCGCAGGCCACGTCCAGGTCTCCGTCCTGGTCCAGGTCGGCGGCGTAGGGTGAGATGGCCCCATCGTGTTCGGTGTCGATGGCGTGCTCGATCCAGGAGGAGCCGTCGCCGCCGTCGTTCTCCCACCAGAGGACGTCGCCGTCGTATTCGGCGCTGCCCAGGATGTCCACGTCGCCATCCCGGTCCAGGTCGACCGAGGTGACCCAGTTGGGCCGCTGCCAGCCGTCGCGCACGACGGTCTCGCCCCAGAGCGTGCCGGTGCCGTCCTGGTTTTCCCAGTAATAGATCTTGCCCGTGTTCCAGGCCGCGCCGATGGCGTCCAGGTCGCCATCCCCGTCCACGTCGGCGGCGTCGATGGCGTTGGCGTACTGGGCCCACTCGTACTGGATGGTATGCTTGGTAAACGTAAACGTGCCGCTGCTAAAGTCGTTCTCGTACCAGACGAACTCGGGTTCGGCCACGGTCAGAATATCCGCATCCGCGTCGCCGTCCAGGTCGGCGACGCGGACCTTGCCAACACTGGGCAAATCATCGTCCACTTTGTGCTCGATCCAACCGCCGCCGTCGCCGTCGTTCTCCCACCAACTGAGTTGTCCACCCCAGTGGCCATTGGCGACGACGTCGAGGTCGCCGTCCCCGTCAAAATCGGCGGTGCGGATCGAGAATGGACCGTCCAGTGTGTCCTCCACGATGATGTGCTCGGCCCAGGCGGAGCCATCCCCGTTGAGGTTGTTCCACCAGGAAAGGTCGTCTCCCTCGTAGGCGGCGCCGAGGATGTCCAGGTCGCTGTCGCCGTCCAGGTCGGCGGCATAGACGTCGTAGGCTTTTTCAAAGGGGTCGCTGACCAGCACGCCGAGCGGGTAGGTTGCGCTGCGGTGGATGGTGTCGTTCTCCCACCAGGCGATCTCGCCGTTGCCCCCGTAGGCCGCGCCGAGGATGTCCAGGTCGCCGTCGCCGTCCATGTCGGCGCAGTGCACCGAGGTGGGCTCGTCGGCGATGTCGGGCAGGAGGTGGACGGCCACGATAGAGCCATCGCCGTCGTTCTCCCCCCAGGCGATCTGGTCGTCCAGCTTGGAGACGCCGAGGACGTCCGCATCGCCGTCGGCGTCCACGTCGGCGGTGTTTACCCGGGTGAGGCTGCCAAGGGTGTCGGTGAGGACGTGCTGGGTCCAGGCCGAGGCATCGCCGGCCGTGTTCTCGAACCAGGCGACGATATCGAACTGGTGCGATATGGCCATAACGTCGAGGTCGCCATCCCGGTCCAGGTCGACCGGGTGGGCGGAACCGGCCATGGGCAGGCTGTCGCTGATAATATGCGTATTGAGGATGCTGCCGTCGCCGGCGTTCTCCCACCAGAGGACGTAGGTGCCGCCGGCCGTGCCCAGGATGTCCACATCGCCGTCCCGGTCCAGGTCGGCGCTGCTGATGGATCGCGGACTGCAGTAGGTGTCCTCAAAGTCGTGGGCGGTGGGAAATGTGCCGTCGCCGGCGTTCTCCCACCAGGTGGAGGTGTAGCCCGAGTACGTCACGCCAATGACGTCCAGGTCGCCGTCGCCGTCCAGGTCGGCGATGTGGGTGTTTTGGGCCGCGTTGAACGTATCCGTGATGACGTGGCTGGTGGCAAAGGCGCCCTGGCCGTCGTTCTCCCACCAGGCGATGGTGTCCAGAGAGTTGGACGAGGCCAGGACGTCCAGGTCGCCGTCCCCGTCTATGTCGGCGGCGTGCGCCGAGGACACGTTGCCAAAGGCGTCGTCAATGACGTGCATGGTGGCAAAGGTGCCGCCGCCGGCGTTCTCCCACCAGGCCACCGTTGCCTCGTTCCAAGACGAGGCCAAGATGTCCAGATCGCCGTCTCGGTCCAGGTCGGCGCTGGTGACGTGATTGCACTGAAAGTCGTCGCTGATGACGTGCTTGGCGGTGACGGGAATGTCCCGGGCCACGGCCGGCGCCATGGGCAGCAGCAGCGAGGCCAGCAGGGCCAGCAGGGAGGCGACGCTCAGCGCGGACGGGAGGGCCTGGGGCCGCCTGATTTTTCCGAGGGCTCGTTTCATCGGGGTTTCTCCTTTTGCTGCGACTGTCAGGGGGTACGCTGCGCGGGCCTATTTCCAGGCCAGCAGAATCTCCTCGGGGTCCTCCGGGTCGACCCAGACCTCGAATTGCGCCCCGGGCGCCAGGCGGGACAGGTAAAGCAGGCCCACGCACTCTTTGTGCACGAGGCGGTAGGGAGGATGTTGGGCGGTCTCGATCTCGAGCTCCAGGGCGATTTGGGGGGCGTTGTTGGTTACGACGCCGGTCTCCTCGCAGTTGAGCAGGGTGGCCGTGCCGGGGATGCCCCGTTCGCGCAGCCGCCGCGCCCGCCGTTGTCCTCGGCGCACCCAGATCTCAATAAGGAGCAGGCCGAGCAGGGGGCTGAGGATAAAAAAGGCGCCCAGCAAGATCAACTCGTACTTGCGGGGGATGCCCAGGTCGCCGGCCGCCTGGACGCTCATGTTGAGGCCCATCCAGAGGAGCAGGCCGCCGACGACGACGGATGGCACGACGACGAGGAGTGTAATCCATCCGGCCTGCTCGGTTTTCTGCCAGGTGCCCATGGGATTTCTCCTGGAGGGTAAGCCCGATCCATTATAGCAGGTCGGGGGAAGGATGGCAAGGTCAGTGGGTATGACTTTGACAGCCGGCCGTGGCTGCGCTACAATGCCTACAGTCCGTCCTTGAGCAGCGCCCATCCCCCTGTCAGGAGGAAACCTTGTCCATCCACTCGATTGCCGCCCTGTTGGAGCCTGTCCGCGCCGCCGGCCACATGGCCCTGGAGGCCCAGTCCCGCCTGGATTTCGCCGACCGCGAATTAAAGCCCGACGGCTCGATCCTGACCGAGGCGGACGTCCAGGTCGAGTCCTATCTGCTGGACCAGCTCTCGCGGCTCTATCCCCAGGCCAACCTGCTGGGGGAGGAAAGCGAGGCCGACTTTTGCCCGGGCCGCTGGACGCTGGCCATTGACCCCATCGACGGCACCGACGCCTTTAGCCAGGGGATGCCCGGTTGGTGCGTGTCGGTGGGCCTGCTGGACCCGCAGTTGGAGCCGGTCGCCGGCGTGGTCTATGCCCCGCGCTGGGGCTCGCTCTTGTTCGCAGACCTGGGCCGGCCGGTTACCCACAACGGGCGGCCGCTGGCCCGGCCGGTGGTCGGCGAGTCCCTTTCCCCTCAGGACAATCTCTTTGTGCACTCGTCCGCCCATCGGCGCTTTGACCTGGGCGGCTACCCCGGCAAGGTGCGCGGCGTGGGCAGCGCGGCGCTGCACTTTTGTTTCCCCCTGCTCTACCAGGCAGTGATCGGGGCGCTGTCGAGCCCCGTGTACATCTGGGACATGGCCGGGGCCCATGCCATCAACCGTTCTCTTGGCTGCGAGCTGCGCTTTTTCGATGGGGGCGAGATCGACTATGCCGGCCTGGTGGGGGGCGAACTATCCCGCGACGCCATCCTCTCGGGGCCGCCCCGGTCCATCGCCCTGCTGCGGGCCTGCCTGCGGCGGCGCTGAGGAATGCCAATCGATCAACTCGACAGGAGTAGAGGCTTTAGCCGGTGACGGAGGAGAGGCAGCAAAAGTTATTCTTTTACAGGCTCAGTAGATCGCAGGTTTATGCCTGGCAGGTAAGATCTCTGACGCTGAATCTGCGATCTACTGAGTCTCCGAAGGAAGGATGCGAATCGACTCTCGGGAGCAGATCTGGGCGCAGAGGGTGCAGCCAGTGCAGGCCAGGGGATCGATCCAGGTCTGCCGGCGTCCCGTGCGTTCCGCCACCTCTCCTGTGGGGAGCATGGCCGGGCAGCCCAGGCGCAGGCAGGTGTGACAGCCGACGCAGCGTTCGGGGTCGATCCAGCAGGTTTGGGTAGCTACCCAGTCGGGGCATTGTACGCAGGGGCCCCGGATTACCAGCACGGTGGGCCCGTGGCTGTCCAGGCAGCGTTTCAGCTCGGTCTCGATGGCGCAGAGGTCATAGGCGTCGACGGTGGTGGCTCGCTCGACGCCCAGCGCTCGGGCGATGGCGGCCAGGTCCAGGGCCGGGGCCGGCCGGTCCTGCAGGGTGCGCTCGCCGGCGACGGTGTCCTGCTGCCCGGTCATGGCCGTCGTCCCATTGTCCAGGATGACGACGACCACGTCGCTGTGGTTATGCACCAGGTTGAGCAGGGCGGGCAGTCCCGAGTGCAAAAAAGTGGAATCCCCCAGCACGGCGACGTGTTTCTCCAGGCTGCCGGCTTTGCAAGCCCCGTGGGCTACGCCGATGCTGGCCGACATGCAGCCGCAGCTATGCATGGCCTGCAGCGGCGGCAGTGCCCCCAGGGTATAGCAGCCGATGTCGCCGTGGACGAGCAGATTGAGCCGTCGGGCCAGGTAGAAAAAGGCCCGGTGGGGGCAGCCGGCGCAGAGGGTGGGGGGGCGAGGGGGCAGGTTGGGAACGGGTTGGGGGCGCTGCCTGCTTGGCCGCAGGCCGGCCCGCACCGCGCAGTCGTGGACCCGCTCCGGCGACAGCTCGCCGCAGCTCGGGAATAGGCTCTTGCCCTCCACTGGGATGCCCAGCAGGCGGACCTGCTCCTCCACAAAGGGGTCCAGTTCCTCCAGGACCAGCAGCCGCTCTACGCTGTGGGCGAAACGTCCGACCAGGCCGGCCGGCAGGGGGTAGGTGATGCCGAGTTTGAGGAAGGAGGCCTCCGGAAACACCTCGCGGGCGTATTGGTAGGCCACGCCGCAGGTAATGATGCCCAGGGCGGAGTCGCCTGCTTCCAGGCGGTTCCAGGGGCTGTCCTCCAGGCAGGCGGCGATGCGGGCCAGGCGCTCGGCCATGCGGGGGTAGCGCTGCTCGCGATCAAAGAGGACCACGTAGCGCTGCGGGTCGCGGGGAAAGAGTGGCACCCGCTGGGGCTCTCGCCGCGGTCCCAGCCGCACCACCGAGTAGCCGTGGGCCAGCCGCGTGGTCAGGCGGATCAAGGTGGGCGTCTCAAAACGCTCGCCGAGATCCAGGGCCGCCCCGACGATCTCTTTGGCCTCCTGGCTGTCGCTGGGCTCGAGCACGGGGATGCGGGCAAAGCGGGCGTACTGGCGGTTGTCCTGCTCGTCCTGGGAGCTGTGCAGGCCGGGGTCGTCGGCGCTGACGATGACCAGTCCGCCCTCGACCCCGGTGACGGAGGCATAAAAGAGCGCGTCGGAGGCGACGTTCAGGCCGACGCACTTGAGCGCGCTGAGGGCGCGCCGGCCGCTGTAGGCGGCGCCGATGGCCACGTCCAGGGCCACCTTTTCGTTGGTCGCCCATTCGGCGTACACGCCGGGGAACTGGGCCAGGGCGGCCACGATCTCGGTACTGGGCGTGCCGGGATAGGCCGAGGCCACGGTGACGCCGGCTTCCCAGGCGCCCCGGGCGATGGCCTCGTTGCCGGAGAGCACTGCCTTTTGTATGCTTGTCCGCCGGACCATGTCGGGCTGCATGCGCTGTCCTCTGCTGGGGGGCTGTAGTCCTGTTTGACAGCCCTAGTATACTTGAGTTGTTCCTTCCGTGCAAGTGGGATCCGCGGTATTTACCCAGAACGCCCTTTTCACGGTGGCGGCCCTGCGGTCATGATGACTTCCGTAAGGAGCCAGGCGCGCCTTGCCCCCCCCCCGCTTTCGCGGGGGCAGGCTCTACAGGGGCATTTACGTTATTGGTGCTGTCCCAGCCCAAATCACGTCATTGCGGGTGAAACACCTCTGCCAGCTCGGGTTTGAGAAAGGCCTGGATCTCGATGACATAGCCGCCGGGGTCCTGCAGGAAAAAGCCCTGCACCTGGATGTCCTCGTGGTATTTCAGCTCTCGCAGCAGGTGCGCGCCCTGGGCCTGGAGATAGCTGTACCAAGCCTCCACGTCATCCACGACCAGGGTCAGCAGGGCGGCGTTCTTTTCCTGGGCCTGGAAAAAGCCCCTGCTCCCGTCCACCAGGCCCAGGAAGGCGTTGCCGCCGGTCCGGTAGATCTTGGCCCAGCCCTGGTCCTCGACGCACTCGAGACCCATGACCTGCTCGTAAAAATCGACGGCCGGCTGCAGATCGTGGTAGTAAAAGAAGGTGATCTGGGATTGAAATGCTTTGGGCATATCCGTTGCTCCTCTCGCTGGAGCGGCCCGAGTTGTCGGATTGGGCCGCGCGGTGTCACTGCTGTTTGGCAAAAGGTGGCTGGGGCACTTGCCCCGGCCGGGTGCTTGGGCTATAATGATTCTGCGTGTGCGAAACGTTCGCGGACCGGCCACTGCCGTCCGTGGATGTTTCCCGGTTGTCGGAGAGGGCCGGGGAGGCCGGGCGCTCTCTTTTATCAGGATTTTGCCAAGGAGGAACCCCATGGACGAGCATTCCCCTGTATTGCAGGCCCTACATCAGGGCATTCAGACCGAACTCCAGGGACGATCTCTGTACCGCAAGGCGGCAGAGGTCGTCCAGGACCCCAAAGGGCGCCAGGTCTTTGCCAGCCTGGTGCACGAAGAAGAGATGCACCTGCATTTGCTCAAGGTGCAGTACGGCGCTCTGGTCAGCGAGGGCCGCTGGCTGGAGATGGAGCAGGCCCAGGAGCTGCAGCCGGGCCAGGAAGTAGAGACCGTCTTTCCGCAGGACGACACGGCGCTGGCGGATCTGCTGCCGGAGGAAGGCGCCAACGACCTCCGGGCACTGGAGTTGGCCATGCAGTTCGAGCGCACGGGCTACCAATTGTACGAAAAGTTGGCCGAGGAAACCGACGACCCCAAGGGCCAAGAGATGTACGCATTCCTGGCCGAACAGGAACAACAGCACTTTGAGTTTATCCAGCGGGCCCAAGAGTACCTCCAGACGGAAGGGTCATGGTATTTCGACGAGGAAGAGCTGCCCATGTTTGAGGGCGGGTAGAGGGCAAGGGGCAAGCCTCTGGCCTCCTGCTTCGTAAATAGACCTTTCTGCAGGGGCGAGGCGTGCCTCGCCGCTATCGGGGCATTTACGTTATTGGGGGCGGCTCGCCTCTTGTAGGGGCAGCCCGCCCCAACAAGTTGGGGGTGTGGCTGCCCCTATCGGACCGGGCGGCCACAAGGGCCGCTCAATCCCGAAAATACAGTTCGACCAGGTCATCCACGTTGACCCCGGTTTCCTGTTCCAGCGCCCGGAAAAAGTCATTCCGGCTGACCCGCTGCCAGGCGTTCTCCCGATAGTAGCGCTGCAGGAAGTCAAAGTAGGCCTCCGAGCCCAGCCGTTGGCGCAGGTCCTGCATAAAGTGGGCCGCTCGGCCATAGAGGTTGTGCACGTAGGTGGCCGAATCGTCATAGTCATAGATGCTTACGTCCACGGGCCCGCTGGGATTCCAGCGGTCGATGCGGGTTTCCCACCACCAATCGACGCTGTCCGGATAGTAGCGCTCGTAAAAGAGGAGCTCGCTGTAGCGGGCCATGGCCTCGTCCAGCCAGGGTTCGTGCACCTGGTCGTTGCCCACGACGCCGTACCACCATTGGTGGGCCAGTTCGTGCACGGTCAGGCCGGGCAGGATGCTCTGCGGGTGCCCCTGATAGTCCGCATAAAAGGCCGTGCCGATCAGGACCAGGCTGCTGTATTCCATGCCCCCGTTCATGTCGCCCTCAAACATGGTCAGGACGTCGTAGGGATAGGGGCCATAGATTTCCTGGTAGAGCGAGAGGGCCTGCTGGGCCATGTCCAGAACGGCCTGCCCGGACTGGGCGTGTTCCTGGCGATAGACCGAGTGAATCTGGATGCCGTCCTTTTCCTTGCTGCTCTCGACATAGTCGCGCCCCAGGAACAGGGCGAAATCGCGGGCGGCGTCGATGCGGAACGCCCAACCCTCGGCGAGGGCTTGCCGTTCCCCGCTGCCGACGACGACATAGTCGTCCGGGGCCTGGACGCGGACGCGATAGCCGGCCAGGTCGATGTAAAAGGGGTCTCCTACGGGGTGGTAATCCCAGGTCTGCCAGCCGTAGCCGGCCCGGTAGGGGACCAACTGCGGGTACCAGTGCCCCAGGTGTACGGCGCGGCCATCCGGGTCATAGCCGAGGTTGCCATAGGGCGGCCAGTCCAGCAGGCCCAGGGCCGGCAGCGAGAGGGCATAGTCCAGGGTGATGGAAAGTACCTCTCCGGGCGGCAGGGGCTCGGTCAGAAAGAGTTTGAGAGTCGTTTCGCTCAGGGTGTAGGAGGGGACGGTCGTTTGGGCCCTCTGGGTGACGGCGGCGTTGCGCAGGAAAAAGGTGTCGCTGGTGGCGTTGGGGTAGACAAAGAGGGCGATTTCGGCCAGTTCGTCGCCGCTGGTATTGGGAAAGCCGATTTCCTGCTGGACCTGGACCTGGCCGCTCTCGGGGTCGATGTCTACATCCAGTACGTAGAGGGGCAGATTGGCCGGCGGTGAGGGCAGGGGTTCACTGACGTTGACAAAGAGGGGGTAGGTCTCGATGCGCCCTCCGGGTGCGGCCACCGGTTGGGGTTGGGCGTCGTCCACGATGCGGGTGGCGATCCAGTCGGCCCGGCTGGGTCCATCCTTGGTCAGGACGACGCGGAGGATGGCGCCGTCGCGGGCGGCGTCCACGATATCGATGTCAAAGACGAAATCGCCCAGGCCGTAGGCGATCAGGCTGTCGCCGTAGCGTTCGGGGTCCTGGGGAAAGTGGCTCTGGTAGCCGATGACCAGGTCGGCGCCCGCTTCGGCGGCGGCCTCGGCCAGCCAGCGTTGTTCCCAGGTGATTTCGGCCGAGAAATCCTGGCCGGCGTGCAACAGCAGGACCACGACGTCGGCCTGCCGGTGGGCCTGCTGGACCTCCTGGCGCAGGGTGTCCTCGTCCTCGAACCAGGCCAGGTTATCCTGGGCCTGGCCGACGGCGTTGCGGGCCAGAAAGGCCACGCGGATGCCCTCGGCCTCCATGATGACGGGCTCGCGGGCCTGCTCGCCGGCCCCGACGCTCTCGATGCCCAATTGATCGAGGGTGGCGAGGGTCTCTTCCAGGCCGGCCTGGCCATAGTCCAGGCTGTGGTCGTTGGCCAGGTTGATCAGGTCAAAGCCGGCCCAGTCCAGGCCGGCGGCCATGTCGGGGTGGGCGCGCACGAAATAGGCCTTGTCGCCCGGCTCGGCGGTCTCGGCCAGGACGCACTCCAGGTTGCCCACGGTGAGGTCGGCCTGCTGCAGCAGGCTGGCCAGACGTTCGAAGGGATAGTTTGGCCCGTAGCCCTGCAGGCGGGCCTCGATGCTGCGGCCCAGCATCAGGTCGCCCACGAACAGCAGCTCGATGTGCCCCTCCGGCACCGGGGGCAGGGGTGAGGGTTCCGGCCAGCGGGGCATGGTCGCCACGTAGGGCGGCGGCTCGTCGGCATCCGCCTGCACGGCGGTGTGGAAGGCATAGACATAGTCGCCGGAGCGGGCCAGCAGTTCGGGTCGGCCGTCGGCGTCCAGATCGTCGACCCGCAGGCCCAACACCCGCGAGGGCAGTTGCAGTCTGCCCCGGGATTGTCCCCAGCGGTCGTAGAGCAGGATTTCACCGCTGTGGCTGCCCGCGGCCAGCACCGGCTCCGGCCCGCTGCCCACGATGGCCAGGCTCCAGATGCCGCTGCTGTGGGGTTGTTCCCAGACGATGTTGCCGTCCAGGGGATTCAGGGCCATGAGGCCGCCGCGGTGCCCTAATAGGACCTGGTTGGCCTGGGGCAGGAACTGGAGCGTGAGCAGGGTGATGCCCTCGATGCGCTGGGCCCAGCGCGGTCGGCCGTCGGCCTCGATGAGGGCCAGTTGGCCGTTCTGGCTGGCGGCCAGGATCTGCGGCGAACCCTCCTGCGGCAGGTCCAGGAGCAGCAGATCGCGCAGCGGGGCGTCCAGGCCGTGCTGCCAGAGCACCTCGCCGGTGCCGTCCAGGGCCAGCAGCGAGTTGCTCTCCAGGCCCAGCAGCAGTTCGTCCTGGCCATCGCCGTCCAGGTCGGCCAGGCGCAGGACGTTGGGGCGGCCGGGCAGGGGCAGGGTCCGTTTCTCCTGGCCCGCGGCGTCCAGGACGTACAGCTTGTCGTCCCAGGTGGCGGCGATGATCTCGCTCTCCCCGCCGCCGTCAATGTCCCCATAGGCCAGGTGGGTGACTCGCCCCGTGGTGGAGGTGGACCAGAGCGGGTTTCCGGCGGCATCCAGGGCATACATGCTGTTGGCGTCCCCGCCGAGGAGGAACTCGGGTTGTCGATCGCCGTCCAGATCCTGGGCGAGGCCGGCAAAGATGGGCGCGCCGGCCGCAAAGGTCCAACGGATTTGGCCGGCCTGGTCCAAAACGTAGAAATGCTGGTCGTACGAGATGGCCCAGACCTCTCGGCGGCCGTCCGCCTCCAGGTCGGTGCAGCCCATCTCCCAGATGATGTCCTGTGCCCCCATGCGCCAGATGCGGCTCAGGCCCAGCGGGCGGGCCGGCAGGGGGGTGTTGCTGGGTTCGGGGGTGGCCGGGGGCGGGGCGGTGGACGGGACCGTCGTGGGCGTGCCGGTCGGGGGCGGGTTCGTCGGCGCCGGGCTTGTCGTGTGTGCACAGCTCGTCACGACGAACACGGCCAGCAGCACAATGGCGGCCAGGCTTTTTGCCCTTGCTCGGTTCATGGTTTCCCTCCAGGCAATGGTGCTGGCTCACCCCCGCAGCAGGGGCAGGAGGCTGTTCAGCCGCTCGGGATCCTCTGCCAACAGGGTCATCAATTCCTTGCCCAGGCCCAGGAGGTAGCCGCTTTCGCCAGACCGGGCGGCGGCCGCACAGCGCACGCAGGCCGAGAGCAGGTCGTTGGAGGCCTGGGCGGCCAGCAGCAGCCGCAAAAAGCCCAGGTCCTGGGTAAAGGCGGCGATCTCGGCTTGTGTGCAGGCGTGGACGAAACCGTGGATGCGCGGGGGCTGTGGGGGCAGCATGTGCCGGGCCGTCTCCTGCTGCAGGTATCCCACGACGACGGCGGAAAAGCGCGTGCGCATGACGTGCCGGAAATGGGGGTTTTCCTGGTAGATGGCCTGTTCGTTGTCCAGTTCGGCCCCCCGGGCGATGACGGGGCGGGAGGGGTCGATAGGTTCGGTGCGGATGTCCTGGACGACAGCGTAAATCCGGACGCCGGGGGCGGTGCTGGCGACGTGGATAAAGGAGCCAAAGGCCGGGGCCTCGTAGAGGTCGTAGCTCTGGGCCTGGAACTCGCGGATACTGACGGCGATGGTTTCGCCGACGCGCGTGCTCATGCGCTTTCCTCCTCCAGGCGGGCGATCCAGCGTTCGGGGTGGTGGATCTCGTCCATGCTGGGCAGGTGCTCCGCTCGCTGCCAGACCTGCTGCAGGAACGCGAGGCCGCGTTGTTCGGCGACGACGTCGGCAAAGCGCTCCCCGAGCTTGTACTGCTCCATTTTCAGGTCCAGGCCGATCAGCCTGGCCAGGAGTCGCTCGGCCGGGCTGCGCTCGGCCTGGCGGGCGGCGACGCGGCTTTCGATCAGGTCAAAGCTGGGCAGGATCTGCCGGCCGATCTGGGTCATGATGTGGTTGCTATAGCCCTCGACGATGCACATCAGGGCCTGCATGTGCTCAAAGAGTTCCCGCTGCCGGGGGGTGAGTGCCCAGAGCAGCCAGGAATCCCCGGCGCGGATGCGCTCCAACAGATTGCTCAACCCGGCCGGCGAGAGGTGTTGGCTGAGATGCTCTATTTCGGGTTCCAGTTCCGAGAGGTATTCCCGCAGCAGGTGGTTAAAGTGCTCGCGCAGCCAGGGGTGCACCTCGAACTCGAAGGCGTGCGTGCTTTCGTGCAGGGCGACCCACATGGGGAAATCGCTCCCGTTGAGCCCGAGCTGGGCCTGGACGCCGCGAATATTGGGTTCGACGAAATAGAGCTGCCCGTCGTGCAGGGGTTCCCGCCCCAACAGGGCCACGTCGTACTGGCCCAGGACGCGTTGGGACAGGTAGCCGAGCAGCAGTCCCACCTGGCGGCTGAGCAGGTTGCGCACCGGGCTGCCGACCAGGGTGGTCAGGACGCCGCCGCCGGAGGCCGCCCGCTGGTACAGTTCCTCCAGGGGTTCCAGGACGGATTGGAAGGACTGCAGGTTGGTATCCAGCCAATGTCGTTGGCTCATGACCCGGATGTTCAGGGCGTCGCTGGGCAGCTGCAGCCGGGTATAGTTGCTGATCATGTGGACGCTGCGGGAGACCAGATCGGCGTAGTAGCTCTGTTGGCCGCTGGGGATGACGCTGTCCCGGGCCATCCGTTGGGCCACCTCCTGCACGCGCTGCCAGTCGAGCATGTGGCTGGGCCCGCGTTCGGTGTTTTCCTGGAGGCGGCGATAGGTATAGACCAGGCCGGCGGCGGCCCCCAGGACCAGACCCCAGCCCATCCAGCGATTGCGATTTTTGGACACGAAATCCTCCTCTCGAATGGTCTGCTCCCCATCATAACCGCATAGCGAACGCTTGTCAACTGCCGGCGGTTGACGGTTTGGGCCTTGCTGTGATATGCTAGGGGAGAGAAGGGATGCTTGTCCTGGCCCTGCCGTAGGAGGCGGCTAACTTGCCGGGTTTGACCGGCTAAAGCCTCCACTCCGGTTCAGGGATTTGGGACCTTTACGGATGCTTTCGGACTCGATGCTTTCGCCGGTGACGTAGGAGAGACAGCAAAACCGGCAAGTTATCCTTTTACAGGTCAGTAGGAAGGAGGTGCAGGTATGAGAGCGACACAACAGCGGATTGCCGTCTGTGGCGCGGCCGTCTGTGACCGGGCCACCTACGAGCGGGCGCGCCGGGTGGGCTGCCTGCTGGCCGAGGCCGGCGCGGTGCTGCTCTGCGGCGGCCGCGGGGGCGTCATGGAGGGGGCCTGCCGGGGCGCTCGCGAGGGCGGCGGTCTGACGGTGGGCCTTCTGCCCGGCGCTCGCCCGGACGAGGCCAATCCCTACGTCGACCTACCCATTGTGACCAATCTTGGCCAGGCTCGCAACGCCGTCCTGGTGCTCTCGGCCCAGGCCGTGATCGCCATTTCGGGTGGGGCCGGCACCCTGTCCGAGATCGCCTTTGCCCTCAAGCTGGGCCGGCCGGTGGTCGGGCTGGGGACCTGGCGCATGGTCCGGGGCGACGGCCAGACGGAGGATGGCATCCTCTACGCCGACTCGCCGGAGCAGGCGGTGGAGTGGGCGCTGGAGGGGCTCAACTCTTTCCTCCCACGGGAGCGATAGCACGCGCGGCGGGCCTGTTCCCAGTGTTCCTCCTCCCGGCCCTCGGTTTGGCCCTCGCGCTGCCAGATGTGGTAGGCGGCCGTGCGGATTTCCTCTTCCGTGGGGAGATTGCTGATAAACATCTCGCAGCTCTTTGTCCCCCAATCGTAGGGCAGGCCCCCGAAATAGTCGCGGCCGGCGTGCGGGTAGGTGTAGCGGTAGCAGTCCTCCCGGATCGGGCATTGGCGGTCCGCGGTCTCTCCGTAACAGCGCGTTGTTCCCATAGAGATCCTCCTGGATCGTTCAATTCTCCAACTGTGCCTGGCAGTCCGGGCAGTGGTAGGGGCCAAAGGGCGGCGGGTTAAAGAGGACCAGCTTGCCCTCCTCCTCGATCGAGCGGCGGATGCTCTCTACTTGCTCCAGCGAGGCGACGGCGGGCCCCATCCCGATGACGACGACCTCTTTTTGACACTTTGGGCAGTACACGTTCTTTTCCTTATCCGTTCTATCCGCTTGTCATCCGCCATCCCCAACGTTCCAACGTGTCAACGTTCGAACGTTTTTATTACCCTAGCGCACCTCGATCTCGCCCACCCCGCCATAGATCTCGATCTGCAGGGAGTAGCGGGCGTCGTCATAGTCCGGGGAGCGGTACAGCCCGTTCGTGCGTGGGAAGCGCTCCGTGTCGACGGACACGTCGCCCAGGCCGGCCTGGGCGCTCAGTTCGATCGCGACGCCCTCCGGCACGATCACGGTCACCTGGCCGATACCGGCGTGGATTTCCATGTTTCCCTCCTGCACCCGGGCCGGCAGGACGACCTCGACCTCGCCGATGCCGCTGTTGAGGACCAGGTCCTCCACCTGCAGCTCGCTCAGATCGAGCCGGCTTTCTCCCACGCCGGTCTCTACATCGATCTCTAGGGCGACCCGCGGGCTCAAGTCAAGCTGCCAGCGGATATTGCGGCCCCCTTTTCCCGGGAACAGGTTCAGGGGAAAAAAGGTCTCTTTGTGCGGGCCGGAGAGTTCCAGGTAGGCGGTGCCGCCCCGGATCTCGAAATTGCGCTCAAACGAGACGTCCGAGGAGCCCTCTGTGTTGAGCCGGGCAAAATCGCTGCTTTCGGAGAGGCTGCCCAGCTCCAGTTCTCCGATGCCCAGTTGCAGGTCCACCCGGCCCTGTTCGACACCGCTGAGGGGCCAGCTTTCGTCCAGGGTGCCGCGCGTGCTCTCTTCCGGTTGGGCCGTGAGGGCCAGGAAAATGCCGGCCCCGACGAGCGCCAGGATGGCGGCCACGTTGATCAGCCGACGCAGGCCGCCGGCCTCCCGGCTGAGCAGGAGGTTGACGCCCAGCAGGATGAGCACAAAGGGCCATAGAAGGTGCAGTTGCCGCCAGACCGTCCAGGACAGCAGGTTGGTGCTGTTCAGCAGCAGGATGACGCCGACGATGATCAGCAGGAGCGGCCAAAAGAGCGAACTGCCCCGGCGCTGGGGCGAAGCGGAGGCCGTATTTTGGTCGGAAGGTGGGATTTGTTCATTCACGAGCGTTTCTCCTTAATGGCCCCGGCCGGAGCGGAAATGCGGCCAGAGCAGGGCAATGCCGACGACGATGAGCAGCAGGGGCCAGAGTTTGCCAATGCTGCGGCCCCAGCCCAGGGCCTGGAGCAAAAAGTAGGCCCCCACGCCTAACAGGATCCAGCCCAGCAGTTTGGTGTCCCCGCCTTCGCGCGGTTGGCCTTTTCCCCTGGTCGGAGGGGGCGATTCCTCCGTCGGATCGGCGCTGGGGAGGGCCCTGTCGGCCGGCCTGGGCGCGTTGGAATCGGGCATGATCAAAACCAGTACCAGGTAGGCCAAGGCGAATAGGCCGCCGCTGGCCAGGGTCAGCACGACGAACAGGAGGCGCACGAGGAGGGCATCCAGTCCCAAGTATTCGGCCAATCCCGCGCAGACGCCGGCGAATAGACGATCTTGGCTTTTTCGTAAACGTTTTTCCATAGCTTCGCTCCTGGGCCGGGCTCTGGGGCATTGCCCCAAGCCGTTGGCCAAGTGTCTTGTCGGGCCGTTGGGCGGCCTAGGCCTCTTGCTCTTCCTCGACCACTTTTTGTACGGTCTCCTCGGGGGCGAAAGCGGCGATCGGGGCTTGGGCGCCCTTTTCGGGTACGATCAGGCAGAGTACCAAGTAGACGATCAGCCCGACGCCGTTGAAAAAGGTCGCCAGGACAAAGATCAGGCGGACCAAGGTGGGGTCGATCTCAAAATACTCGGCCAGGCCGCCGCAGACTCCACACAACATGCGCTCCTGCCGGCTGCGCAAAATGCGTTTTTCCATGTTGACCTCCCAATGCTTTTGGATGGGCCGTTCCCATCTCGCTGATACGACGCGATCGTGAGCCTTTTTGTTGCGCGGAACAGAGCAACGTGATACAATGCAGTGAGGACGTGCAAATTCTGGGTTTTCAAGTGGGTTGGATGCTTTAGAGAGGAGTGTGTCATGTTGAAAACAAGGCCTGGCCGAGTTGCTCGATGGCTCTGGGTGCTGCTGCTGCTGGTCGTGTTTTGGCCGGCCCCGCTGGGCCAGGCCCAGTCGACCCTGCAGGTAGAGGCACAGCCGGCCGTGGGGGAGTATCCGGAAGAGATCGTTTTCCCCGTGATGGCCGCCAGCAGCGCGGCGGATATCGTCTCCCTGGAGTTGTCCTACCGCGTCGTCGGCAGTCCCTACACCCGTTCGCGCTGGCCGGATTTCAGCCCGGCCCTTCAGGTGGAGGCGAGCTATCGTCTGGATACGCAGGTTGAGCATTATGCGCCGGGGACGACCTTCCATTACTATTGGACGGCCGAGGACGCGGTCGGCAACGTCGTCGAAAGCGAGGAACTCGTCTTTTCCTATACGGACAATCGCTTTGAGTGGGATGCCCTGAGCACCGAGCGGGTGGCCGTACATTGGTACGAAGGCGGCGAGGACTTTGGCCAGGAACTGCTCGAGGTCTCACAGCGGGCGCTGGATCGGCTGGAACGGGACGTCGGCGTCGAGGCCGAGCGCCAGATCAAGATTTACGTCTATGGCAGCGAGCGGGATTTTCGGGGAGCGCTCGGCCCCAATTCGCCCGAGTGGATCGGGGGGCAGGCCCTGCCGGCGCTCTCGCTGATTATCGCCTACATCCGGCCCGAGAGCAGCTATAGCTCTTGGGAGATCCAGCGCATGATCCCGCACGAGTTGAGTCACGTGGTCCTCTACCAAGAGACCCACAATCCCTATACCAGCAATCCCAATTGGCTGGAGGAGGGCATCGCCGTGCACAACCAGGAGGTGGCCGACGAGGAATACCCCGACCTGGTGGCAGAGGCTGCCCGCAACGGTACGCTGATCCCACTGCGGGCTCTGTCGGCGAGTTTTCCCTCGGATCCCGACCTGGCCCTGTTGTCCTACGCCGAGAGCCTGAGCGTGGTCGAGTTCATCCTGGCCGAATACGGTCCGGAGGGGCTGGCGGCGCTGGTCGACGTCTTTGCCGAGGGGGAGACGGCCGAGGCCGCTGTACCCCAGGCCCTGGGTATCTCGCTGGACGCACTCGAGGCGGGCTGGCGGGCCACGTTGCCGGCGGCCGAGCGCACGCCCGTTCCGGGATCGACCCCCTTTTCCGCGCCGGCCGATTCAGGCCAAGAGCAGGATCTGGGCCGCATTTTGCGGCTGGTCGCCTCGGCGTTGGCCTGCACCTTTTTTATGGGCGTTTTGGTGATTGTGGCCGTAGTCGTTCTGGTGGTGCGCCGCCGGCGGCGCTCTGAGGCCGAGGGATTTGAGTATGGCCAGCAGGACTGAACGTGTACAATCATCCTTGACGATCCTGGTAGTCGATGACTCGGTCGACGACTTGATCATGTTGTCAGCCCTTTTGCGCACGCAGGGCTATCGGGTGTTGCCGGCCCGGGACGGCAGTGAGGCGCTGGCGCTGCTGCGGCGAGAGCGGGTCGACCTGGCCATTGTGGACGTGGTGATGCCCGATCTGGATGGCTTTGAGTTCTGCCAGCAATTGCGTTCTCGTGAGCATACCTCCTGGCTGCCGGTCATTTTAGTCACGGCCGTGCGCTCCGAGTTGGAGGACCGCATTCGCGGCCTGGACGTCGGGGCGGACGATTTTTTGCTCAAGCCGGTGCAGCGAGATATCCTGCAGGCCCGGATTCGTTCGTTATTGCGGATCAAGGCCGCCGGGGAGGACCTGCAGCGGGATCACAACCGGCTGCGGGTCTTGAACTATGCGGTGGCGCGCTTGATTGGGGTGAACAGCCTGCAGGAGCTGCCGGCACTGACGATTTCGGCTGCCTTGGCGGTGGCCGAGTGCCAGCAGGTGGCCTTTTTCGAATTGGACAAGAATGGCAACTCTCTGAGCCTGCTCGAGACCCATGGATTGAGTGAGGCCTATCAGCGTTCCTTTCAACAATTGCCAGTCGGCCAGGATTCCCGCACAGCGGCTATTTTGGAGGGCACCCGTATGATTGGCGATATGCAGGCGGCCTCTGGGGATGCCTTGTACCAGGAGTGGGCCGATCGGGAGGGTTTTCAGGCCTTGCTAGAAGTGCCCCTGCGGGGGGGCGAGCGCGTTTGGGGTCTGTTGGCCCTTTATTACGAGCAGGCCCGTGCTTTTGGGGAAGGCGAGGTGGACATTTTGGTCACCCTGGCCGGTCAGGTGGCCCTGGTGATCGAACGACTGCATCGCTTTGCCCTGGAACAGCGTCGCCGTCAGGTGGCCGAGTCGCTGCGCCGGGTGGCCCAGATCATCAACGCCACCCTGGATCCCGGGGAAGTCCTGGAGTTGATTCTGCGCCAGTTGGCGGCGGTCGTCTCGTATCGCAATGCCTACGTCCTGTTGCGGCAGGGCCAGGAACTGCTCGTAGCGGCCTGCGAGGGCGAGTTTGAGTCCGGGGCCGTGGGGGGGCGGCAAATCTCGTTGGCGGACTATTCGCTTCTGCAGGAAGTCTTGGTGACAGGAGAGTCCATTGTTGTCTCACGAGCCAGGGTGGACAAGCATGTCCGTGCTCTGCCTGGGGAGGCCCCACCCGCTTCCTGGATGAGTGTCCCGCTGGTGGTGCGGGGGAAGGCGATCGGTTTGTTGACCATCTCTAGCGCGCACGAGGGCACCTACGATCGTGAGATCGCCGACATTGTCCTGCTTTTTGCCCGTCAGGCGGCCCTGGCCGTGGAGAACGCCCGGCTTTTTCAGCAGGTACAGGAGGAGCGGCGCAAGTTGGAGGCGATCCTGGAGCAGACCACCGACGCCGTTCTGGCGGTGGACGACGAGCAGCAGATCTTGTTAGCCAATCCGTCGGTGCAGCGCTTTTTGGGCTTGCCGGCCGGCCCGCTGCAGGGCCTGTCGTTGGACCAGGTACTGCAGCATGAATCACTTCAGGCGTTGTTGAACCAGGCCGGCCAGGGTTTGGGCGTAACCGCTGAAGTGGCCGGCTTGGACGGCAAACGTCTTTATGCCAGCGTCTCGCCCATCGCCGGTGTGGGCCAGGTCGTGATTATGCAGGATATCACCCCGCTGAAAGAGTTGGAGAAAATGCGCCTCCAGGCTGAACGGGCCGAGCGGGACCGTCTACGCCAGACCTTGTCGCGTTATCTGGGGCCAGATATTGTCGATCAGGTGCTGCTGGAGCGGCATAATCTGTTGGATCGGCGCGAGCGGGTCGATGTGGTGATTACTTTTGCCGACATCCGCGGTTTTACCGCGGCTGTGGCCAATCTCCTTCCCGAGACGGCCGTAGAGATGCTCAACGAGTTCTTTACGGCCATGACCCGGATTGTCTACAAAAGTGGCGGTGCGGTGATTGACCTAATCGGGGATGAGTTGATGGCTTCCTTTGGGGCACCGCTTCCCTGCGCCAGTGCCTCCGAGCGCGCGGTCGAGACCGCCGTATCTCTGTTGATGGAATTCAACCGCTTGCACGGCCGCTGGCAGGATCTCTGGGGTGTCGATCTGGGTCTGGGCGTCGGCCTGGACCGTGGCCAGGCCGTGATGGGCAATGTGGGTACGGCGGAACGACTCAGTTTCACGCTGGTGGGTAATGTGGTGAATCGCGCCCATCGTCTTGTCGAGCAGGCTGGAACGGGGGAGATCCTGTTGTCGTCGCGGGTGCTGGAGGATATTCACCCGGCCCGCTGTCCCTGGGGAGAGCTGGAAGAGGTGGACGAGATCCTGCCCGGCGGGCCTGAGCGGGCGTACTGCCTGCGGTTGTAGCGGGTAGCCGCCCCCAATAACGTCAATCCTCCGCTAGGGGCGAGGCGCGCCTCGCCCTTTTTCCGGGATGTTGTGTTCCAGGCCTAGCCGACCTCCGGCCGTTGTCGACAGAGGGGCCGCCCGCTGCCGCCATAGCGCACCATGACCATTTCCGCCAACACGGCCAGGGCGACCTGGGCCGGCTCGCGCCCGCCCAGGTCCAGCCCGATGGGTGCGTGGACCCGCTCCAGGGCCTGCGGCGGGACCCCGGCCTCCTGCAGGTGCTGAAAAATGATTTTCACCTTGTTTCGGCTGCCGATCATACCGATGTAGGCGGCCGGCTTTTCCACGATCTGGGCCAGTACTTGCTCGTCGGCCCCGGCCTCGGCGGTCATGATAACCACGTAGGTGTCCCCGCCGATGGGTACGTCTCCCAGTGATTGCACCGAGCGGCGCTGCGGATCCACGTCCACGATCCGAACCTGAAAGCCCACGCGCGCGGCCATGTCGGCCAGGTGCTGGCCGACGTTGCCGCCGCCGATCAGCAGCAGGGTGGGCTGCGGACGGTGGACCTCGATAAAGACGTCGACCTCGCCGCCGCAGAGCATGCCCAGGGCATCCGGGCCGTCCGGTTGCAGGCTGTAGTGGCGGATTTGGGAATGTCCTCCCTCGCCTAGTGCGGCCTGGGCGTCCTGTACGACATGTTGTTCCAGGCCTCCCCCTCCGATGCTGCCCTCGGTGCTGCCGTCGGCCCGTACCAGGATTTTGGCGCCGGGATCGCTGGGGACGGATCCCTGGGAGCGGATGATGGTAGCCAGGGCGACCGCCTTTCCCTGTCGTAAGGAGTCTAGTAGGGCGTGCAGTACTTGTTGTGACATCAGCACTCCTCTTTCAGGCCGGCCCACATGTCCTGCAGGGCCTGCGCTGCTTCTTGGCCGCGGAGCGGGCGGGGATAGTTGTACATGGTGCCTCCGGGACGTTCGTTGTAAAAGGGCCGGTTGCAGCCGGGACAGCCGGAGGTGCGAAAGGCCTCCCCATCCGCCAGCAGGGTAGCCCAATCCGGCCGGCCCAGGTCCAGCAGTCGGCCCTGCCGGTCGTAGCGGAAGCCTTCTGATCGGGCCAGCTTGTGCTGCATTAGGTAACGCGCTGTCTGCATGCGGCGATAAACGTCCAGAGGGGGTTGGGGCCGGTCCTGCAGGCGGGTTCCCCGCACCGGGGTAAAGGCAAAGAGCCCCACCGCCCCGCCCCAGTCATAGATCTTTTGCATCGTCTCGCACAGTTCCCGCTCAGTTTCGTCCAGGCCGACGATCAGGTGGACGCGGATGTGGCCGGGAAAGCGCCGGCAGGCCCCTTCGATCAGGGCCATTATGCGGGACCACTGTGGCCCCTTGATCTGGCGATACACCCGCTCACAGGCGGCATCCAGCCCCAGACCGACCTGGTCGACGCCGGCGCCCAGGAGTTGGGCCAAGTCCTCGATATGGGCGGGCCGGATGGCGACGGATATGGGCAGGTCGCTGCGTTGGCGCAGGGCGCGGGCCAGGCCCATGACCTCTTCCAGGGCCTTTTCGTGCACGGTGACCTGGAAGCAGATGCGCTGCAGGGAATCGGCCTGGGCGAGGCGGTCCAGCACCTCGGTGCTGTCGTATTCCGGCCAGATGATTCGGGACAGGGCGTCGCTGCGGGAATGGCTGTGGCGGGCCTGCGCACAGAAGGCGCAGTCCATGGCGCAGCCATCGCCCTCCAGCATCAGGTAGGCGGTGGTGGGGGCGGCGTCCATGGGCCGCTGGCGCAGGCCCAGGACGGTCTCGGTGCCGGCGGAGAGGCGCAGGCGCCGGGGGTAGGTGTAGGGCCGGGCCAGGGCGCAGCATTCGCTGGTGTGTTCCAGGCGCAGGCCCAGCGATTGGGCCAGTTCGATGGCCGCCGGGTCGGGCTTGACGATGCGGTTGATGCCGGCCCGCACGGCCAAGGGGTCGAGGCGGCGGCGAAAGCGGCCGGCCGGCCGCATGCAGCCCAGCAGCAGCGGTGTGTCCGGGAAATCCAGGCGGGCCTGGGCCAGCAGGCGGGCGACCTCTTCGACGAGCGGGGGCTGGCAGTTGGCATAACGCGTGTTGGGGGTGGGGATCAGGACCAAAAAGACGATGGCCTCGGCCCCCTCCTCCTGCAGGATGCGCAGGGCGGTCGTCTCGCCCGAGAGCTGTCCTCCGCGTAAGCCGATAGTGATGTGGGGGATCACCGGGACGTGGGCCCGCAGCCGGCGGTAGGTCGCGCGATAGTCCTCGACGGTGTGACCCAGCCCATAGACCTCCCGGATAGTGTCGTCGTCGCCGACCAGGTCGAAAGAGACCACGTCCGCCAGATCGACGATGGCCGGCAGGTCCTGCTCGTCGATCAAGCCGACGTGCCAGTTGAGCCGCCGGCCTGGCCGCAGGGCGCGGACACGTTCCAGGTGGGGCCGCAGCGGTACGCGGCCCTGTGCATCGCAGCCGCCAGAGATGAGCAGGCTGTGGGCACCCCGCAGCCGGGGCTCCTCGGGGCCCAGTTCGGCGATGTTGAGCATGGGCTGCAGGTAGTGGCCGTTGCAGTGGGCGCAGTGCAGGGCGCAGCGATCCCCGGTCAGGCTGATGGAACGGGTCCCTTGGGGGCTGTCCAGGCCCAGTACGGGTGGAAAGCGCTCCTGGCGTACCTGCCAGGCCTGCTCCAGGAGGTTTTCCAGCCCGCTCATATTCCGCTCCTCAATCGTCCTGCTTTTCGTCCTGGAATGAATCCGTCGGGAAGGCCAGGGGCAGCACCTCGTCCACGTGTTCGACGAGCACGATTTCCAGGTCGCGCAGAATGCTTTTCGGCACGTCCTCCAGGTCGGGCTCGTTCTTTTTGGGCAGGATAAAGGTGCGCATGCCGGCCCGCCGGGTGGCCAGGGCCTTTTCCTTGACCCCGCCGATGGGCAGGATGCGCCCCCGCAGCGTGATCTCGCCGGTCATGACGACGTCCCGGCGGATGGGTTGCTTGGTCAGCGCCGAGATCAGGGCGATGGCGATAGCCAGGCCGGCGGAAGGGCCGTCCTTGGGCACGCCTCCCTCCGGAATGTGGATGTGGATGTCGATCTGCTCGAATAGGTTGGTGTCGATGCCCAGGTGGCGGGCATTGGAGCGGGTATAGCTCAGGGCGGCCTGGGCGGATTCCTGCATGACCTCGCCCAGTTGGCCAGTCAGCAGCAGGTTGGCCTTGCCGTCCTCCATAATGTTGACTTCGATGGCCATGGTGTCCCCCCCATTCTGGGTCACCGCGACGCCGGTGGACACCCCGACCTGGTCCTCCTGCTCCATTTCGCCGTAGAAAAAGCGCGGCGGGCCGAGAAAACGGTGCAGGGACGTGGCACGGATGTGGCGGGGTGGTTTGCGTCCTTCGGCGACGATGCGGGCCACTTTGCGGCAGATGGCGCCAATGTTCCGTTCCAGGTTGCGCACGCCCGCTTCGTAAGTGTAGAGGCGGATGATCTGCAGGAGGGCCTCATCGCTAAAGCGCAGTTGTCCGGGCTGCAGGCCATTTTGATCCAATTGTTTGGGCACTAGGAAGCGGCGGGCGATCTCGCTTTTTTCCTCCTCTGTATAGCCGGGGATTTCAATGACCTCCATGCGGTCCTGCAGGGCCGGCGGTACGGGGTCGATCAAGTTGCCGGTGGTGATAAAGAGCACCCGCGAGAGGTCGTAGGGCAGCTCCAGGTAGTGATCGGAGAACTCGTGGTTGAGTTCCGGGTCGAGCACCTCCAGCAGGGCTGCGGCCGGGTCGCCGCGAAAGTCGCTGCCAATCTTGTCGATTTCGTCCATCATAAAGACGGGATTGGCCGTTCCCGCCGTGCGCATGGCCTGCAGGATGCGTCCTGGCAGGGCGCCCACGTAGGTACGGCGGTGTCCGCGAATCTCGGCTTCGTCGTGAATTCCCCCCAGGGAGATGCGCACAAACTTGCGCGCCAGCGCTTCTGCGATCGAGCGCCCCAGCGAGGTCTTGCCCACGCCGGGGGGGCCGATGAAACAAAGAACGGGGCTGCGCATCTTGTCCGGGGCCAGTTTGCGCACGGCCATGAATTCGAGGATACGCTCTTTGACGTTGGGCAGGCCGTAATGGTTGTCATCCAACACCTTGCTGGCCTGCTGGATATCGATCAGATCCTCGGTCATTTCCGACCAGGGCAGCGCGATCAGCCAGTCCAGATAGGTACGAATCACCGAGACCTCGGGGGAGGCGAGGGGCATGATGACCAGGCGGGACAGCTCCTCCTCGGCTTTTTTGACCACGGCTTCGGGCATGTCTCGTTCGGCGATCCTTTCCCGCAGCTCGTTGACCTCTTGGGCGATCGGATCGTCCTGTCCCAATTCGCGTTGGATGGCCTTCATCTGCTCGCGCAAAAAGTATTCGCGCTGGCTGCGGTCGACCTCTTTTTGGACCTCGGTGTGGATCTTGTTCTCCAATTCCAGGACGTCGAGTTCTTGGGCCAGGAGGATGCTCAACCTTTGCAGGCGTTCGACCGGGTCGATGGCTTCCAGGATCTCCTGGCGCTGGGCGACCGAGAGTTGAATGGTAGAGGCGATAAAGTCGGCCAGGTCGCCCGGGCTGTCCACGTTGAGGGCGGCCACGTAGGCGTCATCGGGCAGGTTGCGGCTGAACTTGACCACCTTTTCAAAGAGGACCAGGGCTGCGCGGACCAGGGCCTCGGCGGCGAGGCGGTCCTCTTCGGACTCGGGGGCTTGTTCGTAGATCGGCTTGGCCCGGGCCCGAAAGTAGGGATATTCCTGCACGAAATCCTCGATCTGCAGGCGGCGCTGTCCTTGTACCAGCATGCTGGTCGAGCCGTCGGGCATGCGCAGGACCCGGCCGATTACGGCCTCCGTGCCGACGCGATAGAGCTGATCGCTCTCGACTTCCTCGACCGCCTCGTGTTGGGCGACGAGCAGGATGGTATGGCTTCGGTTGCTAGCCTCCTCGACGGCTTTTAGGGAGAAATCCCGGCCGACAAAGAGGGGAGAGACCATATGGGGAAAGATGACGGTGTCCAGCAGCGGCAGGACGGGTAGCTCCAGCTCCTCCTCATCAGGAAAGATGTCCTCGTCAAAAAATTCGTCCTCGAAAGGCAGAAAGGGAAATTGATCGAAATCACCACGTTGGGCCATTGTTCTCCCTCTTGATTCAGCCGGTGTGCGGCTATTTTAGGATTCTACACCAGGGGCATTATAGCACAGTTGCTCAAAGAGACAAGTAATGCTGCGCACAGTCGCCCCCGTCATTCTGTGATGAGCTATTGTACTACAAGCCGGGGTGGGGTGCAACATGTTATAGCAGCCGGGGCGCGCGCCCGGTAAGTCAGGAGAGCGCGGCGAGCTCATTACCCGCCGCGCTCTCTTGGGCCTGCCCGCGAGGGCCAGGACTCCAGGGCCTCCTGGCATTAGTCGAACAGGGTTTCCTCCAGGCGCACGACCGCGACCACTTTGCCCTGGATGAACAGGGGATCACCCCCGTTTTGGGGGTAGAGGTGGATGGGGGCCATGGTACGGTTGGCCGGCTGGAGCCGGACGTGGTCGGATTGCTGGAAGAACTGCTTGAGGGTGACATAACCCTCCGGGTCGTCGGAGGAACTGAGGGCCGCGATGACCAGATCGCCCGCTTGGGCGCTCTGTTGGGGGCGGACCAGGACATAGTCCCCGTCCAGGATGCCCGCTTCTCGCATCGAGTCGCCGCGCACGCGCAGGGCAAACACGTCCCTGGGGACCTCCTGGGGTGGGAGCAGCAGGACTTGTTGGCTTTCGGCGCTGTCGTGATAGGCGACGGTGACGTCGTAGCGGCCGGCCGCGACCTCTCCGGCAACTGCTACGGCATAGCTCGCCGCATAGTGCTGGGTGGTCGCGGACAAGCGCAGCATGCGCACGTCGCTGTTGAGCGGGCTGCGGCTGCGGACGAGCCCCGGCCCGGTGGCGGCCGCCGCTTCTATGGCTGCGGCTTGGCCGACGTAATGGGGCGATAGCTCTCGGGGCCACAAGGTCACCCGTTTGGTCAAGGAACAGCGGCTGAAATCCCAGGTCCTGCCATCAGTTGGTGGGGCCATTCTAGACCTCCTCTCCCGCGCCCTGGCACGGGAATTGCAGGGTTGGTCCCTGCTATCGTTATTATAACAGAACCTTTGTTCACTGTCAAGTATTGCCTGTAGGGTGAGTTTGTGGTATGATAAAAGAGCAGTTCGCTTTCTCACAAAGCGGTAAAGGGGCCGGATGCCGGTCAAAAGGAGGGGATGGCTGCTCAAAGAAGAACGTGGTGTGGAAAGTTGGTTTGTGAGCACGTTTGGAGGAGGTGCGTTAATGGATATGATTTGGCCGGTTTGCCAAAAATGCAAGCAGGGGGTTTTGCTCCCGCTCTCGGATTATGGGCAGGAAGGGGCCGCGGTCATTTTCAAGGCCTGGGTCTGCAGCAACCCCGACTGTGGCTTTAATCTCAAAATTCACAAGGGGGATTTATATATCAACGAACCGATCAACGAGCGCTCGCGCTACGATTCGCGCTAAAGCTATCCGCGACAGCGGGGGTCATCCCGAACGACGGGACGGCCCCCGCTCTTTTGTGACCGGGGCGAGTTTTTCTCTGCTTGATCGTTCTGGGGCTAGACGCCGCCTCCGGCTTTGTTCCAACGCTCGGCGAGGGAAAGTGGGTTCAGGGTAAGGCTTTGTCGGGCGATGTGTCTTTCCAGCCCGTAGGGGCGCACGGCCGTGCGCCCCTACGGGCATTCATCTGGCGCCAATGACAATATCTGCCGCCTCCTTAATTCTCGGCGCCCTTGAACAGCAGCGGCAGGTAGATCTTGTACTCAGTGGTGCAAAAGACGTCCACGCTAAAGGTGTGTACGGCATAGCCATCCTCGCCGCAGTTCCAGGCCTCCAGTGTGCCCGTGTAGGTGCCCGTCTGGCCCAGGTCGAATAGCGGATGGGTCTCGGTGCTGGTGCCCAAGGTGCCCATATCCCAGAGCCAGGTGAAGGGTGCGGTGCCGGTCAGTTCGGCGGACAGGCTGACCTGGCAGCTCTCGGCGCTGTAGGTGACGGTGACGATCTCGACCGGCGTGCAGGGCTCGACCACGCTGAGGGTGTGGCTCATGGCGGCCCAGCCGCAGGCGTTGCTGGCCAGCAGGTGGACCGTGTAGGCGCCGGCCTGGGTGTAGGCGTGGGTGACGGTCATGCCGCCGCCTAGGGTGCCGTCGCCCAGGTCCCAGTCAAAGCC
>JAFGKG010000163.1 GCA_016928715.1 Chloroflexia bacterium
CCCGCCCAGCTCGGGTTGTCGACGGGTGGAGTGAGGCCGGGAGAGGTAGAAACAGAAACTGCCCCGCACCAGGTGGACCTCGCCGACGATACCCTCGCGCACCCGCTGCCGCACCTGGTACAGCAGCGGGTGGTACAGGTACATCAGAGCTTCGGCCGCCACGACGCCGGCCTCTCGCACCGCCGCCTCGATGCGCTCGCAGTCGGCCACGGTGAGCGCCAGCGGTTTCTCGCACAGGACGTGTTTGCCGGCGCGGGCCGCTCGCACGGTCCATTCGGCGTGGAGGCTGTGCGGAAGCGAGACGTAGACGACGTCCACGTCCGGGTCGGCCAACAGCGCCTCGTAGCTGCCGTAGGCGCGCGGGATATCCCACTCGGCCGCATAGTTTTTCGCGGTATCCAGTCTGCGGCTGGCGACGGCCAATAGTTCGGCGCGGCCGGCCGCCCGAATGGCCGGGATCAGGTGGCGGTTGATCGGGGCAGTCGAGAGCAGTCCCCACTGTAGCGTTTCCCTGGGATCGCGTTCAGCAGGCACGGGGTCCTCCTCGGCGTCAGAAATTCCAAGACCTGGTAGTGCCCCTCTCTGAATGGGCCGGCTTAACCCTTGACCGACCCCGCCAGCAAGCCACGGATAAAGTAGCGGCCGGCAATGATATAGATCACCAGTGTGGGGAGCGCAGCAATAATCGTGCCGGCCATGATCATGTTCCATTCCTGGATCTGGCTGCCGGCCAGGTTGCGCAGCGCCACGGTAATCGGCTGCAGCGCCGGCCGCTGCAGGATGGAAACGGCAAAGAGGAACTCGTTCCAGATGTTGGTAAACTGCCAGATGATCACCACGACGAACCCGGGTACCGACAGGCGGAACATGATATGCCAATAGACGCCCAGCAGCCCGGCCCCATCGATACAGGCCGCCTCGATCAGATCGGTGGGAATCTCGGCGTAATAGTTGCGAAAGATCAGGGTCGTGATCGGAAGGCCGTAGACGACGTGGACCAGGATAAGGCCCCAGATCGTTCCTCCCAGTCCGATGGCCGCCAGGGTCTGGGTCAACGGGATGAGGACACTCTGGTAGGGAATGAAGATACCAAAGAGGATAAGCGGAAAAACCACGCCGGCCCCACGAAACTTCCACTTCGAAAGGATGTAGCCATTCAGCGAGCCGAGCATCGCCGAGATGATGGTGGCCGGTACAGTCAGGTAGATGCTGTTCAACAGGTTCTGCCCCAGGCCGCGCAGCCCTTTTTCCGGAATGCCTGACCAGGCTGCCTTGAACGCATCCAGGTACAGTCCACTGGGAAGGCTCCACATTCTGGAGAGGTCCTGGACCTCGGCAAAGCTCTTTAGCGCGCTGGAGACGAGCACATAGACCGGCAGCAAAAAGACGACGGCGAAAAGGACCAGGAGCACATAGAGAAGGATACGGCCCGGGCGGAAGCGACGGCGATTCATAGTTCCACCTCCCGCCGGAAGCTATAGACCAGGTAGGGGACAATCACCAGGGCGACCATCAGGAGGATGACGACGGAGATGGCCGCTCCCTGAGCATAGTGGTTGCCCTGGAAGGTCGTCTCAAACATGAAAATGCCCGGGACGTCAGTGGCAAAGCCCGGCCCCTTGCCCGTCATCGTATAGACCAGGTCAAATATCTTGAGCGAGATATGCCCCAAAAAGATCAGGGCGCTGAGGGTGATGGGACGCAGCATCGGCAGGATCACGTGTCGATAGATCCGGAACTCGCTGGCCCCATCCACCCGGGCCGCCTCGCGCAGCTCGTCGGGAATCGCGCGCAGGCCGGCCAGGTACATCGCCATGGTGTAGCCAATCATCTGCCACGCCGCGGCGATAATGACCGGGATCAGGGCGACGTGAAAAGGCCCCACGGTGGCGGTGGAGGTGTACCATTTCCAGCGCAGCGCATCGAGGCCAATCATGCTCAACAGGGCGTTGACGCCGCGCAGCCGCGTGGCCGTGCCCGGGGCAAAGATCCACTGCCAGACGACGCCGGTGACCACAAAGGAAAGGGCCATCGGAAAGAGGTAGATAGTGCGAAAGATGCCCTCCCCCTTGACCTTTTGATCCAGCAGGATGGCCAACAGCAGGCCGACGGCGATGCAAATCAGGAGAAAGAGGACGGTAAAGAGAAGCGTATTCCACAGGTCGATGGAGAAACGAATGGCCGACGTGCCCCCCTCCGCGGTAAAGAGCTTGCGAAAGTTTTCCAGGCCGGCCCAGGTATAGTTGGGTTCCACCCCATCCCACTTGGAGGTCGCAACGGCGACCGTCCAGGCGATAAAGCCGTAAACAAAGACGGCGATCAGGATGATAGAGGGCAGGACAATCAGGAACGCGTACCACCGCTCGCGCCCCACCTTTTTCATCGGACACCTCCGGATTGGAGCCGGGCGCCGCCGGGCCACACTGTGCCCCGGCGGCGCCCATGGTTACCGGGTATCGCAGTAGGGGCTACTTGCAGACGCCAGCGTCCACGCAAGCCTGGGTCATGGCCGTCTGGGCCGCGGTGACGTTCAAGTCGCTGACAAACAGCGTCATCGCATCGCTGAATTGCGTCACCCACCCCTCACTCGCCGCCGCCCCATGCGCGAGGCTGGGGACGATCTGGTTCGAGGCAAAGTCGTCCATGGCCGACTTCAGGTAGTCGTCGTAGAGCGCGCGGTCGCCATCGGTGCGGGCCGGGATCGAACCCTTGAGCGGGTTGAAGGCATCCTGGCCCTCCTTGGAGCCGCACACGACCAGCCACGCGATGGCCGCATCGCGGTTCTCGGCCCCCTTCGGCAGGCCGAAGGAGTCGGACAGCATGATAAAGGTGCCGCTGGTTCCGGGGGACGGTGCCCAACCAAACTCGACGTTGGGCGTGAGACCGACGGACTTGAAATAGCCCTCGGCCCAGTCGCCCATGATCGTCATGGCCGCGTCGCCGTCGACCACCAGCTGTGCCGCCTGGTCCCAGGACAGGGCCGCGTGGTCTTCGTTCACGTAGCCCATCAGCCGGGCAAAGGTATCGAGCGCCAACGTCACTTCGGCGCCATCCCAAGCGGTATCCCCGGTCCACAGACCGCGGTACTTGGCGGGGCCCATCGAGCCGAGCAGGACCGACTCAAAGAGGTGGGTCGCGGCCCAGATGCCGTTGTCGCCCAGGGCCAGCGGGGTCACGCCAGCGGCCTGAAGGGTATCGGCCGCGGCAAAGAAGTCATTCCAGCTCTGGGGGGGCTGGATGCCATTGGCCTCAAAGACGGCCTTGTTGTACCACAGGACGTTGGAGCGGTGGATGTTGACCGGCACGCTCCAGATTTCGCC
>JAFGKG010000164.1 GCA_016928715.1 Chloroflexia bacterium
AGATGGACGCCGAGGGCCTCTATCCCGAGAACTCGGTCCACGGCCGTGTCCAGGACCGCCTGGAAGAGATCGCCGAGAATCTGCGCACGAGCGAGCAGGAGCAGGACGAAGAAGGCTCACGATCCGGCGGGAATCCCGGCAGCAATCCCGGCTGCGAGGGCTGCGGGTAGGAGCCCTGTCATTGCAAGTTCTCCATGGCGGCGGCCGCCACTCAGTGTACAAGAAACGTCATTGCGAGCGAGCCGCCTTTGCGAGCGAAGCAATCCCCCCCGGGCCTCAAAAGCCCCCGTTCTACCCTTCCTCTGCTCGTCGGAATCCAGCATCTGTACCGTTAGCCCACGCTCGACCAGCAAGCTCACCAGTTCGCCGGCCAAGCTGCTCTTGCCCGAAGAGGGCAACCCCGTTATCCACAGAATAGAACCCGATTGGCTGACGGTGCTCACGCGCCCTCCTCCAGTGCCAGGGGGTGGTAGGCAGTGACCAAGAGCAGATCTTTGGCATCGTTGATGGAGTGCAGACGGCCGTCGTGGGCCCGGACCAACATGTCCATGGCCGGCATGGCTTGTCAACTGGAAAAGGGCCAACTTTTCCAACTTTTCCGTCGGAAAAATCCAACTATGCCACCGTTAAGAAAGCGCGTTTTGTGGTATAATCGTTAATAGCCACTGTGCCATCTTGGCCTTCCCTGTCCTGGCGCGGCGCATCGAGGAGCGCGTAGCGGCGGGAAGGGAGGTGGCTCTCGCACTATCGAGACAAAGAGTGTGACATGACCGAGAGACCTAGTCGAATTCTCGTGGCAGACGATGAGGAGCAGATCCGGTTCCTGTGGCACAGTGCCTTGCTCAAGCCGCCGGGCGCCTATCATGTAGTGACGGCAGGTGACGGGTGCGAGGCCCTGGAACAGATGACCCGGGCGTCCTTTGATCTGCTCGTTACTGATATCCGAATGCCAGGCATGGATGGCCTAGAGCTGACGGAGACGCTTCGCCAACTGGGCTACCAGGTAGCCATCATCTGGATCTCGGCCCTATCGATGCCCAACATGGATGCCGAGGCCCAGCAACTGGGGGTCCATTGCTGCCTGCGCAAGCCGCTGCGCGTAGCCCAAATCCGCCAGGCCGTGGCCGATGCCCTGGCCGCTTCCACACAGCGCCTAAAGTCCTGATCCCGATCCCCTCCCCCTGAAAAGTATATAACAAACACAAGGCACAGGGCGTCCGACTTTGCCTCTCTGCTGCTTTGTGCTATACTACGCACCTAGAGAGACCGAGGTGTGAGATGTCCAACCTGCGCGTACTTGAGCCGGACGACGAGGCCGCTCTGCAAGCTTTTTTGCTGCCCCGGGTCGATTCTTCCATGTTTCTGCTGGGCAATATGCGGGCCGCCGGCCTGCGAGACGAGGGCCGGGCCTACCAGGGCACTTATGTCGGCGCCTGGGAGGGGGCCGAGCTCGTCGGCGTGGCCGCCCACTATTGGAACGGCAACCTCGTCCTGCAGGCCACCGGCGAGCTGGAGGCCCTCTGCCATACCGCCATCAAAGCTTCGGGCCGGCCGCTGCGCGGACTGGTGGGGCCGGCGGGCCAGGTGGAGGCCGCTCGGCTGGCGCTAGGCCTGACCGCAGCCCCGGTTCAGCTAGACGAAGAGGAGCATCTCTATGCCCTTGCCCTCAGAGACCTGGCGGTGCCGCCGGCCTTGGCCGATGGGCGGCTGCGGGGGCGGCGCATCGAACCGCACGACGTCGAGCTGCTGACGGCCTGGCGGGTGGGCTTTTCCACCGAGTCGTTGGGCGATGAAGAGAGCCCTCGCTTGTGGGCCTCGTGCCGGGCCGCGGTGGAGCGGGGCATGGCCGAGGGGCGCATCTGGCTGCTTGAGGATGAGGGCCGCCCCGTGTCCACCACGGCCTTTAACACCGCCATTCGCGAGGCGGTCCAGGTAGGCGGGGTCTGGACCCCGCCGGAGTTGCGCTCCAGGGGCTATGGGCGGGCCGCCGTGGCCGCCTCGTTGCTGGCGGCCCGGGCCGAAGGGGCAACGCGGGGGGTGCTTTTTACCGGCCAGGAGAATGTGCCTGCCCAGCGGGCCTACGAGGCATTGGGGTTCCGCCGCGTGGGCGACTACCGGCTGCTACTACTGCACCCGCCCAGTTCCTAAAGTAAAGCCAAGGCGAAATCTACATGGTTTCATGCTTGGGGCACGTAGGTTTCACTCTGGTATCAGTTTGGGAAGGGGGGGATGGGTTCCTATGCCTGCGGTCCGGCGGCGTGGGAGCCGCCTCGGCTATTGTATCTTCTCAATAATTGGGGGTTGTGGTGTGTACGGGCGGCTTTGCCGCCCGCACACACCGCAACTTTCCCCCTTTATTGAGATGATACCGTATTGTAGAGTACAGGGAGGAGAAAACAAGGCATGGACGAAAAGATAGGCTTCATTGGCCTGGGTATCATGGGCACAGGCATGGCCCACAACCTGCTGCAGGCCGGCTTCGATCTCACCGTCTGGAACCGCACCGCGGCCCGGATGGAGCCCCTGGTGCAGGCAGGCGCCCGGGCGGCGAACAGCCCGGCCGACCTGGCGGCGTTGTGTGACGTGATCGTCGTCTGCGTCAGCGACACGCCCGACGTGGAGGAGGTGCTCTTTGGTCCCCAGGGGGCGAGCGAGGGCCTGCAGAAAGGGGCGCTGGTGATCGACTGCAGTACGATCAGCCCCATCCAGACCCAGGCCTTTGCCCGGAAGCTGGCCGAAAAGGGCGCCCACATGCTCGACGCGCCGGTCAGCGGTGGCAGCGAGGGAGCGGCGCGGGGCACGCTGGCCATCATGGTCGGCGGCCAAGCGGAGCAGTTCGAGCGGGCCCGGCCGGTCCTGGAGGCGATGGGCCAGGCCATCACCCACGTGGGTGGCCACGGCGCAGGCCAGATGGTCAAGCTGGTCAACCAGATCCTGGTGGCCAACAGCATGTTGGCCCTGGGCGAGGCGTTTCTGTTTGCCCAGGCGGGCGGGCTGGACCTGGAAAAGACGCTGCGAGCAGTGGAGGGCGGGGCAGCGGGCAGTTGGACCCTGAGCAACCGCGGGCCGCAGTTGATCGAGCGGGACTGGCGGCCGGGGTTTGCCATCGACCTGCAGCAGAAGGATCTGCGGCTGATCCTGGAGGCAGCGGACGAGCTGGGGGTGCCGGTGCTGGGCTCGAGCACGGCGTTTCACCTGTATCGGGTGTTGCAGACGCGGGGCCTGGGCGGGGAGGGCAACCATGCGCTGGTCAAAGCGCTGGAGTACCTGGCGGGGGTTGAAGTCGAGGCCAAGGCCGAGGGTGGAGGTTGAGAAGGGAC
>JAFGKG010000014.1 GCA_016928715.1 Chloroflexia bacterium
CCTGAGCTGCGCTCAGGTTGACAGGTACTATCCAAGGCGGTTGCATTATCAGTAAAGCCTAAACTAGGCGATTTTGAAACGGCCCTTTTACATGGTCGGCAGGGGCACCAGCAGCGTGATCAGTAGGGCGGCCAGGTTATTGCAGGCGTGCAGCAGGATGGCCGGCCAGAGCGAGCCGCTCTCCTCATAGATCCAGGCCAGGGCGAATCCCATCAGGACGGCCGCGACAATCTGCAGGGGAATGATGTGAAAGAGGCCGAAAGCAAGAGAACTCAGCACAATGGCCAGCCAGGGCCCCAGTCGGTTGCGCAGCCAGTTGTGCAAAAAGCCGCGCCAGAACAATTCCTCCGCCAACGGTGCCAGGAAGCCCACCACCAGGATGATGAGGAGCGCCTGCGGCAGGGGGGCGCCCCGCAGCCGGAGGGCCTCCAGCGGTTCCAGTCCCTCCCGCAGGGCTGGGAACATGACCCAGAGGATAGCCACCAGAATGGCCCGCAGGATGATCAGCACGATAAACAGGGCGACCGCAATCAAGAGCCACTGCCGCCCCGTCCGGCGAAAGCCGATCTCCCGCAGGCGGTGGCGCTTGAAGAGCAGGCCGATCAGTAGGACGCTGCCCCCGCTGGCCGCAATATCCAACAGCCCGGCCAGCAGGACGAGTTGGCGCTCGCCATCCCCGGCCGGGAACAGCTCGGGATGGCGGCCTATCCAGAAACTGCCGCCAAAGTATAGGGCCAGAAAGAGCAGCAGGATGGCCAGCCCACTCTTCCAGTCCCACAGGCGGGGTGGCCAGTCTCTTTTACTTACAGATTCATCGCTCATGGGGGGATCTCTCGATCAGCCTGTCGGCCAGAGCCGCCAGGGAGGCCGCGCGCCAGGTCCGCCCGCTGCCCAGGGGCCATTCCCCCTGCAGGACCTTGAGCCAATCGGGCGGGATGGCCCGCAGGCCATAGGTGGCCCCGGCCAGCGCGCCCGCCACCGCTGCGGCGGTGTCGGCGTCGCGGCCCAGGTTGGCGGTCTGCACCACGACCTCCCCGAAAGAATCCGAGTTCAGTAGGGCCCAGACGGCGCTCTCCAGGGTATGGCGCACCCAGCCGCTGTTCTCCAGTTCCTCGCGTTCGCGTCCGGGGGCGGCCTCGATCACGGCGCGCAGGGGTTCCGGCAGGTCGACGGTCTGCAGGGCCTGCTCCACGGCCGCTGTGGGGTTTTCCCCGTTTAGCAGGTAAAAAATGACCGCGTTGACAAAGGCACTGCCCTCCACGCACTCGGCGTGGGGATGGGTGACCTGGCTCTGCTGGCGGCTGTCGGCCAGGAGCAGGTCCAGGTCGTTCCAGTGGGCCAGGGCCGCCGGCCAGCAGCGCATCACCGAACCGTTGCCGGCGGCCGCTGGCTTTAACGCCTGGACGGACTGGGACGCCTCTGGCCAGGGTGTGCCCCCAGCGATGCGCTTGAGCACCCGGCTGGTATGGATGCCCACGTCGGTCGGCCCGGCCAGATACCAGGCGACAAATCGCCCGGCCAGGTCGCCGGGGTCCAGCGGGTGATGCGCCAGCAGGCTCTCGGCCAGGGCCAGCCCCATTTCGGTGTCATCGGTAAAGCTGCCGGCGGGCAGCCGGCCGGGCAGCATGTCACGGACCAGGAACTCTAACGGCCGGCGGGGGCCAAATTCCAGCGGCATACCCAGGGCATCCCCGACCGCCGCGCCGACGGCGCAGCCCCGGGCCCGGTTGTACAGGGCGGGATCGATCATCCAGTCTCCTTGTAGGATCAGTTTTTGTCTTACTGTCCACTACTGCGTCAGGTGAGCTACCCACCGCTCAAGCGTGTGGGCTTTCTGGGACGACAAAGAATCTCACGGATGGCAAAAAGACTTGTTTCCCAGGAGATTCTTCGCTTCGCCGCCTTGGGCGGCTCGCTCAGAATGACGGATGCGGCCATATATCTCTGACCGTGTGCTACTGCCAGTATAGCATTTTGCGCCCAGGCCGTCAACACGGGCCCCACCCCCCCCCGCCCGGCGTCTCGATGCGCAGCCGGTCGCCGGGTTCTAGCCGCCGGCTGAACTGGGCCGGCAGCTCTTGCTCGCGGCCATCGGCGCGGAGCAGCAGGTTGCGGCCGACGTCGCCGGCGCCTCCGCCGGCCAGACCCCAGGGGGGTAGCGCCCGCCGTTGACTGAGCATGGTCACCGTGCAGGGGGCCAGGATCTCGTACTCGCGGACCAGGCCATCCCCGCCGCGGTGCTGGCCGGCCCCGCCGCTGCCCCGGCGCAGGGCGTAGCGCAGCACCCGGAAGGGATAGTCCCGCTCCAGGGCCTCGATGGGGGTGTTCAGCGTATTGGTCATGTGCGTATGCACGCCGCTCAATCCGGACCCCTGGGGGGCGGCCCCCATCCCCCCGGCGATGGTCTCGTAGTAAGCATAAGGGCTGCCATCGGCCCGCTTGCCCCCGATGGTCAGGTTGTTCATCGTACCCTGGCTGGCGGCCGGGATCCGTTCGGGCAGGGCCTGGGCCAGCGCCCGCAGGACCACGTCGACGATGCGTTGAGAGGTTTCGACGTTGCCGGCGGCCACCGCCGCCGGCGGCCGGGCGTTGAGCAGGCATCCTGCGGGCGCGGCTACCTGTACCGGGGCAAAGCAGCCGGCATTGATGGGCACCTCGTCCCCGACCAGGCAGCGCACCGCGTACCAGCAGGCCGATTGGGTAATGCTCAACACGGTGTTCATCGCCCCCGGCACGGCCGGCCCCGTTCCGGCAAAGTCCAAGAGCACCTGCCCCCCTCCGATGCGCACCGTCACCCGGATGGGCAATAACGTGAGCTGCTCGTCCCGCACCCATTCCAGAGCGTCCTCGGCGGTATAGTCGCCCGCCGGCCAGGCCGAGATAGCCACCCGGCTCAACCGCTCGCTGTAGCAAAGCAGGTGGCCGGCGTAGGCCAGTAGCTCGGCCGGCCCGTGGGCCGCGGCCAACTCGTGCAGCCGCCGCTCTCCTACCAGGTGGGCCGCCCGCTGGGCGGCCAAATCGCCCCGGCGCTCCGCCGGGGTGCGCACGTTGCGCAGGATCAGGCGCAGCAGGTCCTCGTCGAGCTGGCCGGCTCGGTAGAGCTTGACCGGGGGGATGATCAGCCCCTCCTGGTAGATCTCGCTCGAGAGGGGCAGCGAACCCGGGCTCATCCCCCCCACGTCGGCGTGGTGGGCGCGGGAGGCGACGAAAAAGGAGGGGTCCTCCAGATCGATAAACACCGGGCTGACCATGGTAATGTCCGGCAGGTGGGTGCCGCCTGCGTAGGGGTCGTTGAGCAGGACAACGTCGCCAGGCTCCCAGCGGGGCGAGGCGTCCAGGGCGGCGGCCACGCTGGCCGGCATGGCCCCCAGGTGCACGGGGATGTGGGCGGCCTGGGCTACCAAACGGCCCCGTGCGTCAAAGACGGCGCAGGAAAAGTCCAGGCGTTCCTTAATGTTGGGTGAATAGCTGGTCCGGCGCAGGGTCAGGCCCATCTCCTCAGCTACCCCTGTGAAGCGGTGGCGGTAGAGTTCCAGGGTGATGGGATCAATCGCTGTATCTGTCATGTTGTTCTCCTGCCGCCTAGCATAGCAAAAATTGGACGAATTGGCAAGTCCTGACAATTTGCCTATATTGACATGTTATCTACAGAGTGGTAGAATGCATGCTTGCAAGATGTGTTCGTCTAGTCAGATGATGAAAAGGAGCGCATAATGCAGCAAGCTGACGTGATTGTTATAGGCGGAAGTGCCGCCGGTTTGACGGCCGCCATTACAGCGCGGCGCCACTATTCCGATAAAAAGATCCTCCTGGTGCGGGAGGAGAAACAGGTGCTCATTCCCTGTGGGATCCCTTATATCTTTGGTACCGTAGGAAGCCCCCAGAAGAACCTCATTGGCGATGCGGTGCTCGAAAAGAACCAGATCGAGTTACTCCTCGCTCAAGCTACGGGCCTCGACCGCGAGGCCCGGGTTCTTCACACCACCGCTGGCGACGTGGGTTACGAGCGACTGATTCTTGCTACCGGATCACGGCCGGCGATGCCGCCTATAACGGGCTTTGCCCTCGACGGCGTCTATGCGGTGGTCAAGGACGTAGACTATTTGGACAAACTCCAGAGTCGGCTCGAGACGGCCCACGACGTTGTCGTCATCGGCGGCGGCTTTATCGGGA
Source organism: Chloroflexia bacterium (assembly GCA_016928715.1). GTDB lineage: Bacteria > Chloroflexota > Chloroflexia > DTKN01 > DTKN01 > JAFGKG01. The sequence goes on from JAFGKG010000014.1 coordinate 4,174, forward strand.
TCGAGTTCGCCGACGAGATCCAAAAGTCCGGTGATCATAAGGTCACGGTGGTAGAGATTCTGCCGTACTGTCTGGCCCTGGCCTATGACCAAGAGTTCTGCATCGAGATGGAAGAGGTTCTCAAATCCCGCGGTGTCCATATCCGCACCTCCTCTCGAGTAGACCGGATCGAGGGCGATGGCAAGGTGGAAAGGGTGGTCCTGTCCGATGGCTCCGAGATCAAGGCCGACGTTGTGATCCTTGGCATCGGGGCCATCGCCAACGTGGATTTGGCCCGGGCGGCGGGGTTGCGCATTGGCTTGACCGGCGGTATTGCCGTGGACCGGACGATGCAGACCTCGGACCAGAACATCTATGCCTGCGGCGATTGTGCGGAGAAAATTTCATTCTTTGGCGGCAAGCCCTCCCCGCTCAAGTTGGCCTCCATCGCTACCTCGGAAGCGCGTATTGCCGGGGCCAATCTCTTTGGTATCCGGCGGGAGAACATTGGTACGGTAGGTGTCTGGGCTACAGCGGTGGGCCATCATGCCCTGGCCACCGCCGGCCTGACCGAGGCGATGGCCCAAGAGCGTGGCTACGATGTCGTCGCTATAACCATCGAGGGACCCAATCGCCACCCCGGTCTCATGCCCGGTGCGGCCATGACCAGGGTCAAGCTGGTCTTTGAGCGCAACTCGGGTATCATTCTGGGTGGGCAGGCGATGGGCGGCCCGGCGGCGGGCGAGATCATCAATGCCATCTCGGCCTGCGTGCAGAACCGTATGACGGCGGAGGATATCGCCATGTTCCAGGTAGGTACCCATCCCGCCCTGACGGCCTCACCGATCGCTTACCACATGGTGAACGCCGCAGAAATGGCCCTACAAGAGATGCGTTAGCAGGGAGGTTATTTATGCCCAAGATCCTGATCATAGATGATGATCCCGATTTCGTCCTGACGGTCAAAATGATTCTCGACACCCACGGGTTCCAAGTGGCCTCGGCCCAAACCCCCCAAGAGGGAATCGAGCAAGTCCTTAGCTTTGAGCCGGACCTGGTGATTCTGGACGTCATGATACCGACGGGCTATGAGGGGTTCCAGATCGCCCGCGAGATCAGGGAGCAGCACAAGCTGATCGATCTGCCCATTTTTATGCTGACCAACATCCACGGCGTCAAAGAGGTGCCCTACCGTTTCGCACCTGATGAGCAGTACCTGCCCGTGGACCTGTTCCTGGACAAGCCCATCGAGCCGGAGCAACTCGTTGACACCATCCAAGACATGCTGGGCGAGCGGCGGGAAGAGCCGGAACACCCGCTGTAGGGACGCCGCTTCTTCCCCAACTGGGCAAAAGCCCGTGGAATTGTAAGAGAATAACTTTCGGTTTTGCGGTTTGTTCGTCACCGGCTAGAGTCTGGACCCCCCGGATAGCCCTAAAATAGGTCGCTTTTCCGACAGGAGTCGAGACTTGAGCCGGTCAGAACCGGCAAGTTGTCTGTTGGCCTCTCCTGGGGACGGAAGTCTCGCTGCATAGGGCGGATGGGCCGACCGGCGAGGCTTTTGCATTTCGAGCGGCAGCAAGTGGAGGGGCGGAGAGCCTGGCCGCAGCCGGGACCGCCGCGGATGTATGCATATCGAGATTGTTGGAGCCGAGTCCCTTGGGGCGGAGACCTACGAGCGTTCGCACTGATCCACGATCAGCCGGAGCACTCTTTCTACCTCCTGCTCGCAGGCCGCGTCGTAGGAGGCGGCGTCGATGCTTAGGAATGGCAGTGAGTCCGCAGCCCGCTGCAGCCAATCCTCGTAGGCGACCTCCAGGCCGCGTAGGTAGTCCAGCGAGATGCCCTGTTCAAAGCCCCGGCCGCGCTGGCGAATGCGCTCCAGGAGAAACTCTGGCGGGGCCTGCAGATAGACGATCAGGTCGGGACGGGGCAGGGATTCGATCAAGGTCTCGAATAGGACGCGGTAATTTTGGTAATCCCGGTCGTCCAAAAAGCCCTGCTGGTTCAGGGTGCGGGCGAAAATTTCCAGGTCCTCGTAGATGGTCCGGTCCTGGACACACGAGTTGTCCTGGGCCAGCATATCTTGAAAAGTGCGAAAGCGGTGGGTAAAGAAATAGACCTGCAGGTGAAAGCTCCAGCGCGCCATGTCGGCGTAAAAGCTGGGCAGGTAGGGATTGTCCAGAACCTGCTCATAGTAGGCGCACCAGCCCAGTCGTTCGGCCAACAGGCGGGTGAGCGTCGTCTTGCCCGCGGCAATGTTGCCGGCAATGCTGACCCGGTAGTGCGGCATCACAATGCCTTGGGCCCTACGGACGCCATATAGACGGTGGTCTCTTCCCGACCATCGATTTCCAGGAGCTGGTTGACCTCATCATCGAAAAAGGCGCCGATGGCGCAGCAGGCCAGGTCCAGCGAGGTTGCGGCCAGGTAAAGGTTCTGCCCTATGTGACCGGCGTCCATATAGATGTAGCGAAAGGCCCGCTCCCCATATTTGCGCGCCGAGCGAGAGACAACGGCCGTCCAGATAAAGAGCAGGGCGGCCCGTTGGCACATGTTCTGCCCCAGGGCAGCCCGGGCCATCGCCGTGCCGATCAGGGGGTCCTCGCGCACAAAGGCCAGGCGGTGGTAACGCACCTCGTAATGATAGAGACCTCCCTCTAGGTCGCCCACTCGGTTCACCGCCAGGTACGTCTCGATGGGGTAGAGCGCGCCCGCCGAGGGCGCCGTGCGGAACTGCCACTCCCCCCGTTCACGGGTGATGCCCTGGCTGGCCCAGAGCAACTGGGAGACCTGTCCCAGGGAGAGAGACTCTTGGTCGTACTCGCGGATGGAGCGGCGTTCTGTCAAGACCTTCCAAAGTGGTCGTCCCCCCTCCTGTTCGGGAGGGGGCAGCTCGATGCGTTCGAGGGGGTCTGGATAGACCTTGTAGGTCCCGATACGTCGTGGATTCCCCGCCTGACGGGTCATAACGGCTTCCTCCTTGTGATATGCTTACCGCTTGTAGTATAACACACTTGGGGGGGGGAAGGCAAGGGTTTGACGAACTTTTTGGGAGCGGCCGCCGAATTGGGCGCTACCAGCGTTCAGAAGACCAGCACCTCGTTCTTGGGCGGGGGGGGGCGATTTTAGCTCAACGGCTCAAAGGTGGACCGCCGGCGATAGACGCTCACGCTCTGCACCAAGCCCAGGGAGAGCAGGGTGAACAGGATTGAGCTGCCGCCGGAGCTGATTAGGGGCAGGGGTAGGCCGGTCACGGGCATTACGCCCACATTCATGCCGATATTGACCAGGCATTGGAAAGCCAGGCCGGCCGCCACCCCGGTGGCCAACAGCCGGCCCAGGGAATCGCCGGCCCGCTGGCCTACTCGCAGAATCTGCCAGACAAACAGCAGCAGCATCAGCAGCAGGGCGCTGGCTCCCCAAAAGCCCAGTTCCTCGCAGATCACGGCAAAGATAAAGTCGCTGTGGCGCACCGGCAAAAAGTGCAGTTGGCTCTGGGTGCCCTGCCCAAAGCCCTTGCCCAACCAGCCGCCGGCGCCAATCGCCGTCCAGGCCTGCAGGATGTTGTATCCGCCGCCCCAGAGATCCTGGTAGGGGTCCAGGAAAAGCAGCAGGCGGACCTTTTGATAGTCGGCCAGCAGGTAGCGCCAGGCCAGCACGCCGGCCGGGATGCTGAGGAACAGCAGGGTCAGCAGATAGGCCGGCCGTACGCCTCCGATCCAGACCATACCCAACCAGATGGCCAGCAGCACCATGGCCGTGCTTAGGTCAGGCTGTAAAAAGACCAGCACCGTGGGTGGCAGTACGTGCAGGATGGAGAGCAGAAAGGTGCTCAATCGCTCGGCCCGTTCCTGCCGTTGGGCCAGGAAGCAGCCGAGCGTGATGACCAGCAGCGGCTTGGCCAACTCGGAGGGCTGCAGGTCAAAGACGCCCAGGTCGATCCAACGCGTGGCCCCGTAGGTCTGTTTGCCCACGAAAAAGACCAGCGCCAACATGCCCAGGTTGAGCAGGTAGAGCACCCAGCGCACGTAGGCCAGGTAGCGATAGTCCATGCTGCTCAACAGGGCTATCAGGACCAGGCCGGCCAGCAGGGCGATCAACTGGCGCATCGGTAGCCCCGAGAGGGAGAATCCCCCCAGGTCGGTGCCCATCGTGGCACTGTGGATCATGGCCAGCCCAAACAGGGCCAGGATCAGGGTGCTGACCAGCAGGGCAAAGTCAAAGTTGCGCCAACGGACCTGCTCCACGGAGCTACTCCTGCTGCAAACAAGCCGCCAGCGCCTCCTGCCAGGGGCGCAGACGGATGCCCAGGGCCTCGGCGGCGCAGAAATTGTGCAGCAGCGCCCTCGGAGGCGGGGTCGAGGACCGTTCGTAATCGGCCAGTTGGATCCGGCGAACCGGCACCTCTCGGCCGGCAAGCTCCAGGGCGGCCACGGCCAGATCGTAACGCGAACACCAGCCCTCGTTGACCAGATGATAGATGCCGTAGCGGTGGCTGGCGATCAGCCCGGTGATGGCCTCGGCCAAGTCGGGGGCGTAGGTCGGCGCGCCGAACTCGTCGTCCACCACGGCCAGTTCGTCCCGTTCTTGGGCCAGGGCCAGAATCTTGCTGACAAAGCTGCTGGGCCCGCCAAAGAGCCAGGAGGGGCGCACGATGTAAAAGCGCCGACAGAGCTGCTCTACGAAACGCTCCCCGACCCATTTGGAATAGCCGTAGGGATTGATGGGGCGCGGGGGGTCGTATTCCAGGTAGGGCTCCTCCTGGTCGCCGGCAAAGACCTCGTTGGTGCTGACGTAGAGTAGCGCGGCGTCCAGGGTCTGGCAGGCCAGGGCCACGTTCTGGGTGCCCAGTCCGTTGACCCGCAGGGCGCGCCCGGGGTCCCGGGCGCAGCCGTCGACGTGGGTATAGGCGGCGGTCTGGATGACCACCTGGGGCCCAAAGACCCGCAGCGCCTGCTGCAGGGGCTCCGGTACGGTGATATCGTATTCGGGCAGGTCCAGGCCCAGCAGTTCGTGGTCGGCCAGGGCCCGCTGCAGGGCGCGGCCCAACTGCCCCTGGTGGCCAATGATGGCGATGCGCATCCACACACCCTCTTGGAATCCAAAGCACGCTGTCGGCCACCAGTATAGCCGCTTCGGGGCCCGCTGTCAACAGCGGCTTGACTTTGCCCGGCAGGTGCAGTATAGTAGTACCCCAATGGTAGTTCTTGCGAATTCAACAAGGATTTCAACCACAAAGGGAACAAGGGAGAAAAATTTGTGTCCTTGTGTCCCTTCGACAGGCTCAGGACAAGCCTTGGTGGTTTTTGCCTTTTGGTACCGGTTCAGCCGGGTTAGGTCTTGTAGGGATCTAACCCAAGGAGACCACATGTCCCCCCAAGCACATGATGAGGCCGGCCTGGACATCGCCGCCATCGTGGAACAAATTCGCCAGCAGGTGCGCCGGGATCGCCAGGGCCGGCTGGACAGCAGCGTGCACCAACTGGAGAGCAGCTTTGACGAGGTCGAGCTGGCCCGCAGCCTGGAAGAGGTGCGGGCCAACCGCGCGGTCAGCGCCCACTGGCCCATCGTCTACAAGACCCCCCTGCAGATGTTCTTTGCCTTTCTCCAACGCCTGACCCGCCGCTTTCTGCGCTGGTACATCAATCCCATCGTGGAGCAGCAGAACGCCTATAATGCCTCCCTGGAGCGCACGGTGAGCCTGCTGGTGGCCGCCAACGCCCGCCTGCGCGAGGAGATCCTGGCCATGCACGGCCGGCTGCGGGCGCTGGAGGAGCACGCCGGCCTGGACCAGCTCGCCGAGGAGGGGACAGAGGATGCCCTCTAAGCGCATTCTGATCTGCGCCGTACAGGTGCCGTTTGCCCGAGGCGGCGCCGAACTGCTGGTAGACGGCCTGCTGGAGGCGCTGCGCGAGCATGGCCACCAGGTCGAGGTGGTGCAGATCCCCTTTGCCTGGGCGCCGGACAAGCGCAGCATCGTCAAGGGCTGCCTGGTCTGGCGGCTGCTGGACCTGGAGCGGGTCAACGAGCAGTCCGTGGACCAGGTCATCTGCACCAAGTTCCCCTCCTACGTGGTGCGCCACCCCCAAAAGGTCGTTTGGCTGGTGCACCAACACCGCCAGGCCTATGACTGGTACGGCAGCAGCTACAGCGACTTTGGCTACCGCCAGGAGGACCGCGAGGTGCGCCAGGTGATCCAGCGCATCGACCGCCGCTGCCTGGGCGAGGCCCGGCGCATCTATACGATTTCCAACAACGTCTCCCATCGCCTGGCCCATTATAACGGCCTGCGCAGCACGCCGCTCTATCCCCCCTCGCGCTACCGGCAGCAACTGCGCCCCGGCCCCTACGGTGACTATGTGCTCTCCCTGGGCCGGCTGGACCGGGCCAAGCGGGTCGACCTGCTGCTCCAGGCCATGGTCCACGTCTCGGCGCCCCTGCGCTGCGTGGTCGCAGGGACGGGTGCGGAGGGCCCCGCCCTGGAGCGTCTGGCCCGCCAGGAGGGCCTCTCCGAGCGGGTCGAGTTCGCCGGCTATGTGGACGAGCCCACCCTGGTCTCGCTCTATGCCGGCGCGCGGGCCGTCTTTTACGCCCCGGTGGACGAGGACTATGGCTTTGCCACAGTGGAGGCCTTTCAGGCCCAAAAACCGGTGGTGACGACCGATGACGCCGGCGGCGTGCTCGAGTTCGTCCAGCACCGCCAGAGCGGCCTGGTCTCCCCCCCCGAGCCGGCGGCCATCGCCGCCCACCTGGAGGAACTGGCCGCCGACGCCGCTCTGGCCGAGCGGTTGGGCCGGGCCGGCCACGAGCGTGTGCAGGACATCACCTGGGAGCGGGTGGTCCGGGCGCTGGTGCGCTGACCCGGCGTCGCCCGGGCGTAGGCCAGCCGTCGCCCAAACAGGCGGTAAACATATATGCTCCCAGCACCTCGGCCCGCTGGGCCGCCTCGGCCATCGAGACTACCACCCGCCGCAGCAGATCGATCTCGAGCCCCTCCTCCAGGATAAAGCCGGCCGTCAGCTTTTTCCTCTCAGCAGGTCGCTGCCCGGTGGATCGCACTGCCCCTCCAGCAGGTGCTGCAGGGGCAAAAAGAGCGGCTGCGGCAGGGCCTCCCAGGGGAACCAGCCCACCTCGCTCATCTCGTGGGCCGCCTGCACGGACGGTTCCCCGGAGAGATAACGCCCCTGCATCCAGAGGGTGACATAGTGCTTGCCCTCGGCCTCGAAAACGTCGTTGGTGATGGCCAGAAAGCGCACCTCGCCGATGCGCACGCCGGTCTCTTCGTAGGCCTCTCGGACCGCGCAGTCCTCCGGCGATTCGCCCCAGTCCAGGTGGCCGCCGGGCGTGGACCAGGTGCCCGTCCCGTGTACGTTGTGGCGCCGCAGCAGCAGCACCTGGCCCTCCTTTTCGACGATTACGGCGACCCCCACGCGGGGCACGCCGGACAGCACGGCCTCCCGCTCCTCCCAGGTCCGCCCGTCCGCACCCTGCTGCGGGCCGCCGGGATCTATGGGCCGATCGAACTGTAGTTCGCGGTTATTAAAGACGAATTTGCTGCCCCGGGGATTGGTGGTGATGTAGCGCCGCTGCAGGGCCTCGATGGCCTCGCCCCAGTCGGGTTGGTAGGATCGGATTTCGAGCAAGGCGGTCTCCTTGCGGACCCTTAGTCCCTCTCTAGATCGATTGCCGGCCGAGAATCCTGCCGCCGGGTCAGGCGCTGCATATCCGCATCTACCATCAACTCGATCAACTCTTTGAAAAAGGTCCGGGGCTGCCAGCCCAGTTCGGCCTTGGCCCGGGCATAGTCGCCCCGTGAGGCCGCGATCTCGGTGGGCCGCATAAAGCGGGGGTCCTGTTCCACGTGGTCCTGCCAGTCCAGGCCGACATAGGCAAAGGCCACCTGGCACAGGTCGCGGATGGTGTGGACCGTGTTCGTGGCGATGATATAGTCCTGGGGCTCTTTTTGCTGCAGCATCAACCACATGGCCTCGACGTACTCTTTGGCATAGCCCCAGTCCCGTACGGCGTCGAGGTTCCCCAGTTTGACCTTGTTCTCGATGATCAGGGGCTCCCCCAACTCGTTGACCGGCGGGCGTTCGATCCCCAGCTTGATGCAGGCCACTGCCATGGTTACTTTGCGGGTGACAAAATGCAGGCTGCGCCGCGGGCTCTCGTGGTTGAACAGGATCCCGCCGCAGGCGAACAGATCGTAGGACTGGCGATAGGTCCGGGTCATCAGATGAGCGTAGAGCTTGGCCACGCCGTAGGGATTGTTGGCCAAGAGGGGTGTGCTCTCATCCACGACCTCCTGGGGTACGCCCCCATAGATCTCCCGGCTGGAGGCCTGGTAGAAGCGGGCGTCCGGGTTGAAGCGGCGAATTGCCTCCAGTACGCGTACCGGTCCGAGCGCCGTGATCTCCCCGGTCACGATGGGCTGCCGCCAGCTATCGGCTGGCACCGATTGCGCGGCCAGGTTGTAGACCTCGTCGGGTTGGTATTTGGCCACAATACGCTCAATCGTATGGGTGTCGATGAGGTCGCCGTGCTCCAGGTTAACCCGCCCGATGAGGTGGTTAATGTTCTCAAACTGATAGTGCGTCGAGCGGCGGACCAGGCCGACGACCTGGTAGCCCTTGTCCAGAAGCAACTCGGCTAGATAGGAACCATCCTGCCCGGTGATGCCGGTAATGAAGGCGGTCGGTTTGTTGGTCATCATTCCCCCCTTTCACAAATAGACCATAGTAGGCCAAGATGGCAGTTTGGCAAGAGACATTATCATGTATATACTACCATCATACCTTAAAAACCAAATTACAGCAACGCCTAATACTCGGGGCATTACTGGCGAAACATGAAACAGCCCTAGCGAAAAGGGCAAGTGCTTGACAGAGGAAAAGCCGTGTGCTACAATTTTTGTGGCCCGAGCCGTCCA
>JAFGKG010000165.1 GCA_016928715.1 Chloroflexia bacterium
GACGACCCACCCCCCCAAGCCCTTGTCCAGCACCCGGCTGACAATGTCCTGTCCCCGGTCCAATTGCTCTTCCTGGTCGAGCAGGATGCTGTGGGTGGTGGCGCCGGCCTCGTCCAACAAAAAGAGGCTGCCCTGTTCGGCATCTGTGAGGTTGGCCGCTACCTCCAAGGCGCTTTTCAGCGTTGTTTCCAGGGTGGGGCCCTCGATAGTGGCCCGGGCAATCGCGACCAGGTTCTCAAAGAGCTGCTTCTGGCCCCGCAGGGCCCGCTCGACCTGCTTGCGCTCGCTGATGTCGCGGCTGACCCCAATGGTGGCGATCTGGCGGTCCTGTTCGTCGTACAGGGGCACCACCACGGCCTCGCAGATCCCCTCCTGGCCATCTTGGCGCACAAACTCGACCTCGCCGTTCCAGCGACCATGCTCGCGCAGCCCCTGCAGGATGCGTTCGGTCTGGGAATCGGCGGCCCCCGCTTTGTGCCAGAGGACGCTGGTCTGGCCCAAAAGTTCCTGGCGGGAGTATCCAAATAGAGCCTCTGTGGCCGGGTTGCAGTCGGTAATGCGGCCCTGCATATCGGTCAGGATGACACTGTCGGTAATGTTCTCAAAGGTCAGGGCCTGCCGGCGCAGCTCTATTTCGGCCTGCTTCCGTTCGCTGATATCGCGCAGGACCAGCAGGCGTCCCGTAAGCCGGTCGCGCCGGTCCAGCAGGGGCGAGAGGCGCATATCGAAATAGCGCCCTTGGAAGCGGATTTCCTCCCGTCCCTCGCCCAACTGCCGGTAGCGCTCCTGCCAGACCAGTTGGCCGGAAAAGGCCTGCTCGACTGGCTGGCCCAACACCTGGGGCAGAGGCTGCTTTAGGATGCGCCGAGCGGCCGGGTTCAGGTCGACAACGCGGTCCTGGGCGTCGAGGACGATGACGCCGTCGCTCATGCTCTCGATTACGGCGTCGCGAGCCGCGGGCACAATGTCAAATAGGCGAAATCGCAGCAGAGCCCAGGCCAGCACCAAGCCCGAGAGGCAGAAGGCAAAGGGGGTCAGATCCAACAGGGGGAAGGGGTTCAGGCCGGCCAGGTAGAGCACGTTGCCCAGCCAGGGGACCATGGCCCCCACCAGCAGGGTCGCGATCTGGCCACGGTACAGTCGCGGCGACCGCTGCAGTGCCCGCAGCAGGAGCAGCGCGCCCAGGGCCATCACCGCGTAGGAGTAGGCCACGTGCCCCCACAACCAGCGCCCGTAGGTATAGTCGGGTACCATAAAGCCGGGGCCGCCCTTGCGCCCGATCTCGCTCCAGATCAGGTGGTGCAGCCCGCCGGTCCAGGGGGATGTGTTCGTCCAGGCCAACGCCAGCGTCAGCAGGGGCACGACCAATGCCCCGAGCACGTAGGGCCAGCGCAGCCAGCGCTCGCGGTGGGTGTACTGCAGGGCAAAGGCCAGCCAGGCCAGGGGGATAAAGGCAATCCCCAGGTACTGTATTCGGGCCCAAAAGATCTGCTGGGTGGGGTCGGCCAGGGCCAATTCCAGCGTATAGCCGCCCGACCACAGGGCCACGCAGAGCAAAAAAACAGCCGCCGGCAGCGCCCCCGGCGTGGAGCGCCGACTCCAGACAAAGGGGGCCAGCACGCCGGATGCCAGCGTGGCCATGAGCAGTGGGATAAGATAAGGGCTATATTGCCAGTCCATGCTTTTCCCCATCCAGACATGTTCCTGGGTTCATTCTATCAGAATACAGGCCCGATCGCAAGCCTGGAAAGCGCACCGTTTTTGCCCCGCTGCCCCAATTGGAGTATAATGGCGCTGTGGCTGGGCTGGAAATGACCCACGGAGGATTGGCCATGTCGCGTCTGTCGGTACACATGCTCCACGAGCCCGAAGCTGGCGAATGGACCTATCTGCGAGAGCAGCTCGCGCCGAACGTGGCCATCACGGCCGGCCTGGAATTGCCCGATCCGGCCGACTATCACGTCCTGGTCGCCGGCCGGCCCAGCCGGGCCCACCTCACGGCCAGCTCAAACCTGCGGGCCCTGGTCATCCCCTGGGCCGGCCTGCCAAACACCACCCGCGAACTGCTGTTGGAATTTCCCCACCTGGCCGTGCATAACCTGCATCACAATGCCGTGCCGGTGGCCGAGATGGTGGTCGCCCTGCTCTTGGCCGCGGCCAAGTTCATCGTGCCCATGGACCGGGCCCTGCGCGCCCACGATTGGACGGCGCGCTACCAGCGCCAGCAGGTGCTGCTGCTGCAGGGAAAAACGGCCCTCATCCTGGGCTATGGGGCCATTGGCCGGCACGTCGCCGGGATCTGCCGGGCCCTGGGCATGCAGGTGCTGGCTCTGCGCCGGCGGGTCCCCCCCACCCGGGATGCCCTCGCCGACGAGATCCACCCCCCCGGGGCCCTGCCGGACCTGCTGCCCCGCGCCCAGGCCCTGCTCATCTGCCTGCCGCATACCCCCGAGACCGACGGCCTGATCGGGGCCGCCGAACTGGACCTGCTGCCCCCGGACGCCGTGTTGGTGAACGTGGGCCGCGGCCCCATCGTGGACCAGGAGGCGCTCTATCAGGCCCTGGCCCAAGGCCGTCTGCTGGCGGCCGGCCTGGACGTCTGGTACAATTATCCCGCCGACGAGGCCTCCCGTTCCCATACCCCTCCGGCGGATTATGCCTTTCACGAACTGGACAACGTGGTCATGAGCCCCCACCGGGCCGGGGGCTCTCAAGAAACCGGCCGGCGGCGCATGGAGCAACTGGCCGCGCTGCTCAACGCGGCGGCCCGGGGCGAGGCCATGCCCAACCCGGTGGACCTGGCCGCCGGCTATTAGCGTACGAGCCAAACGGTAACCCGCCATGCGCCTGCCCTCCCTGCGCCGCCTGAGCCTCTTTGTCCTGCTGCTGCTGGCCATCGAATTCCTGGACGAGTTTGTCTTTGGGGCCTGGGAGGCGGCCTGGCCGCTGATCCGGGACGACCTGGCGCTCGACTACTTCCAGATCGGACTGCTGCAGGCCGTGCCCAGCGTGGTCAGCAGCCTCGTCGAGCCGGCCCTGGGTGTCCTGGCGGATCTTTGGAAGCGCCGCCTGCTCATCCTGGGCGGCGGTTTGTTCTTTGCCCTGGCCCTGCTGCTCACCGCCCTGAGCCGCAGCTTTTGGCCGCTGCTGCTCTCCTTCGTCCTCTTTTACCCCGCCTCGGGGGCCTTTGTCAGCGTCTCCCAGGTCGCCCTGATGGACCACGCCCCGGAGCGGCGCGAGCAGAACATGGCCCGCTGGACCTTTGCCGGCTCGCTGGGCGTAGTCGCCGGGCCGTTAGCCCTGGGTGGGGTCGCCGTGCTGGGCCTGGGCTGGCGGGGGCTCTTTTTCTTGTTCGCCGGCCTGGCCCTGGGCCTCGTGGCGCTGGCCCGGCCGCGGCTCCCAGTGGGCCGGACGGCCCCGGAGCAGCCGCAGGGCTTTTGGGGCGGCCTGCGCAGCGCCCTCCGGGCCCTGCGGCGGGGCGAGGTGCTTCGCTGGCTGATCCTGCTCGAGTTCTCCGACCTGATGCTGGACGTGCTGCTGGGCTTCCTGGCCCTTTACCTGGTGGACGTGGCCGGCCTGACCCCGGCCCAGGGCGGGATCGGCGTGGCCGTATGGACCGGCGTGGGCCTAGTGGGCGACTTGCTGCTGATCCCGCTACTGGAGCGCGTGCGGGGCCTGGACTATTTGCGCTGGAGCACCCTGGCCGAACTGCTGCTCTTTCCCGCTTTTCTGCTGATCCCAAGCCTGTGGGCCAAATGGGTGCTGCTGGGCCTGCTGGGCCTGTTCAACGCCGGCTGGTATTCGATCCTCCAGGCCCAGTTGTACGCGGCCCTGCCGGGCCAGGCCGGCGCCGCGATCACGCTGGGCAACCTCGTGGGCCTGCTGGGGGGACTCGTTCCCCTGGCCCTGGCCTCCGTCGCCCAGCACTGGGGCCTGCAGGAGGCCATGTGGCTGCTGCTGCTGGGGCCGCTGGCCCTGCTGGCCGGCCTGCCGCGCCGGCCCAGCGGCAGGGCCGGGTGACAAAACGCCCGTCCGGGTGTATAATGTCCCTAACCAAAGAACGCTCAAGGAGGCGCAATATGAATGACCCCCGTCTGCGCAAATGGGCCCAACTCATCACCCAATACAGCGCCCCGGTTCATCCCGGGCATGAGGTGGTGATTCGCGGTACGCCCCTGGCCATCCCCCTGATCCTGGAACTCTACCGCGCCGTCCTGGAGCAGGGCGGCTTTCCCCATCTGCGGGTCGAGCCGGGGGAGCTGCAGGAGATCCTCTTCCGCTATGCCCCCGACGAGATACTGGACAGCGTGCCGGACTTGATGCGCATGGAGATGGAACGCCTGGACGTGATCATCTCCATCCGCAGCGAAAACAACACCCGCGCGCTCTCTAACGTAGCGCCCGACAAAGAGATCCGCCTTCAGCGGGCCCGCCAGCCCATGATGGAGGAATTCTTCCAGCGGGCCGCGGTCGGAGAGGCTTTCTGGTGCCTGACCCAATTCCCGACCCCGGCCTATGCCCAGGATGCCGAGATGGGCCTGCTGGAATACCGCGAGTTTTTGCTGCAGTCCTGCTTTCTCAACGAGGCCGATCCGGTGGCGCGCTGGCGGCAACTGCGCGATCGCCAGCAACTCCTGGCCGATCACCTCAACCAGGCCCGGGAGATCCGGCTGAAAGGACCGGGCACCGACCTCCGCCTGGGCATCGCCGGCCGGAAGTGGATCAACGACCACGGCAAGGAGAACCTGCCCGGCGGGGAGGTGTTCAGCGGGCCCGTGGAGGACCAGGTCGAGGGTCAGATCCGCTTTGACTTTCCGGCCGTCTACCAGGGGCGCGAGGTGCGCGGGCTGCAGCTTTGGTTCGAGCAGGGCCGGGTCGTGCGCGCCCAGGCCGAGCACAACCAGGGCTTTTTCGAAGAGATGATCGATACCGACGAGGGCGCCCGCTACGTGGGCGAGATCGCCTTTGGCACCAACTATAACGTCCAGCGCTTTATGCGCAATACCCTGTTTGACGAAAAGATCGGCGGCACGGTGCACCTGGCGCTGGGCCGCAGCTACCCCGAGACCGGCGGCCAGAATATGTCGGCCATCCACTGGGACATTGTCTGCGATCTGCGCCGGGACGGCGAGGTGTACGTGGACGGGGAGTTGTTCCAGAAGGACGGGCGCTTTAGGCTGCTGGAGGACGGGATCGTATAACACGGATTTCGCGCGGATTGCACGGACAAAAGCGACAGTTCCAGAGCTGAGGCATCCGTGCAATCCGTGTTATACTCCACCGTTTTGTCCTTCCGTTACTACTCGAGGGCCGTGTTTCCGCCACTTGGTCATTTCCAGAGCAGCAGCCAACATACCCAACCCCGGCGTAGCCGGGGCGGGCACCATAAAGAATGAAAATGCCCTGGTAAGGGTGGGCCGCCCCAACAAGTTGGGGATGTGCCCGCCCGGTCCGATAGGGGCAGCCACGGGGCGCCTACGACCGACCAGGCCGACAGGGTCTATTTACGAGGCAGGCCGGCCCTTGAGCAAAGCTAACGCCGGGCCGCAATGTCCTCTTGGGCCAGCTCGAGGAACTGTTCCAGGGGCATGGCCCCCAGGTCCTCCTCGCTGCGCAGCCGCACGGAGACCTGGCCCGCGGCCGCCTCGCGCCGGCCCAGGATCAGCATGTAGGGCACCTTTTGCAGTTGGTGCTCGCGGATCTTGGCCTGCATGCGGCGGTTGCTCTCGTCCACGACCACGCGCAGGCCGGCCGCCTTGATCTTGTTGGCGACATCGTGGCCATAGTCCACCTGCTCGTCCGTGATCGGGATCAGGGCCACCTGCACCGGGGCCAGCCAGACGGGAAAGGCCCCCACATAGTGCTCGATCAGCACGCCGAAAAAGCGCTCCAGTGAGCCCAGCAGGGCCCGGTGGACCATGTAGGGGCGGTGCTCCTGGCCGTCATCGCCAATGAAGGACATGTCAAAGCGCTCGGGGATGTTGAAATCGAACTGGATCGTCGTGCACTGCCAGGAGCGCCCCAGGGCGTCCTTGATCTTGAGGTCGATCTTGGGGCCGTAAAAGACGGCCTCGCCCTCCTCCCGCCGGTAGTCCAGCTCCCGTGCCTCCAGCGCCGCGACCAGCGAGCGCTCGGCCTGGGCCCAGTTCTCGTCCCGGCCAAAGTACTTGGCCTTGTTCTGCGGGTCGCGCACCGACAGGGCAATGTCGTACGCCTCAAAACCAAAGGAACTGAGGATGTGCAGCGTAAAGTCCAGGCAGCGCAGGATCTCGTCCTCGATCTGGTCCGGCCGGCAGATGATGTGAGCGTCGTCCTGCGTAAAGCCGCGCACCCGCAGCAGGCCGTGCAGCGTGCCGCTGCGCTCGTAGCGATAGACCGTGCCCAGCTCGGCCCAGCGCAGGGGCAGGTCGCGGTAGCTGCGGAGCTGCGAGTTGTAGACCAGGATGTGGAAGGGGCAGTTCATGGGCTTGAGATAGTACTCCTGCTCGTCGATCTCGAGCGGCGCGTACATGGCGTCCTTGTAGTGATCCAGGTGCCCACTCGTCTCCCAGAGCTCGGCCCGCCCGATGTGGGGCGTAAAGAGCAGCTCGTAGCCCCACTTGAGGTGCTCCTGTCGCCAGAATTCCTCGATCAGGTAGCGGACCATGGCCCCCTTGGGGTGCCAGAGCACCAGGCCGGCGCCCAGGCGGCTGTCCGTGCTGAACAGGTCCAGGTCGCGGCCCAGCCGGCGGTGGTCCCGCCGCTCCATCTCTTCCAGGCGCTGGATATAGTCCTCCAATTCCTCCTGGGAGGGCCAGACCGTGCCATAGATGCGCTGGAGCTGCGGACGGCGCTCGTCGCCGCGCCAGTAGGCCCCGGCGATCCGCAGCAGCTTGAAGGCCTCCGCCGGGATCCGGCCCGTGCTCTCCAGGTGCGGCCCCCGGCAGAGGTCCATGAACGTGTCGTGCCGGTAGACGCTCAACTCGGCCGGGGCCTGCTCCAGGGCCTCGCCGTCCTCGTCGACCCGGCCGGCCAGCAGGTCCCGGATCAGCTCCAGCTTGTAGTCCTGCCCGGCGAAAAGCGCCTCCGACTCGTCCGGGCTGATGACGCGCCGTTCAAAGGCGTGGTCCTCGCGGATGATCCGGCGCATGTGCGCCTCGATCTCCTCCAGGTCCTCCGGCGTCAGTGGCCGGGGCAGCTCAAAGTCGTAGTAGAAGCCATCCTCGATGGCCGGCCCGATGCCAAACTTGGCCTCGGGGAACAGTTCGCCCACCGCCTGGGCCATCACGTGCGCCGTGGAGTGGCGCAGCGGCAGCAACTCTTGTTCTTTTTTCTCTGACATTGGAATCCTCCTTTTTTTAGGGGCCGTTGGAACGGGCAACGATCCGGCGGACCCCCGCCCTGGCCCATCCGGGCCCCTATTTGAGCAAAATCCAGCCAACCACAGCGAATAGAAACAGGACTGCCAGCGGCGCGGCCCGGGGAAGGCGGGCCAGCCAGGGCAGCGCCCGGTAGACATAGCCCTCCACGCTCGGCCGGTGCTGCAGTGCCTGCGCAAAGTGCCGGCGGGTAGTGCCATAGCGGCCCTGGCGCGCGTAGAGGTGGCCCAGGTTAAAGTGCGCCGCGTGGGCGACGCGATCGGGCAGCTCGGGTAGCGCCAGCAGCCGCTCCAGTTCCTCCTGGGCCGCCCCCCGCTGTCGGGTGCGCAGGTAGAGCATGGCCAGGTTGAAACGGGGCACGGCCCGTTCGGGGACCAGTTGCAGTGCCCGGCCCAGGGCCGCTTTGGCCTCGTCGTAGCGCCGACGTCGGAAATAGAGAAAGCCCAACTGGTTGTGCACGGCGGCGCGATGGCCGGGCTCGTCCTGCGGCAGCGCCCCCAGTTGGGCCCGCAGGGCCGCCTCGGCCTCGTCGTAACGCCGCCGGTTCAGGGCGATCCAGGCCAGGATGCCGTGGGGGCGGTGCAGCGAGGGATCCAGTTCGAGCGCCCGCTGCGCCGCCGCGGCGGCCGGCTTGAAGCGCAGCAGCTTGAACTGGGCCGCGGCCAGCTCCTGGTAGGCGGCGGCGTTCTCCGGCTCGCGCTCTACCAGCGCCTCCAGGGTCTCTACCGCCTCGGCCGGCCGGCCCTCCCGCAGGTGCTCCACGGCCTTTTGTATCCGGCCATCCACTTGTCCTATGCTGCTTTCTGGCTCTTCCATGTTGCCTCCTGCCTCCTGCCTCTTGCTTCTTTAAACAACAAAACCCTCACCCGCACGGGGCGAGGGAAACTCGCGGTTCCACCCTGCTTTGACCGGGGCATGGCTGGCGCAGCGACGGGCCGGTCCTCGCTTGGCCGATAACGGCGCCACCCGGGGGTCCTTACTAGGACAGGATCGTTCCGGACCCGGCTCCCAGGGGGTTTTCCCCACGGCTCGGCGAGGAGGGCTTGCAGCCGATGGCCCTCCCTCTCTGGCGCTCTGCGCTTGGGTACTCGTCCTGATCCAAGCCTTTCTGCGGACCGCCTCCGGTGCGCCCCGGCGGCCATCCGTTTTGGTGGGCAGTACTGGATTCGAACCAGTGACCTCTACGATGTCAACGTAGCGCTCTAGCCGACTGAGCTAACCGCCCATCTGGCCTTTATTATACCACAAGGACGGGGCCTCTGCAAATCCGACTTGACGCGGGCGCGCGCCCCTCCCCCGCCCTGCCAGC
>JAFGKG010000166.1 GCA_016928715.1 Chloroflexia bacterium
ATAGACGGACATGTGGGGGTAGAGGGCGTAGGACTGAAAGACCATGGCGATGTCGCGGTCCTTGGGGGGGACGTCGTTGACGACGCGATCGCCGATCTTGATCTTGCCCTCGGTGATCTCTTCCAGGCCGGCCAGCATGCGCAGGGCGGTGGACTTGCCGCAGCCCGAGGGGCCGACCAGGACGAGGAACTCCTTGTCCTCGATAAAGATGCTCAGATCGTTGATGGCGGTAAAATCGCCCCAACGCTTGGTTACGTGCTCGTAGGTGATACTGGCCATTTTCATCCTCCTTGTGATTCATCCGAACGACCGCATTATACCACAGATATGCGCCTGCGCGCTAACCCTTGACCGCTCCCAATGTCAGTCCGCCCACGATGTACTTTTGCAGGGCGAAAAAGACGGCCGTGACCGGGATCGAGACCAGGATGGACATGGCGGCAAAGTTGGACCAAGGCGTATTGCGTTCCCCCTGCATGCCATACAGGGCCATGGCCAGGGTAAAGTTCTGGGCCTCGGTGAGGAACTGCCAGGAGAGCACGAATTCGGTCCAGCCGGCGATAAAGCCAAAGAGCGCGGTCACGGCCAGGCCCGGCAGGGCCAGGGGCAGCATGATCTGGAAAAAGGTCTGCGTGGGGGAGGCCCCGTCGATGATGGCCGCCTCTTCCAACTCTTTGGGGATGGTATCGATAAAGCCCTTCATATTCCAGATCGAGAAGGGCAGCGAACCGGCGACCATGGCGATGCCCACCCCCCAGAGCGAGTTGCGCAGGACAAAGGCCTCGCCCGCAGCGCTCGAGATCGCCCGCAGTGTGGCGATGTTCAGGACCAGGCCCACGACGATCAGAAAGACGGGCAGGACCATCCAGCGCCAGCCCTCGGCGGTCCGCTGCAGCAGGCCGCGCAGGATCAGGAGAAGGCCACCCAGGCCGGCCAGGACGCCCAGGATCAAGAGCCCCCATTGAAAGACCGAGGGCTTGACCTGGATGGCGTTCAAGATGGCATAGAGCGGGGCCAGGGTGGCTACCGAGGGCATCATGAGCACGATGACAAAGCCGAGCATGCCCACCTCCCGCCCGGGAAACTGAAAGCGGGAGAAGGCATAGGCGGCGGTGGTGCCGATGAGCATACAGAACAGCGAGACCCCCACCGCCAGCATCGAGCTGTTCAGCAGCAGCCGGCCGAAACCGACCGGGTTCTGAGTCGGTTGGCGGATCACGGCGGCAAAGGCGCGGGTGGAGGAGGCCCGCCAGTCGACGACGCTGCGTCCCTGCAGCCAGATGGCCGGGAAGTGACTGACGTCGCCCAGGTGGCCCTTGGAGATATCGGAGGATTTTTTGCCGTTGCAGAGGGCCATGTGGTCGTCCGAGAGCCAATAGCTCGGCTCGTCTACCGCTTCCACCTGCGCGCCGTAGGGACAGTGAAAGCGGCCCTCTTCCTTTTTCAGCTCGATCCAACAGGTGGGGGATTCCGCATCGCCCAGGGGCTGGAGCATGTCCTCCTCGTCCAGCAGTTCGCTCAATATGCCCCAGTGGACGACCTGGTCGCCCACGAGCCAAAAGGTGGGCCGGTCGACCTTTTTGATGCCCCAGGCCTTGGGCACGGCATAGGCTTCGCCGTTCAGCACAATTGAGCCGGCCGGCCGCACGGCATCGTCCAGGGGCAGCAGGGATTCGATCTCGACCTTGGGCGGCAGCAGGGTCACCTGGTTGGGGTGGGCCAGGCTGTCGGCGTCCTCCGCCAGGGGGGTGATCGGCCGCCAGTCGATGATCTGCTTGCCAACCAACCAGACGTCGTCGCGCCGCAGATCGTCCTTGGTCCAACCTTCGGGCAATTTATAGTAGGAGCCCATCACGTCGATCGTATCGGCAGCGCGCTCGGTGCTGGGGACCCGCTGCAGGTCCAAAACGGCCGCCTGCTCCGGCAGCGGAAATCGCTTGGGCAGGACGCGGAGCAGGTTAGTGGGGATATTGGTGATGGGCGAGAGGTCCAGGGGCCGCAGTATATCGCGTGGGTCCATGGCCATGCCCACCACCCAGAGCACGGGAAACATCACGCTGACCAGGATGAGCAGGCAGGCGATTTGGCCCAGGACCTGGGTGGCCGCCCCCCGTGCCTTTTTGCCGCCCACAACGCCCGAGATGGCGACTGCCAGGCCCAGGAGCAGCAGCAGGCCCATCAGCGGGGCGTAGCGCCAGCCCCGGGTAAAGTACCAGAGCCACCCGCCCAGGACCGCCACCAGGAGCCCTAATACGACCAGACCTGTAGAGATACGTTGCTTTGGCATAGGAACCTCCTCAGGCTGCATAGCTCTCGGTGGCCCGGGAGACGCGATTGGTGATCATGGTAATGACCGCCAGGACGATAAAGACAATGATGCTGAAAGAAGCGGCGACGCCATAGAGGCGCTGCTCGTTGACCAGGCGAAAGGCCTGGGTCACCAGGATTTCGGTGCGGTGCAGCGGGTTGCCCCCGGTGACGAAATAGATCACGTTGAACTGGTTAAAGGTCATCATCATCCCGACCACGATCGCGGGGACCAGGGCCGGCCGCAGCAGGGGCATGGTGATCTGCCAGAAGGACTGCCAACCGCTGGCCCCGTCGATGCGGGCGGCCTCATACAGCTCGTTGGGGATGCCCTGCAGGGCGCCGGTGGCCACGGTCATCATAAAGGGCCAGCCGAGCCAGATATTGGCCAGGAGCACGGCGTAGAAGGAGTAGGTCATGTTCCAGCCGATCATGAGCAGGGTGGTCACGCCGAGCAGCACGATTCCCCCCAGGATCGTCACGCGGAGGCCGGTGCCGGGGTCAATGCGCCGCAGGAGAGCGAAAATGGCCACGATCAGGCCGACGACGGCAAAAGCGATCAGGTAGTAGAGCAGGGAGGAGTTTGCGGCCAGGCGATCGAGCAGGTCGGCGAAAAAGGCCCCACCGAACCACTTTTGGAAGGGTTCGGTGGTCTCGTTGATCCAGTCGACGTCAAACTTGAACAAGAGGTTGACGGCCCCAAAGTCGGTGTCGTACATGTTGCGCCAGACCATACCCGAGATCAAGGCCGGCAGTGCCCAGGGGATGATATAGAGCGCCCGGTAAAAGCGCTTGAAGCGCAGGTTTTTCACATTCAGGAGCATGGCAAAAGCCACACCCAGGGCGACGTGGAAAAAGACGTTGACAAAGGTCCAGATCAGGTTAAAGCTGAGCATATACCAAAAATCATAGCCCGGCAGGGCCAGTTGGTTGGTCAGCACATCGCGAAAGTTCTGCAGCCAGACCAGGTTTGGCGCGCTGATGTCCGGATTGGCCTCCATCATTGCGGGGGAGAAGGAGGCGGCAATTTGCAAAAAGACGCTCTCTGTTCTCAGGTTGGTGATGCCATAATCGGTCAGGGACATCCAGATTTGGTAAAAGAGGGGAAAGAAGGTAATGATGGCCATGACCACGACACCGGGGAGGATGTAGAGGTAGGCCAGGCGGGATTCCCAAATACGCTGCCAGATACTTGGCCTGCGGGCCTTGGCCTGTTTGCGGACAAGAGCCTCTGTGGTCATTGTATCCCTCCGTGGGCATGTATATTGCGGCCCGGTACACGAGAAAAATGCTTGAAGGGTGGATTTCTGTTCTGTAAATAAGCTGTCTCGGAATTGTCCACGCGGAATGCCCTGGCCAAGCCCGCCGGGGGCTAAAAGCCCCCGGCTACGAGATGGAAGGCCCTTCGGGCCTATTTTGAGGGGTGATTTCGGCTTTGTTTAGCCCCCGTAGAGCCTGCCCCCGCGTAGGCGGGGGGGGCTTTCATCTCGTAGCCCGGTCCTTTAGGGCCGGGCGGGCAGGATTGGGCCCGCTTGATGCCCATAGGGCGAGGCGTGCCTTGCCCCTACTACAGGGCTATTTACGTTCTTGGTGTTGCCCTGGGGCCGAAAACGTCCGGCCCGGGGCAAGATCCGGGCCGCCGCGCGGGCGGCCCGGATCTTTTATGGCGGGACTATTTGCCGTTAGCTTCGTTGATCAACTGGGCCGCTTCGGCGGCAGCTTCCTCGGCACCCATCTCGCCGGCGATGACCTTTTTGATCATGTCGCCGCCGGGCGTCCAGACGGCGCCCATCTCAGAGACGTTGGGGAAGGGGGTTGCGGTGGCGGCCTGGGCGATAAAGCCGTTGATGAGCGCATCGGCCGGGATATCGACCTTGGTGTTAGCGGGCAGGTGGCCGGCCTCGTTCATGAGTTTGGCCGAGTTCTCGGCGTTGGTCATGAACTTGACGAACTCAAAGGCGGCGGTCTTTTGGGTATCGTCCGAGTTGGCGTTGAACATGATGTGCTTGACGCCCAGGAAGGGGCCGGCCGGG
>JAFGKG010000015.1 GCA_016928715.1 Chloroflexia bacterium
CAGAGCAGATCTATACCACGCTGGAGATGAAGATGAAGTGCGGCCTGGGCAAGTGCGGCCGCTGCAACATTGGCGAAAAGTACGTCTGCATCGACGGCCCCGTCTTTAGCCACGCCGAGATCCTCGATTTCCTGGAAGGGTTCTAATGCGTTTAAACGTTAGCACGTTTAAACGTTAGAGGGAAGGCCTGTGGAAGCACCGAAATCACAACAACCGTTCGGCCAGCGGGAACGGCTGCTGCTTTTCCTGGGCCAGCGCCCCGACCGCATCGTCCGCGACCCCATCTATGAGGCCATCCCCCTGACCCGCCAGGTCCTGGCCATCCTAGAGACCCCCGAATTCCTGCGCCTGGGCCGCATACGGCAGTTGACCTTTGTCCACCTGGTCTGGCCCGGCGCCACCCACACCCGCTACGGCCACTCGCTGGGGGTGTACCACCTGACCAAGCAGGCCCTGCTCTCCCTGCTGCACAGCGACGAGACCGGCGTCATGGACGCACTGACCCCCCAGGACCTGCAGACGGCCCTGGCGGCGGCGCTGCTGCACGACATCGGCCACTATCCCTTTTCCCACGCCATCGAGGAACTGGGCCACCCGCCCATCCGCTCCCACGAGGCCGTCGGCGAGACCATCATCCGCGACTCGTCCATCACGCCCGTGCTCAGCGAGGTCTGGGACGTGGACCCGCTCCGCGTCAGCCGGCTGATCAGGGGGCACGGGGTAGAGGGCATCGACCGCCTGCTGCACGGCTTGCTGAGCGGCGCCCTGGACACGGACAAGCTGGACTACCTGGTGCGGGACTCGGAACGCTGCAACGTCCACTATGGCCTGGTCGACGTGGCCCGGCTGCTGGACTCACTCAAGGTGCGGGCCGACCTGCCCGGCGGCCCGGTGCTGGCCATCACGCACAAGGGCGTGGGCGCCCTGCACTCCCTGATCCACGCCAAGCGCTCCATGTTTGACATCGTCTACGGCCACCACGTCAACGCCATCGCCTCGACCATGCTGCTGCGCTGCGTGCAGGATCTCTTGGAGGCGGGCCTCTTGGAGGCCGGCGAACTCACCATGCAGGATGACGCCGGCCTGGTGCACTTGGTCCGGGAACGGGCCGCCCAGGACTGCGCCGGCAGCCTGGAGCTGATCGAGGACCTGCTCCAACGCCGGCTGTACAAGCGGGGCCTGATCGTCACCAAGCAGATGACGCCCAAGCTCTTCCGCGAGCTGGACTCGCTGCACGCCCAGCCGCGGCAGCGCAAACGGGTGGAGCAGGCCCTGGCCCAAGAGTTCGGCCCCCTGTTGGGCCGGCCCGTCCGGGATCACGAGATCCTGCTCTCCATCCCCAAGCCCACCAATTACGAGGTGGACATCCAGGTCTATTACGAGGAAAAGAGCCGGCCCCTGGGCTACGAGGAGTACATGGACTGGGAGCGCGCCACGGGACTGCGGGCCGACGACCTCGAGCGCTATCAGAACTATGCCCGGCGCTTTTTGGTGATCGCGCCGGCCGATATCTGCGCGCTGCTCAAGACGCCCCGCGGCCAAGAGGCCGCCCTGCGCCTGTTGCGCCAGGCCAAACGCTTGTAATATTGTTAAAAAACTGTAACCTATTTCACACTTGACACCCCCCGGAAAGCGTGGTATAATAGGCTCCGCCTCCAGGGAACCCTCCGTTTCCCCAGCTTGTTTGGCGTAACGGTTTTTTTGTCTTCAGGTCCCCCAGGGGAGCGGGGAAATACTATATATTGTGGTTTGTTTACCCCAAAAATACTATATGTAGTGTTAAGCCCAGACGTCGAGGGTGGCCCAAAAGACAGCCTGGCAATCGAGTAGCAGTTTGACATCCTTGACCAGGGCGTTTTTTTCTTTGCCGGAAGGCGCTAATAAATTATTCACACTTTTGAAAAGGGCGGCCGAGGGAAACGGGAAAACCTTGCCGTACAGCGAGCAGGGATTGTGTAGAAGCCGGCCGAGTTGGGCAGAGATTTGAGCGGACGTTTCAGGGGTCGTTCTAAACAGGGTCGAGGAGATCAACAGCATTTGACCGCCAGGACGCCATAGGGACAAAGGGGTTCCAGCGATGCGCATTGAGCAAGTAATCAAACGGGATGGATCCATCGTACGATTTGAGCGCCAGCGAATTGAAAAGGCCATCTATGCCGCCGCCCGGGCCGTGGGCAACGGGGAGAGCCGCCAGTGGGCCGAGACGCTCTCCTGGGCCGTGGTGGGAATCCTGGAGGAGCATTTCGTCCAGAATGGCCGGCAGACGCCCCAGGTGGAAGAGATCCAGGATATTGTCGAAGAGGTCCTGATCAAGTCGGGCAAACCCCAGGTGGCCAAGGCCTACATCCTCTACCGCCACCAGCGGGCCGAGGCCCGCGCCGCCCAGCGCATGCTGCTGGACTCGGAAAAGCTGGTCGACGATTACCTGGATCGCCTGGATTGGCGGGTCAGCGAAAACAGCAACATGAACTATTCCCTACAGGGGCTCAACTTTTACCTGGCCTCCTCCATCGCCGCCCGCTACTGGCTGCACAAGATCTATCCCCCGGAGGTACAGCAGGCCCACCTGGAGGGGGATATGCACATCCATGATCTCGGGATGCTGAGTACCTATTGCTGCGGCTGGGACCTCTACGACCTGCTGGTGCAGGGCTTTGGAGGCGTCTCGGCCAAAATCGAGAGCAACCCCCCCAAACACCTGCGCACCGCCCTGGGCCAACTGGTCAACTTTTTCTACACCCTGCAGGGAGAGGTGGCCGGCGCAGTGGCGGTCTCGAATTTTGACACGCTGATGGCCCCCTTTATCCGCTACGACGGGCTGGACTATCGCCAGCTCAAGCAGGCCCTACAGGAGTTTGTATTCAATATCAATGTGCCCACCCGGGTGGGCTTTCAGAGCCTGGTTTGGGATGAACTGGTGCTGGTGCGACGCAAGGGTCGGGTTGAGGTCGTCGAGATCGGCCAGTTGGTGGACGAACAGTTCGAACGCAATGGACACCGCGTGCTCAGCCAGGGAAATAGCAGTCGCGCGGTGGCCAACACCGACGACGTGCGGGCGCTGGCCTTTAACCAAGAGGGAGAGGTCGTCTGGGCCCCGGTCAAGGCCTTTGTCCGCCACCGCGTGCCCAATGGCGCGCCCTTTGTCCGGGTGCGCACCAGCCGGGGGACGGCGGCCATCTCCCAGGCCCACTCGCTTTTTGCCTTTGAACAACTGAACGGTCATTTCTCCGTTCGCCCGATGACGGCCCGCGACGTAGAGGTCGTCCACGGAAACGCAGTGATTGACGCTGCCAATCATTTCGTTGCCGTCCGTCGGGCGCCCAATGGGGGAACGCGCAGCAAAATTGACCTGGTCCATCTTATTGACGCTGTGCCAAAGATCGCAGAGCGGGCGCGGGTGCGAATTCCCAACCCGGCCGCCGGGGTCGCCCGCCTCCGACAGAAAGTGCAGGCTCGGTTCGGCGGGTTCACCCCCTTTTACCTGGAGTATGGAATCAAGGACAAGGGCTGCTGGAATCGCTGGAAGCAAAGCGGGTCGATTTCCTACCGAATTTGGCGCGCCCTGGGCGAGGACGAAGCCGGGGCCCAATTTGCTCTGCGCAACAGCGATCTTTGGTACGAACGCACCCTGGCCGGGGAGCGGTTGGTCGAGTTTGTGCGACTGTTGGGCTGGTACATCACCGAGGGCCACAATGACATTACAAACGGGCTGTTTGTCAGCCAGGCCCGGGGCGCCAATCAGGAAGAGATGGAGCGGGTGCTGCGGGCACTGGGGGCGCTGGGCCGTGTGGAGGAAACGGAAGGTTGGTCGGCCCTTGGCAACCCGATCAGTGAGGTGCTGCGCCTGGCCGGCAAGGGCCTGCTGGCCAGCCTGATCGGCTACCTGGCCGGCACCTATAGCACCAACAAGATGATCCCCTGGTTCGTCTACGACCTGACCCATCCCCTCCAGGAAACCCTGATCGCCACCCTGCTCCGTGGGGATGGCAGTGAGTACGACCGCTACCACGATCTGACCACCACCTCGAAAAAGCTGAGCCTGGGCCTGAGCTTGCTTTTGGCCATGAACGGCTACAAGTTCAGCGTCTACGAAACCTCCTACAAAGAGAAGGATTGGAACGACCAGTACACCCTGCGCATCTACAAGGACAAAGCCGCCGCCGAGCGCTACGAAGCCGGCGACCTGTTGGCCCGGGTGTGCACCAGGCGGGAGACCTTTGCCTACGACCGGGAGTACGAGTACGATCTCAGTGTGGATACCGAGCTGGAGAATTTCGTCGGCGGCAGCGGCTTGCTCTGCTTTCACAACACACCCTTTACAAACGTTACGATGGACCTTACCCCCCCCCCCACCCTGCGGGACCAGGCCGTGGTCATTGGGGGGCAGCCGCAGAACGCCAGCTATGGCGAATTCCAGGCCGAGATGGACATGTTCAACCGCGCCTTTGCCGAACTGATGCTGGAGGGGGACGCCAAAGCGCGCGTTTTTACGTTTCCTATCCCCACTTACAACGTCACCCGCGATTTCGACTGGGAGAATCCCATCCTGGAGCCGGTGTGGTCGCTCAGCGCACGTTACGGCGTTCCGTATTGGAGTAACTACATCAGTAGCGATATGGACCCCGAAGACGCTACCAGTATGTGTTGTCGGTTGCGCCTAGATCGACGCGAACTGCGCAAGCGCGCCGGCGGGCTCTTTGCCTCGGCGCCCCTCACTGGCTCGGTGGGCGTGGTCACCATCAATATGCCCCGCCTGGGCCACCAGGCCCACGACGAGGCCGATTTCCAGGCCCGCCTGGAGCGACTGATGGAGGTGGGCAAGACCAGCCTGGAGATCAAGCGCAAAATGCTCGAGACGCTCACCGAAAAGCGGCTCTACCCCTACGCCCGCCACTACCTGCGGGCCATCAAGCAGCAGACCAACGCCTATTGGAGCAACCACTTTTCCACCATCGGCCTCATCGGCATGAACGAGGCGGCCCTGAACCTGCTGGGCGTGAGCATCGCCCATCCCGAGGGCAAGGCCTTTGCCGTACGCACGCTCGAATTCATGCGCCAGATACTGGAACGCTTCCAGCACGAGACCGGCAACCTCTACAACCTGGAGGCCACGCCGGCCGAGGGCGCCTCCTTCCGCCTGGCCCGGACCGACCGCGAGCACTATCCGCTGATCATCACCGCCGGCAGCGAGACGGCGCCCTATTACACCAACTCTACCCATCTCCCGGTCTCGTACAGCGACGATCTCTTTGAGGTGTTGGAGCACCAGGACGATCTGCAGACCCTCTACACCGGTGGGACGGTGCTGCACATCTTTTTGGGAGAGCAACTGGACGACTGGCGCCAGGCCCGCCGATTGGTCCGCACGGTGGCCGAGAACTTTCGCCTGCCCTACTTTACTCTCTCGCCCACATTTAGCATCTGCCCGGTGCACGGCTACATACCGGGCGAGCACAAGTATTGCCCCTACGAGCACACCGAGGATGAACTAGAACGATTTGGCCGGATTGTGGAGGGGAGCTAGCCCCTGGTCAATCCCGATCGAACTGGAGGATACGGATGAGCACACAGATCATGGAACAACTGGACGTTCAGGTCGTTGAGGAAACGGACGTTCAGGAGCGGCCCCAACTGCGGGTCCCCTGCGAGGTTTACAGCCGCATTGTCGGCTACCTGCGCCCCGTGCAGAACTGGCACGAGGGCAAGCAGCAGGAATTCAGCGAGCGCAAGACCTTTCGCCTGCCCGAGTAGGGAATGGAGATCAAGGGCTGGCAGCGCACCTCGCTGATCGACTATCCGGAACACATTGCCACCGTGTTCTTTACGGGCGGCTGCAATTTTCGCTGCCCCCTCTGCCACAATGCCGGCCTGGTCCTGCAGCCGGACGAATTCCCCTCCCTGTCCGAGGCCGAGGTCTGGGATTTCCTGCAGCGGCGGGCCGGCCTGCTGGACGGTGTCGTCCTCACCGGCGGCGAACCCACCCTGCAGCCCGACCTGCTGCCCTTTATCCGGCGCCTGCGCAGCTACGATCTCGCGGTCAAGCTGGATACCAACGGCTATCGCCCCGACGTCCTCCAAGCGCTGCTGGACGAGGGCCTGCTCGACTACGTGGCCATGGACGTCAAGGCCCCCCCGGTCAAGTATGCCCTGCTGGCCGGCCGGCCCAACCTGGACCTGTCCCGCATCGAAGGCAGCATCGCCCTGCTCAAAGCGAGCAATGTGGCGTACGAGTTCCGCACCACCGTCGTCCCCGGGCTGCTGGACGAGGAGGACATCGTCCAGGTCGCCCAGTGGGTGACCGACGCCCCCCTGTACGCCCTGCAGCAGTTCCGCCCCCAGGGCACGCTGGATCCGGCCCTGGAGCAGGTCTCGCCCTATCCCACGGAGCGGATGCAGTCCATGGCCGAACGGGCCGGCCGGCACGTGGAACGGGTCGTCCTACGGGGAGTATAATACGGTTGACCGTTGCAAGTTAAACGTTTCCCAGGAGACTCGCGTGGACTTGAAGCACATCGCCTCCATCCAGTTCGTCGATCAAAACAGCGGCCGCGATGCCCTCATCCTGGTGCGGGCCAAAAAGGACACCGTCTCTTTGGACATCTCGCTGATCCCGCAGCGCTCCCTCGAAATCGTCCTGGGGCTGCAGGAGGGAGAGAAACTGGTCGAACAACTCGGGCGGGCGCTGGACCTGGCCCGCTACCAGGACGAGTTGCCCTGAACGCCATTCGCCCGGCCCAGCCCGCGGACGCTCCCCGCCTGGCCGACCTCTGCGGCCAGCTCGGCTATCCCACCACGCCCGAACAGATCCGGCAGCGATTGGCCGCCATCCTGGCCGACCCGCAGCAGTTGCTCCTGGTGGCCGAGAGCCCGGCCGGCCAGGTCGTGGCCTGGGTACAGGCCGCTGTGCAGCGCCTGCTGGTCAGCGAGACGCGGGCCATGCTGACCGGCCTGGTCGTCGACGAGGCCTGTCGCGGCCAGGGCCTGGGCCGGCAGCTCGTGGTCGAGGTGGAACGCTGGGCCATCGAGCAGGGCTGCACCGCCGTCACGGTGCGCTCCAACGTCGTGCGCCGGCGCGCCCATCAGTTCTACCTGGACCTGGGCTACGAACCGGTCAAGACCCAGCAGGCCTTTTGCAAAAAACTGCCGGGTAGTATAGAATAGAGGTTGGAGGTTGGAGGTTGGGGGTTGGAGGTTGGGGAGGTGCCCGCCCTGCTCAAGAGCGCAGGTTTGAGCTAAACTCAAGAGGAGACCATGTCGGACGAAACCCATCTGCCCACCCCCTTTTTGGTCGGAGAGCGCTGCTACCTGCGCCCCCTGGAAAAGAACGACCTGCGGTACATCCGCCGTTGGGCCAATGATCCCGAGATGCGCGGGCTGACCGGCGACGTCCTGCCCATGGACGAGGCCGCCGCAAAGCGGTTCTGGGATAACCTCGAGGGCGACAAGAGCCGCATCTGGTTCGCCGTGGTGATCAAGGAGAACGATCACGTCATCGGGGAGGCCGGCTTGCTGCGCATGTTCCACCCCTGGCGCACCACCGACCTGACCCTGATCATCGGCGAAAAGGATGTCTGGGGCATGGGCTATGGCAGTGAGGCCATCTACCTGCTGCTCGATTACGCCTTTGGCTCCCTGGGCTTTCACCGCGTCGCCGTCGGCGTGATCGGCTTTAACCACCGCGCCCTGCGCTTTTACGAAAAGATCGGCTTTGAACGGGAGGGCCTCCAGCGGGATGGCTACTACTATAACCACGTCTTTCACGATTTCATCATGATGAGCATGCTGGAGAACGAGTTCCGCGCCATCTATAAGGAAAAGCTCGCCCCTAAAGCTTGACTTTCCCCCCCCTTCGGCATATAATAGGACCAGTACAGAGCAATGGCTTTGACGGAGACGAGTAGGCCGGCGCGAAAGCCCAGCGAGCCTGGGACGGGTGAAAGCCAGGCGCCGACAAACCGGCCGAATATCCCTCCCGAGCCGGCAACCCAAACGGGTCCATGGCTGGACCAGGAGTAGGCTTGTCCGGGGTCGCCGCCCGTTATCCCAGGCGCGGGGATGCTGGTCCCCGTCAAGAGCGGGCGGCAACGCCAACCAGGGTGGTACCACGGGTCACCAACCCGTCCCTGCAGGGACGGGCTTTTTTTGTACCCTGGCGGCGCTGCGCCAACGAGGGTGGTACCGCGGGTCATCAGCCCGTCCCTGAGAGGGACGGGCCTCTACGTTAAAGGAGGTGCAACGTGGAACCCGAAATTAGCGACATTCCCGGCATCGTGCAGATTCTCGGCCCCTGTGGGCCTACCTGAAGGAGCTTGGACCATGTTTGAAGCAGTAGAGACCCATCCCGATTTCAACGCCATGGAAGAGGAGACCCTGCGTTTCTGGCAGGAGCGCCAGACCTTTGCCCAACTCCAGGAAAAGAACCGCGGCCGGCCGCGCTTTTCCTTCCTCGACGGTCCCATCACGGCCAACAAGCCCATGGGCATCCACCACGCCTGGGGGCGCGCGCTCAAGGACCTGTTCCAGCGCTACCAGGCCATGCTCGGTTACGACCAGCGCTGGCAGAACGGCTTTGACTGCCAGGGCCAGTGGGTCGAGGTAACCGTGGAAAAGGAGCTGGGCTTTCGCTCCAAGCAGGACATCGAGGCCTACGGCGTGGATCGCTTTATCGAGCGCTGCGTTGGCACGGTCTATGAATACGCCGACATGATCACCCGGCAGTCCCAGCGCCTGGGCTACTGGATGGACTGGGGCCGCGACTATTACACCCTCTCGGACCAGAACAACTATGGCATCTGGGCCTTTCTGCAGCACTGCCACCAGCGCGGCTGGATCTACAAGGGCGCCGACGTCATGCCCTGGTGCCCCCGCTGCGGCACCGGGCTCTCCCAGCAGGAAATCGTCACCGAGGGCTACCGGGAGCTGACCCACCCCGGACTGACCGTGCGCTTTCCCCTGCGCGAGCGGCCGGGCGAGTCCCTGCTGGTCTGGACGACCACGCCCTGGACCCTGCCGGCCAACGTGGCCGCCGCCGTGGGCCCCGAGCTGGCCTACCTGCGCCTGCGCCAGGGGGAGGAGGTGCTCTACCTGGCCGAGGCGGCCCTAGCGGCGGCCGGCCGGCCGCCCCTGCTGCGGGGCGAGTACGAGGTGCTGGGCCGCCTGCGGGGCGCCGACATGGCCGGCTGGGCCTACCAGGGGCCCTACGACCACCTGCCGTCCCAGAACCAACCGGGCGGGGACGCACCCATCGCCCGGCTGACCGAGGCCGCACAGGGGACGGCCGCGCAGGCCCATCGCCTGCTGGCCTGGGACCAGGTCGCCGCCGAGGAGGGCAGCGGCATCGTGCACCTGGCGCCGGGCTGCGGGCAGGAGGACTTTTGCCTGGGGCAGGAGCTGACCCTGCCCGTGCTGGCCCCGCTGGACGAGTTTGGCGTCTTTCGGGCCGGCTATGGCCCCTTCAGCGGCCGGCCGGCCGCCGAGGTGACCGCGGCCGTGCTGGCCGACCTGGAACAGCGCGGCCTGATCTACCGCGTCGAGCCCTACACCCACCGCTACCCGGTCTGCTGGCGCTGCAGCAGCGAGCTGCTCTTTCGCCTGGTGGAGGAGTGGTTCATCGCCATGGACGAACTGCGCGGCCCCATGATGGAATCGACCCGCCAGGCCCGCTGGATCCCGGCCTTTGGCCTGGAACGCGAGCTGGACTGGCTGCGCAACATGCGCGACTGGATGATCTCTAAAAAGCGCTATTGGGGGCTAGCCCTGCCCATCTGGGAGTGCCCCGACTGCGGGCATTTCGAGGTACTGGGCGGGCCCGAGGAACTGCGGCAGCGGGCCGTGCGGGGCTGGGAGGAATTTGCCGGCCACTCGCCCCACCGCCCCTGGGTGGACGCGGTCCAGATCGCCTGCTCCCAATGCGGGGCGCCGGCCTCGCGTATCCCCGACGTGGGCACGCCCTGGCTCGACGCCGGCATCGTCCCCTTTTCCACCCTGGACTATTGGGAGGATCGGGAAAAGTGGTCCCAGTGGTTCCCGGCCGATTTCATCACCGAGTGCTTCCCGGGGCAGTTTCGCAACTGGTTCTACGCCATGCTGGCCATGAGCACGGTGCTGGAGCAGCGCGCGCCTTTCCGGGTCTGCCTGGGGCACGCCCTGGTCAAGGACGCCCGGGGCGAAGAGATGCACGGCAGCAAGGGCAACGCTATCACCTTTGACCAGGCCGTGGAGCGCATGGGCGCCGACACGATCCGCTGGCTGTTCCTGGCCCAGAATCCGGCGGTGGACGTGCACTTTGGCTACGAGCTGGGACAGGAGGCGCAGCGCACCTTCCGCACCCTCTGGAACGTGCTCTCCTTCTTTTTGACCTACGCCCGGGTGGACGGCTGGGTGCCGGGCCGGGACCGGCCGGCCGAGCCCACCGCCCTGGACCGCTGGGCTCTCTCCCGCCTGCACCAGACCACGGCGGCGGTGCGCGAGGCCCTGGACGATTGGGATACCCCCCGGGCCTGCCGGGCGCTGGAGGCGCTGGTGGAGGACCTGTCGAACTGGTACGTGCGCCGCAGCCGGCGCCGCTTTTGGAAGTCCGAGCAGGACGCCGACAAGGAGGCCGCCTACCATACGCTCTACACCTGCCTGGTGGAACTGTCCAAACTGCTGGCCCCCTTTGTGCCCTTTTTGGCCGAGGCGCTCTACCAAAGGCTGGTGCGTGCGGTGGACCCGCAGGCACCGGAGAGCGTGCACCTGTGCGACTATCCCCAGGCCGTCGCGGTGGACGACCCGCTCCTGGCCGAGATGGAGCGGGTGCAGCAGGTGGTCGGCCTGGGCCGGGCGGCGCGGCGAGAGGCCGGCCTCAAGGTGCGCCAGCCCCTGGCCGCGGCCTGGGTGCGCTCGGCCGACCCCACCGTGGGCCGGGCACTGGAGCGGCACCGCGAGCACGTCCTGGAGGAACTGAACCTGAAGGCGCTACGGACGGCGCCTACGACCGACGCCGCGCCGCCGGCGGGCTGGGCGCCGGCCGAGGACCGCGGCCTGCTGCTGGCCCTGGACGTGGAACTGAGCCAGGAGCTGCGCCGGGAGGGCCTGGCCCGCGAGTTGGTGCGGCACCTGCAGCAGGTGCGCAAGCGGGCCGGTCTGGAGGTATCCAACCGTGTTGTAGCCTACGTGGCGGCGGCGGCGGACGGCCTGCTGGCCGACACCCTGGACGAGCACGGCGCGGCCATCGCCGAGGAGGTGCTGGCCGTGCGCCTGGAGCGGGGCGAGCCGCCGGCCGGCGCTCACCACCGCCAGGTCGAACTGGCCGGCGAGCCGGTGATCCTGGGGGTGGAAAGGGCGCCGGGGCAAGCGCGTTAGAACGTTAACGCGTTGGCACGTTGGGTACGTTCTAACGCGCGAACGTGCGAACGTACCCAACGTTCTAACGCGCGAACGTGCGAACGTACCCAACGTTCTAACGCGCGAACGTGCGAACGTACAGACCGTTCTAACGCACAAACCGTCAATCGATCCAAACTTCAACCGTACAGCCCCTCAACCGTCAACCGCCACCCGCTCCCACGCCTCGACGGGGCCAGGGACGACGACAAAGAGCGGGTGCGGGGCGGGGACCTCGGTGGCATCCAGGGCCGCCAGCCGCTCCGGGTCCCGCGCCCGCAGCTTGCGCGCCAGGTGCTGCCGTTCGTAGATCATTTGCCCACGAGTTACCGGGATCTGGGTCTCGGTGGGGGCAGCGGCGATCTTTTCCGCGCGGAAGCGATAGCCCCGCCGCTGCGCCTCCCGCTGCACGCCCCATAGGTAGGCAGCGATGGCCGCCAGAGGGTCAGCCTGCTGCCGAAAGCGGGCAAGCTGGGGATGGTGGCGGTAGCCGCGCGTACCGCCCTGCAGGACCTTTTGGGCCAGCAGAGCCTCCCGCCAGAGGGCCAGCAGTCCCTGCCGATCCAGGTAGCGGGGGTGAAGGGACCAGAGTCTCATGGCAATCTTGCTCCGGGGTGGGTAAACGCCCTCTATCGAGCCCGGCCTGGCGTGGGGCAAGGTATTTCCCACCCGAAAACTCTACCTGCTGAACTACCCGACTTGTTTCTTGCTTCGAAACAGTCTAGAATGACCAGCGGAAATGCCTTGCCCCTACAGGGCCGGAATGCCCTCCAGTTCGGAGAAAAAGTATTCCCGGTTCCCCTTGTCCCCGATCTGTTCCCCGGCGCCGCGGGCCAACTGCAGGTATTTTTCCCGCTCGGCCGGGTGACCGGCGACGGCGTGCGCCCGGGCCAGCGCCTCGTAGGCAAAGGCCAGGTCAAAATCGCCCAAGCCGTGCTCCTGGCAGCGCTGCAGGCAGCGCCGGGCGTGATAGAGGGCCGGCTCGGGCCGGCCCAGCACCGCATAGACCCGCGAGATCTGCCACTCGCCCCGCTCCAGCTCCAGGGGCGTGCCAACCTGGCCCCAATGGTAGCGCGAGGCGTGGGCGGTGTGGACCATGTCGTCCGCATCCTCCGCGCTGCGCTCGGTCTGGTCCAGATAATCCCAGACCTTGTTGAACAGGCCGGCGGCCATCTTTTGGTGGAACTCTTGGAGGGTGTATTTTGTATCCTCGCTCACTGGAGCCTCCTTTGAAACGATGCGGATGCCTTTTTAGCCGAGCCCATTATAGCGGAATAGGCCAATCGAAACAAGTACACCCTATCCCGATCCAGGGCCTTTCAGACCCCGACCAACACGCCGGCCCTCAATTCGTAGACCCGGTCGGCGGCCCGGTAGACCTGGGGATCGTGGCTGGCGATCAGAACGGTGATCCCCGTCCGCTCGACAACCTCGCGCAGCAGCGCAATGATGCCCGCGCCGGTCAGGCTGTCCAACTGCCCGGTGGGCTCATCGGCCAGGATCAGGGCCGGCCGGCCGACCAGGGACCGGGCGATAGCGACCCGCTGCTGCTCCCCACCGGACAGCTCGTAGGCCCGATGCCGCGCCCGGTCCGACAGCCCGACGAGGCGCAGCGCCTCGTCGGTCCGGGCCCGGCGTTCCCGGTTGGACAGGCACAGCAGCCGCAGGGGCACCCCGACGTTCTCCTCGACGGAGAGAAAGGGGAGCAGCCCGATGGTCTGGTGCACGAAACCGATCTGACGCCGGCGCAGCTCGATCTTTTCATCCGCCGACAGGGCGTCCAGATCCCGCCCCCCGACGTACACGGTGCCGGCAGTGGGTTCGTCCAGGCCGGCCAGCAGGTTCAGCAGGGTCGTCTTGCCCGACCCGGAGGGCCCGACGACCACGACCAACGAACCCGGGGCAATGCTCAAACTGACGTCCCGCAGGGCCCAGACCGGTTCCGCCCCCGCCTCATATACGCGGCTCAACCCGACGGCGGCCACGGCGGCGGGCTGTCCTTCGGGGGCCCACCGCGCCGCCGCCAGTTCGGTCGGGCGACATGGCAGGGCCGCCGCCTCCTCGGCCGCGACGGCCCCCTCCTTGGGCCAGACGGACAGGTACCGAGGCTCCAGTTGCACCCGGACGTGGTCCTGGAGGCCCAATGCCCGGACTAGAGGGCGGGGCAACTGCAGCCGGCCCGACCGGTCCAGGATCACCCAGTGCTGTTCCGGGATGGCCCGGCCGTCCGGGTCTCGGCGGCGGATCTCGGTACTGGTCCGCCCGTCGCTGAGGGTCACAACCCGGTCCACCTGATCCACCACCAGCGCATCGTGGGTGACGATCACGATCGTCGTCCCCAAGACATCGCGGATGCGGTCCAGCGCGGCCAAGACCTGCCGCGCCGACTGGGCATCGATCTGGCCAGTGGGCTCATCGGCCAGCAGCAGCGGCGGGTTATTCGCCAGGGCCACCGCCAGGGCCACGCGCTGCTGCTCCCCACCCGAGAGACGATGGGGTCGAAAGGAAGCTCGCTCGGCCAGACCCACCAGTTCGAGTAATTCCAGGGCGCGGCGTCGGCGTTCCGCCCCCCGGCGTCGGTTGAGCAGCATGGGCATCTCGACGTTCTCGAGGGCGGACAGATAGGGCAGCAAGTTACGGCCCGGCTGCTGCCAGACAAAGCCCACGGTCTCGCGCTTGTACGTCTCCCGCTGCCTCGGGTCCATATTGGGCACCTCCAGTCCGCCCACCCAAACCGTACCGGCACTGGGGGCATCCAGACCGCCGATCAAATTGAGCAGGGTGCTTTTGCCCGAGCCCGAGGGACCGACCAGGGCCATAACCTCGCCCCGGGCCACCCCCAGGTCCACTCCCTGCAACGCAACCACCTCCAGATTGGCCACCTTGTAGATCTTGACCAGGCGGTCACAGAACACAAACGGTCGAGATTGCATGATCTACTCCTCGGAAAGCTGGGCCAAGCCGGCCCGCCCCCACAACCGCAGCAGGGCCGGCCGGAATGCCGCCAGGGCCGCCACGTAGCAGGCGGCCAGGATCGACTCGAGACGCAAGACGGCCGGCCAGTCCACGACGACCTGGCGGATTTCGACCTGACCAAACGAAGCGGCCATGGCCCGCAGAACGTAATGTAAGGAGATCTTGCTCACACTATAGCCAATCACCGTACCGATCAGCAGGCCCAGGCCCACCGTCACGACACCCTCCAGGATGAACAGGCGGATCATTTGCCCACGGGCCCAACCCATCGCCCGCAGCAGACAGAATTCATAGGTATTATTTCGCGCGGCAAAGCGATGGACCAGGAAAACACCGGCCACGCTGAGCAGGCCCAGGATCAGGCCGTTGACCTGAAAGGCGTCCGTGGCTCCGCGGGCCAGGGCATCGGACTGGAGGTGGCGCAGTTCCGCCTGGACGTCCGCCTGGATGTGCTCGGCCAAAGCGGGGTCCTGGGCAAGCGCGTCGTGATGGGCGGGATCGGTCGCCAGCCAGATCTCGCCAAGGCGAAAGCTCCAGGTGTTGAGATTCACCTGCCCCCCCAGGGCGCGCCGTTCGGTCACGACGAAATCCTCTGCCAGCGTGGGAAAGTCGTCGGCGACGGCGCGAATCTCAAAGGTCAGATCCTGGTAGCCGAGGGAAAAACTGATCCGATCGCCGACCGCCTGCTCGGAGGTCAGCAAGGAGGGCGAGACAATGGCCGGCAGCACACCCTCGGCGGCCTCTCCCCGCAGGGCCTGGACCAGCTCGTCCAGGGGGGGAGCACTACCGGCGTCCCGCGGATCGTAGGCCACACGGGCAAAGGTCTCGGGATCGATCGCCAGCAGTTCCACCGGGCCCATGGGGCCGTCCAGAGCCTCGCTGCGCACAACCGGGGAGACGGCGAGCACGCCGGGCCGGTCGGCGAGGCCCAGTGCCGCAGCCTCGGCGGCCGGCTGCCTGGCCGAGAGGCGCAGGTCCGCGCAGGTCCGCTGCCGGGCGGTCTCTAGCTGGGCGGCCCGCAGCGAGGCGCCAAAAGCGCTGGAAAAGAGGAGCAGACTGGCGGCAACGGTAACCAACAGTACGATCCGGACGGTCTCGATCCGGGCGTAGGACCGACGCGCCAGCGCCAGGGGCAAGACCCACCCCCGACCCCGGTCGGCCATCCGGCCCGCGAGCCGGAGCATGGCGGGCAGAGCGCGGGCGAACAGCAGCACCACGGCGACGAGCAGCACCGAGGAGCCCAGCAGCAGAAAGGGGTCGGCCAGCGCCGAGCCGCCGATGCGGTGCAGCACAAAGGAACCGGACTGGGCCAACTGCCAGAGCAGCAGGGCGCCGAGCGCCAGCAGGATGAGGTCCAGGTACAAGCGCTGCCAGAGCGGCCGGGCCTCCGGGCTGACCGGCCAACGGCGGGGCCGGAGCGAGGACCCGGCCGTCTGCATATAGGCCGACAGCACCGCGGCCAACCAACCCAGGCCGGCCCCCAGCAGGGCCAGGCCCCAGGATGCGGGGGAAAGCCGGGGGGCGATGGCACCGGCTGTGCTCGCCGCCCACAGCCTGAGCAGGGCCCAGGCCCCCAGCGTTCCCAGCAGCGCCGCCAGCAGGGCCAGCGGCAGGCCGGCCAGGGCCAAGATCCCGGTGACCTGCAGCCGGCTTGCGCCCCGATCGAGCAGAGTCGCCATTTCCCCGGCGGCATCCGCCAACAGATACGAGGCGACGATCCAGATGACGTACAACACGAGAAGCAGGGCCTGGGCGATCAGCAAAAAGAGGGTCGCCTGCATCGCTGCCTGCTTGGCCTGGAAATCGGCCAGGATCTGGGGCAGGGCACTGTGCAGTTCGG
Source organism: Chloroflexia bacterium (assembly GCA_016928715.1). Taxonomy (GTDB): domain Bacteria; phylum Chloroflexota; class Chloroflexia; order DTKN01; family DTKN01; genus JAFGKG01. Next base: position 16,181 of record JAFGKG010000015.1, read on the forward strand.
CGCCGTGGTTGCGCATTTGAGCCTGGAGGTAGATCAGCGCCTGGTGGATACGCCGCACATTGCCGACCGTGATCCGGCTGCTGTCCACCAGCAAACGCCAGGACAGGTCGTGCTCGATCAAGTAGTCCTGCATCGCCGCCGGGGGCACAAACAGCGACACCGTGACGATCTCTCTACTGCGGCCCAGCAACTTGATGTGGATGCCAAAAGTCGCCGGATCACCCCACCAGCGATCCGCCTGGGCCTCGCGCGCCTCGATGACACCGACAATGTCGAGCACGACCGGGCCCTGCGGGGTCGTAACGGTCACCAGGTCGCCGACGCCCAGTTCGCTCCGCGGGATGGCCTCCACGCCGAGGGCGACCTCCAGCACCGGCGGGGATACCGCAGTGCTGGAAGGGTCCGAGGCCTGATACACCGGCAGACGGCCCTGCAAGACCCGCACTTCCTGGGCCAGATCCTGGAATGCCCACAAGCGCACGTAATGGAACTTGGGCGGTGGGGGGGCGGTTCCCCCCGTGTAGGGCGGCTCCCACACCGACAGCTTGATCTGGCGCACCTCAATTCGTTCCACCAGAATCTCCCCCAGCCGCTCCACAATGAGATCGTACAGGACCGGCTCGAGGCGAGCGCCCTCTTTTGTCGAGATCAGGACGTGCCGCGCCGAGGGAGCGCGGTAGCTCCGCACCATTTCGTGCAGGCTCTGCGTTCCGATCAAGTCACCATAGGCCGGCAATCCCGCCAGCATAAGGGCGGCCAGCGTCAGACCCAGACAGAGGGCTAGGTGCAATCGAATATACCGTCGCAGGTGTCGAAGGACCAGTTTCAGCATGTGCCTCATTCTTCTCCAATACGCAGCACGCGGTGGATACGCGCTCGCGAGAGCAACAGCGTCACCAGGGCCAGACAGAGCAGCAGGGTCCCCCCCAGGACCAGGTAAAGTTGCAGCACCGCATCCCAGTCGGTGTGGGGCCGAAAGGGAGGAACCGGCGGCAGCTTGCCCAACGTAATCGGCAGGCGGGGCAGTACCAGCCCGTTCAGGATCGACCCCAACAGGGTGCCCAGCCCCAGGCCAGAGAGGACCAGGATCACCTGCTCGATGAGCAGGGAGACGTAGAGCTGCCAGGGAGACAAACCCATCGTGCGCAGAACGCCATAGCTCAACTCACGCCGGCGGGCGTTCGTATAGAAATAGGTGGCAAAGCCAACGATGCTCAGCAGGCTGGTTAGGACGTAGCCGTAAAAGGTCACGCTGCGCAATCCCAGGGCCATAGGATCGGCTCCGATTTCCTGCCGGACGGACTTGACCGTCCAGGTCTCCTCGGCCAAGTCGGCCAGATTCACCAAGGCATCGGGGTCCTCCGGATCGTCGGCAAAGAGCCAGAGTTCGTTGGCATTGACGGGCTTGGGGGTGCCCCCGTTCAAGTGGGCCAACAAGGGATCGCCGGCAACGATCATAAAGCCGGCCGGAAGCGATACGGGATCCTCGTAAACGGTGGGAAAGTAGTGAACCAGGCCGACCACACGCAGCGAGAGGTGCACCGAGTGGATCCAGGCCGACGCCGCATCCCCCTCCTGGAGTTGGGCCGCCTCCAGAAAGGCCGGACTGACCAGGACCGGCAGCCGGACCTCGGCCTCCGCGGGGCCCCGTTCGAAGGCGATCGATTCCTGGGCCCGCCGGAAATTGATGATCAAGCGCCGACCGGCCTGTCCGGTATAAGCCGTAAAGGTGTCGCGGAGGATGCTCGAGTACGCCTGGCCCAAGTGCCATTCGTCTGCCGCCTCCTCAAATCCCTCTACGATCTGAGCGGCGCCGGTCGTGCGCTCAACTACCGTCAGGTCGTCCACCACGATATTGATATTCACCCTGGACATATAGCCATAGCGCTCGGTTCGGGCGCGGTTCTGAATCCAGATGGAGTGTAGGCTCAAAGGATAGGCGCCCTCCTCCAGTTCAGGCAGATCGCCGGACAGATAGCGCCAGTTACAGGCATTTTCGGCAGCCGTTGCCGCCACCTCGGGGCAGCAGTCCGCACAACAGGCAAAGGGACAGTCGCCGGCCTCGGGCCACTTTAGCTCGAGATCAAAGTAGGCGCCAGCACTCGTCCGCAGTCGGGCACATACCCGGATCCGGTCCAGATCGTTCTCACCCATATAGCGGCCGGAAACGTGGGAATGGTCCGAGCGCTGATCGTCGGGGGAGGTCCACACCCAGAGGCCCAGGCCGGCGGGCCGACCCGGCAGGGGCACAAAGGCCCCCTCCCAATCCGCGGCGGGAACGATCCGGCGCAGCAGTTCCGCCAGCGGGGCGTCGGCGAAATCGTCACGGAAAGTGCCCGACTCGGCCAGAACAAGGGGGTCGACGGCCAGGACCGCAAAGCGGGGAAAGCGCGAGACGCCCAGATCCACGGTTCCCAGGTCGCGGGCCACGCTCGTCGCCGACCGCAGGCCGGACTGCGCCGTCAGGCCCGCCAGATCCGCGGCCCGGCTGGAGACCAGGCGAACGTCCCCCCCGACGGCATACTGAGCCCTCTCGCTCTCACTCACATCCAGGGTGGCGTTCAAACCGGTCGAGAGCAGTCCCAAAGACATGGCCAGGGTAAGCAGGAGGATCAGCAGCACACCCCGAACCGGGTTGCGGGAGACCTGCCACATGGCCAGGGGCGCGGTCAGCCCCCGACCCCGGGCGCTGACCCGGGCGGACAGGCGCATGAGCAGGGGTAGGACCCGCAGCAGAATGGTCGCAGAACCGAGGAGCAGGGCCACGGGGGACAGCAGCAGCAGCCAATCGACCTGAGGCCGAACAGCGCTGCTGCCGACGATGCTGCCATACAGGTGCAGCCGCCAGAGCAGAACCAGGCCGATCAGCAAGAGGATGACGTCCAGGTACAGGCGCTGCCACCAGGATTCCCGCGGCGGCCGGGCGATGCCCTGCTGGTGGGCTACGATACTGCGCCGCAATGCGGGTCCCAGCGGCAGTAATAAGGCGACGGCACAGACCCCAGCGCCCAGGCCTGCCGCCAGCCAGGAGGCACGGGTGAGATGCACAGCCCAATCCCCCGGCGCCACCGCGGCCAGGGGCCCAAACAGAGAGAGACCCTTGATGAGTACAATGGCCAGACCGGGACCACTTAGAAAGGCCGTGACGGCCAAGAGAACGGCCTCGACCGCCTGAATGGCGAGAATCTGCCGGCCGGAGGCGCCGCGGCTGCGCAGGACGGCAAACTCGTGTTCGGCCTGCTGGACCGACAACGCGGCCACCAGCAGCACATAGTACAGCACCAGCAGGGCGATCTCGGCCATGAGCAGGTACAACGGACCCCGCACCGTCCCGGCCTGGACGGCGAAATCGGTCAGCAGTTCGGGCAGCCCGGTGTCCAGGAGAACGTTCAGTTCGCCCAGGTGTAGGTCCTTTTTCAGGCCGGCGATCTGGCCGCTCAGATCGGATGCACCGGCCAGAGTGATCCGTTCGGGAAGCAATTGTACGTTCCAGGCAATCCTGGCCTGGGCCTCTGGGACCAGGGCCGCAGCACCCCCATAGAGAATTTCGGCCGGCACAACAGCGCCGTAGCGCCGGGCGCCCTGCCCAGAGCCCTGGCCCCGCAGGGGATGTTCGGGAACGAACCAATAGGCATCCCCCGGATTCCGGGGCCGGATGACGCCGGTCACCTGCAGCCAGGCGGAGGGTTGCGCGTCATCCCGCTTGAAGCTAACGGGCAGCCGGTCGCCGACCTCCAGGAAATAATCCCGGGCCATAGTTTCCCCAATGATGATGGGAACCGTATCCGTCAGCATGCCGCCGGCCGGCCAGTCGCCGGCCAGGAACTCGACCTGATCATGAATGTCCTCGTAAAAGCGCAGGTGGATCCGGTCGTCGAGCTGGGCCTCCCCCCCAACCCAGGGGATCATCCAGGTGGACTCGACCGCAAGGGTAACACGCTGCAAATAGCGGCCCAGGCGATCCTCGAGTTGGGCCCGGACCTGGCGGTCCAATTCCTGGACGACGGGCGCCTGGGGCAACTCGTAGCACTGCAGGTTCAGATTTCGCACGGAGGGGCCGGCGGCCAAGATCTCGTGCCGCAGCCCAATTTCCAGCACGGCGTCGACCAGCAGGGGGGTACTGGCCAGCAGGGCCGTCGCCATGACGACTCCCAGGCCCAAGTTGAGGAACAACTGCCAGTGGCGCCGGATGCGCCGGAGCAGGTAGTGGATGATGGCCATCGGAATCTTCCAGAATCTTGTCCCTCTTGCATTTCTAGAGATTATTCGTCCTCAAGGCCGGGTTTTGTCTTGTGAGAGGACAGTTGTACTAACACGTCTTCCACCTCGGCCAGAGGGCCCTGGTAGGTTGGCTGGGGGATATCCAGGTCCAGTGCCGTGCGTGGACCGGGTACCAGGAAGGTGCGGCAGCCCAGGCGGGCGGCGACCATGTCCATGGCCTCGTCACCGACCACCAGGCAGGCCGCCGCCGGACGGTCAATCTTGACCAGGATTTCCTCAAAATAGCGCAGGTCGGGCTTGCAGGCGTGGCTGTTTTCGTAGGTGGTGATCAGGGTGTAGGGAAAATCGGCCACACCGGCCCACTCCAAGCGCCGGCGGACCGCTACCCTGGGGAAAAGGGGGTTGGTGGCGATGACTACGTCATAGCCCAGGTCAAAGGCGCGCCGGACCACCCGACGGGCGGCCGGTTTGCGCTCGGTGTACTGCCGCAGCTTGTCAAAGTCGGTCTGGTAAAAGTCGATCAGCAGCGGTTCCAACGCCTCCCGGGGCACGCCCAGCCGCGGGTAAAAGTCTTGGGCGAAAACCTCCTCGTTGCTGGCCCGGCCGTCGTTGGCCGCCATCACCCCGGTCGAGCGGAGCAGGTCGGCGACAAACTTTTTCGGGGGCACCAGGTGGGCGACGTGGGCCGAGATACGTTCGAGGTAGGGCGGCAGAAAGCGATCCATGTCATTGCCCAGCAGGGTTCCGTCCAGGTCAAAGAGCACTGCCCGCAGGGGGGTGTTCATCGTTCCTCTCCATGTCTTGGGCCAGGCGCTCCAGGCCCCAGCGCTGCCAACAGTCCTGCAGGTAGGCGTAAGCGTCCGGCAGGGTGGCCGCCGGCAGTTCCAGTTCGCGGGCCTGGGCGGCGTAGGCGGCGCTCCAGGATTCCGGCGGGGCGGGGAGCTCCCGGGGCAGGGGGTGGGTGCGGCGGGCGGCAAAGGTGGCCCGCAGGGCCGGCCGGACTTGCTCGGGCCGGAGGCCGCCCAGGTGCAGCAGCAGGACCAGGTCCAGCAGGTCCTTGACGCGGGTGTTCTCCCGGTCGGGCCAGGGGAAAGTATAGGCGTGCAGCTTTTCCGCGAAATGTTGGGCCGGGGGGTACAGGGCGACCCGGGCGGGGTCGATGTCGGCGAAATCGAGCAGGGCGTGGCCCTCGACCCAGTCCGGCTGCTCCAGCACAGCGTCGCCCAGGCCGACGTCCAGGTGGAACTGGGCAAAGACGCGGCCGGCCAGGTGGGCCTCGACCGAGCAGCGCAGGCCGCCGCCGGGGGCGCCGCTGCGCTCCTCCTTGGGCCGGCTGAGGTAGAAACGAAAGCCGTCGCCCATCTCGCGGGCGGCGGCTTCCTGGAGCAGTTCGTAGACGCCGAGACCCGCTGCGTTCTCGGCCTGGTGTGGGGCCAGCACTTCCAGGGCCCGCTCCTCCGGCACGGCCAGGTCCAGGTCCAGGGTAGAGCGGGCGCGGTCCTGCAGGCGCAGCTCCAGGGCATAGCCGCCCTTGAGCAGCCAGGGCGGCTGCTCCGGGGCAAAGAGACGGGCCAACAGTCGTTCAAAGGCCACCCGCCGGCGCAGGCGCTGCAGGTCGACCCCCTGGCGCTCGGCCCGGCGGCGCAGGCGATTTTCCAGGGCGTGGCGAAAGGCCTGGGGACTGCCGTAGCGGCCGGTCACGAGCCCGGCTCCAGCGCGGCGTCCAGGGCCAACTCCAGCCGTTCGCGGGCGTCGGACGCGGCGGCGGCCTCCTGCAGCGGGCGCCGGCGGACCAGGCCGCGCTCCAGGGCCTGCCGCAGGGCCCGGTCCAGGTGCTCCTGGCTGAGCGGGCTCCCGGCGGCGTCGAGCAGGGTGCGCAGGGGGGTGGTGATGCGGTAGCCCTCGTGCTGTTCGACCTCGTGCGGCTGCAGTTCGGCCTGGTGCAGCACCAGGCCATCGGGCGCCTCCTTGCGAAAGCCGGCCGGCACGGTCAGGTGGATGCGGGCCGGCAGCAGATCGCCGAGATCGTAGACGGCCAGGGCGGTCTGGTGGGAGACGACGGCCTGGGGCCGGCCCTGCTGGTTGCGGCTCCAGAGCGACCAGCGGATCAGGTCATCGCGCTCTCCGGGGGGATAGTCGCGCAGGCGGTGCAGCCCGTGGTCGACGCGCAGCCAGGCGCCCCGGGAGAGGTGGTAGTGCTGCTGGCTGTAGGCGTAGCCGGCCTCGCGCGCCTGGGCGGAGGTAAAATAGCCGCCCTGGGTGGAGGCAATCTCGTAGAGCCGGCGGGCATTCTCCTGCGGATCGCGTTTCATATCTCACCTTACTCTTGCAAAAACCTTATATAGATTATAAGGATTTTACACGAATGGGGGTGAAATGTCAAGGCCCATGGGCATCGCCCATAACGCAGATTTCGGTAGGGGCGAGGCGCGCCTCGCCCGAAAGGCCTATCTACGGACCGGCGGGATCCCAACCCACCCACTCGATGTCCTCGACCCCGGCAAAGCGCCGGGCCATCACGGCCAGGGCCTGGGGGTTGTCGTCGATCAGCACAAAGCGCCGGCCCTGTTCCAGGCAGGCGGCGCCGGTAGTGCCGCTGCCGGCGAAAAAGTCCAGGACCAGGTCGCCGGGATTGGAGGAGGCCTGCACGATGCGCCGCAGGATGCCCAGCGGCTTTTGGGTGGGATAGCCGGTGCGCTCCTTGCCCCGGGTGGGCACGATGGTATGCCACCAGACGTCGGTGACGCGCTTGCCCCGGGCGGCCTTTTCCGGGCCGACCAGGCCGGGGGCCATGTAGGGGATGCGCTCCACGTCGTCGGCGTTAAAGGTATAGCGCTTGGGGTCCTGGACGTAGACCAGGATATTGTCGTGTTTGGCCGGCCAGCGGCTCTTGGGCTTGCCCCCATAGTCGTAGGCCCAGATGATCTCGTTGAGAAAGCACTCCCGGCCAAACATGGCGTCGAGCAGGACCTTGCAGTAGTGCACCTCGCGATAGTCGATGTGGAAGTAGAGGGTGCCGTGGGGGGCCAGCAGGCGCCGGGCCTGCCGCAGGCGGGGCTCGAGAAAGGCCAGGTAGTCGTCAAAGGCGTCGTCAAAGGACCGGCTGCCGACCTGGACGGTCCGGTAGCGCCGGCCCTGAAAGCCGGTGCGGTCGCCCTGGGCGCTGCGGACGGTCTTGACGCGGGTATGCCGCTGCACCCGGCCGGTGTTGAACGGGGGGTCGACATAGATCAGGTCCACGGACGCGGCCGGCATGCCGCGCAGCAGGGGCAGATTGTCGCCAAAGTAGATGGTGTGGGTCATGTGGATACCTCGGTTGACTGGAACATTGCTTCCTCCAGCCCCATTATACCACACTGTCGGCACGGAAGAGCTGTTTCAAGCTATCCCGCCGGGCGCTAATCTTTCGACGTTGCTCAGGACAAACGCGCGCCGGCTACGTAAAGGGGAAGGCCAACCTGCGCGGAGCTCAAGACGGTCTTCTATTTATGTAGCCCGGAGCTTTCAGCACCGGGCAAAGCTCGACAGCCAGGCCCCTGCTGTGCTATACTATAGAGGCCGGTCATCCTGAATGTTGGACAGCACAGCGCTCAAGGGGGTGCTTGCCTTGAAACCATTCCTGCGTCTTTGGCTCGTCGCCCTGGGCCGGCCGGCCCGGGCTTTGGCACTGCTGCGGGAAAAGCCGGCGCCGGCCTGGGGGCTGTACGCGACCCTGGTCCGTTTCGTCGTTACCGCGCTCACCTCCATCCTGGCCCTGCAGCTGCTCGGCCGGCGGCCGTTCGTCCCGCCCTATGTGACCTTTCTCGACGGCGCGCACTATTACCGGGCCGAGGTCCTGTTCCTGCCCCTGTTCGGCCTCGCCGCCTGGCTCTTGGCCAGCGCGCTGGTATACCTGCTGCTGCGGCTGGCCCGGATCGACGCCGACGTGGATTGGATCATGAACGTGATCGGCTTTTCGCTGTTGGTGGTGATGCCGGTGGTGTGGTTGGTGGATTGGACGGCCATCGCCCTGGACGTCTATGGGGCGGGCTTTACCATCCCCGTGCACGCGCTGGTCTCGCTGTGGGAGATCGCGCTGATGTCGATCGGGTTCAAAAGCGAGCGCATCCCCTGGCCCCTGGCGGTCATGCTGGGCCTGGTGGTCAAGGGGGGCGTCTATATCCCCCTGGCAGCGCTCTTGGTCCGTTAGGCGCTAGGTTCTTGTTGAACCCAGCATTCAAGGCAGAGAGGAGGCCGGCAGATGTCAATCCGCAGCATCAAGCTCCCGGAGGATTTGGTTCGCATCGGTGAGATCGCCGCCGAGGTCTGGCATTACCCCGACCACCCGGAATGGAGCGTCCAGTTGGATGAGGAAGAATCGCTGGCCGATTCCATGGAAAAATACCAGCGCATCTGGCCGTTCGTCCGGCTCATCCAATTCCTGGCGCCGGGCCTGCGCGATTTTCTGCACGGGCACGTCTGGGAACAAGAGGGCCGCATCGCCGGGTTTACCCAGCTCAACCGCCGCGGTACCACCGCCACCTGGTACATCTCCGCCGTCGGCGTCCACCCGGATTTTCGGCGCCGGGGCATCGCCCGCAAGCTGGTGGAGGCCGGGATTGACCTGGTTCGAGAACGCGGGGGCCGGCAGTTATCGCTGGACGTCATCGAGGGCAACGTGCCGGCGATCAAGCTCTACGAAAGCCTGGGCTTTGAAAACTATAGCGCTAACCTGCTGCTGGAGCTTGCGCCAAATGGCGCCCCCCCGCTCCCGGCCCTGCCCGAGGGATACCTGTTGAACCCCACCGATCCCTTTACCTGGCCGCCCCGGTTCGAACTGATGAAGCGGATCACGCCGCAGAGCGTGAGCCGGTATGAGCCGGTGGAGCCCGCCCGCTACAAAAGGCCCTTCCTCACCCGCCTGCTCTTTCCCCTTCTCGTGCGCACAGAAGGGCTGCAGGTGCACCATGCCCTGGCCAGCACGACCGCCGGCCAAGGGGCCGCCTACCTGGTTTACGAGATCCGCACCCGGGAGACCGGCCGGAACTCGATCACGATCGACCTGGATCCCAACCATGCCCAACTGGCGCCCTATCTTTTCGACTATGCCCTGCACCAGGTGCGCACGGCCAATCCGGATCGGGTGGTCGAAATGCAGATCCCCCTTTGGCAGGAAGCCCTGACCGAGGCAGCCCATACCGTTGGTTTTGAACTGCGGGCCAAATTGTTGACCCTGGGGCTGCTATTATAGACCCATCGGCGGCTGGTTTCTGGCGATTGCCTTCCTGCAGCAAAAAAGTCCGCCGCCGCTTTGGGCTCAAGGGGAAGGCCAAGGACGTTCTGGGGGTGTGAATAGTCCTTTGTGCTGGCCCAGCGGACCATGGTGGACTGAATAGCAAGCCGATCTGCCAAGATCTACCCAAAGGAAAAGGTTGTGACGAGCGTCACATGAAGTGTCTGACGAGCGTCCCAAACATTAAGTGACGCTCGTCACTTGAGGTTTAGTACGAGCGTCACATAGAGTACGGCACTATAGTGACGTAATCTATGGCACTATCGTACAATAGAGTGTGGGGCAGGCTCACATAGAGTGTGGGGCAGGCTCACATAGAGTGTGGGACTATAGTGTCACAGGGTATGGCACTATAGTCCCGCAGGGTATGCGACTATGGCCGATGGGGCGAGGCGAGGCGTGCCTCGCCTCGCCCCTTGTACACCCCCCTACCGCACCGTCAGGGGCAGGTAGACGTAAAAGCGCGTCGCGGTCACGGCGAGTTCGACGGTGGCGCTCTCGGTCGGGGCGGCGTCGTTGGTAAAGGTGACCGTGGCGGTATAATAGCCCTCGGGCAGGCCAAAGGTGCTGGCCCAGACAGAGATCACCTCCGGCGTGCTGCCGGACGTGGCGCTCAGGTGCACCCAGGGCTCGCTGGCGGAGGCGGTCCAGGAAAGCGGTTCGGGGTTGTTGGCGTTGTAGAGGTAGATGGGCCGGCTGCCGGCCCCCAAGTGGGGGTTCAGCGACAGGAGCGTCGGCGAGGCCGCCAGCAAGTCCGGCTGCGGCGGCAGATCCCCCGGCCCGGCATAGACCTCGATGTGCACGACGGCGACGTCCGAGGCGCCCTCGCTGTCCTCGGCGATGGCATAGAGGGTGTGCAGGCCGGCCGACAGGCCGGCGGTGCTCAGATCCCCGCCATTGCCCAAAAAGCCGTCCAGGCTGGACTGCCAGCTCACCCGCTCCGGGGCCATCGAGCCCTCCTCCACGTCGGACACCCAGGCCTGCAGCGCGACGGTCTGGCTGACGATATAGACGGCGCCCTCCTCCGGGGTCAGGATCTGGATGCTGGGCCGGTGGTTGGGCACGGTAAAGGCGGCGTCCGAGACGTCGCTGCGGGTATGGATGCCGTCGCTGGCCAGGACGCGAAAGCGTCCCTGCTCGCTGCCGGGCAGGTTGGCCGAGTCAAGGACCACGCTGTCGCTCGAGACCTCGACGGCGACCATCTGCCAGGTGGCCCCGTCGTCGGTGCTGTACTGCACGTTGAAGGTGAGCGTATCGTCGTCGATGTCGCTGGCCGTCCAGGTCACCGTGATGGTCCGGCCGGCCAGCACCTCCCCGCCATTGGGCGAGAGCAGCGTGACCCGGGGCAGCGCCGCCCCGCTGGTGATCCTCTTCAGGCCGCCCTGCGGCCCCTCGAGGTCCACCCGCACGGTGCCCTCCACGTAAGGATACTCGTCGAAACCGTCGGGACAGCCCCACAAAATGCCGCCGGCGTAGAAACAGCCGGTTTTGGCCCCGCAGCCAAAGTCAATGCCGCTGTCCCCATCGTAGGAGGGATGCGCGGTGTGATGGCGGCCAAAGCAGTGGCCCAGTTCGTGGGCCATGGTCGATTCGCTGGACCCTATCCAGCTCGAAGCAATACTGTGGGGGATACCCGCAGCGCAACTGATCCCGGTCCCACCTCCAGGCATAAAGGCATAGTAGTACGTGTCGGGGTCAAAGCCGGACATTCCTGCAAGATAGTAGAGCAGGTACCAATTCATCCGCTCGCATCGAAGGGGGTCCAACTCGCGCTCGTCGTAGGTAATGTAGTGGTAATAGACGGTAGCCGGCCCCATCGGCATGGTCGCTTTAGTGTACTGCCACGAAGGATAGATCTGCGTTTGATTCACGGTCGTACTGTTGCCCTGGCCGTCGATGTGGGTGATCTGGTAAAAGTGGAAATCCTTCGCCAGCACCGGCTCGAAAGAGACCGTGCGCTCGACAAAATTATCGGCCCAAGTGCTCTCGGGCAGTTCCCCCTCCGGGTCGATCACACCCATCAGGCGGATCTCTCCCGTGATATACTCGTAGGGCAATTCAAAGATAAAGGTGTGCTCGGGGATCAGGAACCAGGTGTTATCCACTAGATCGAGGTAACCGGCGGCGCCGTTGATCGGCAGGATGGACTCTTGGAAAACACCGCCGCGATAGATGTTCAGTTTGGCCGTCGTGCGGTACAGCACATCGGGGACGGGGTCGTGGAGGTCATAGTAGAGCCGCACGTAGGTACGCTTTCCCTCCACCAGGAGGATCGAATGCGCGCCATCCTGCACCCCCTGGGTGATTTCGAGGTGGTAGGCCTCGACGTTGGCCGTATCGGGGACCGGGGTGGGACTCGTAGTGGGCGTCGGCGTCGGGGTCGGGGTGGGCGTGCGGGTCGGGGTGGGGGTCGGAGTGGGGCTGGCGCCGCCGCAGCGGATCTCCAGGAGCGGGTGCAGGTCCGGGTCAAAAGGATAGTCGCGGCTGTGATACTTGACCGAGAAATCGCCGCCGAACAGGGGGATCGATGGCAGCAGGCCCAGGCCATAGTTGGGCATCACTCACTCGTGCCAGCGTTGGACCATTCTGGTCACGCCGATGGTGTGCCAGGAGTTGCCGGGCGAGACGTCGGCGGCTCCCTCGACACAGTCGAGATAGTCCATGTTGGGCTGGTTGCTCCAATTGGTGGTCGTTTCGTCAAAGGGGCCATCCAGGCCATAGACGATGGCCCACCAGGGCAAGTCCGCATTCCCCTGCGTCTCTAGGACGTGGAGATGCAGCGTGGCCTCGTATACGTGTTGGTCCGGGGGGACCATCACGTCGATGGGAAAGTGCAGGAACGTATTGGCGTGAAAAAAGTTCGGCTCCTCCGCGTCCCGATTGAGCAAGAGCCAGTGGCTATCGCCGTACACGGTATCGGGATAACGGGCATAGACCAGGGTGTCCCGGTCGGGGTAGACCCAAACGGTGCCGGGGCAGCTCCCAGAGCCCGGCAGGGTCGGCGTGGGGGTGGGGGTGGGCGAGTCTGTCGGCGTCGGGCTCGGGGTGGGGGTAATCTGTCCAGAGTCATAGTGGACGATCAGTCGGGGGGGATAGTCGCCGTTCTCGCGTGAGTAAAAAACGTGCTCGGCGATGGTACTGCGGTCGCCGCGCATATGCAGGCCATAGTTGTCCAGGGTACCGCCAACCCAACCCTGCACGATCTGGGTAACGTCCCAGGGAATATAGTACGGATCGCCCAAGACGGTGGTGGGGGGATCGCCCTGGTGGGCCGATCCGGGGTCGTTGTTCCAGGTGACGTTCAGTTCCTGCCAGTTCCCCGTCACGGCGTCCACCCAGACCGTATAGGCCTGCCGGCCGGCCTGGTCCCGGTTGACGATCTGGTACAACTCTAGCGTGGCGCTGAGCACCACGGCGTCGGGCGGCAGCCCGTTCAACGTCCCCATGATAACATCCTACCGTCAGAAAAACGTCAGAAGCCCGCCGGCGGCCATTTGACACCCCCCATCCCCCGTGCTATGATGCGGTTCGAACCGTAGTGAGAGGTAGGCATTGGGTATAGACGATCGCAGCATGCAAATGCAACGCTGGCAGCGTCTGGGTAGCCGTCTGCGGCCGGCCCTCCGCCGGGAGGGCCGGGCCCTCCGGGCCGGCCTGCGCTCCCCGCCGCTCTGGGCCCTGCTCCTGTGCAGCCTGCTGCTGTTCGTCCTGGCCCACCAGGTCCGCCGGCCCTTTGCTTTGGACATTGGCAGCCGCCCAGAAGAGATCTATATCCGGGGCTTTCACGCCGCCGAGGAAGGCGGCGGGCGCTCCTACCGCTGGACCCGGGCCGAGGCCGGCCTCTCCATCCCCGGTCTGGGCTGCTGTCCCTACCGCCTGGACCTGAGCCTGGCCGCCCCGCGGCCGCCCCAGGAGGACCCGCCCCAACTGCGGCTAGAGGCCGGCGGGAACACGCTGCTGCGGGCCACCGTGGGCACCCAGGTGCAGGTGTACTCGGTCCTGCTGCCGGCCGAGGCGCTTCGGGGGGGCGACCTGGAACTGCTCCTGCACAGCGACGTCTTTATCCCCGGCGGCGACCCCCGTGAACTGGGCCTGACCGTGGACCACCTGGAGCTGCGGCCGGCCGGCGGGCCGGTGCGGCCGGCCCTGGCCACGCTGCTGTGGGCCGGCCTGGCCGTGCTGCTGGCCGCGCTGCTGGTCGAGCGGCTGGGCTGGCCGCGGTGGGCCGCGCTCGGCGTCGGCGCCGCGCTGGCCCTGGCCCTGGCCGCCGCCCTGGCCTGGCAGCGGCCCCTGCTCACACCGGGGCTGCCCTATCTACCGCTGGCCCTGGCCGCGGGCTGGCTGGCGCTGGCCCTGCTGCAGCGCGCCGTGCGGGCCGGCTTGGAGCGGGCCGGGGCGCCGCTGGGCGCGGCCGCCGAGCGGGCGCTCTGGAGCGTGCTGCTGCTCTTTTTGGCCCTGCGCCTGGCCGGGGTGCTGCACCCGGCGCTGGAGACGTGGGACCTCTGCTTCCACGCCAACCGCCTGGAGCAGGTGCTGCGGGGGGAGGTGCTCTTTACCATCACCTCGGGCGAATGGCGCAGCCAGGAGACCTTTTATCTGCCCCTGCTGTACGTACTGCAGGCCCCGCTCTGGGCGCTGCTGGGCGGCCGGCTGCTGCCCTTCAAGATCGTGGCGGTGCTGCTGGACACCGCCTCGGCCATGCTGGCGGCCTACATCGCCCGCCGGCTATTGGATCGGGATCGCCTTGTCCCCTGGGCGGCGTTCCTCTATTTGAGCGTGCCCCAATCCTACATCATCTTTTCCTGGGGCATCGTGGCCAACATCCTGGGCCAGTTCCTGTACCTGCTGCTGCTGGGGCTGTTGTTCTCGCCGGCCGGCCGCTTGATCCGGCGGCGGGCCTGGTTGGGCGCAGCGGCGCTGCTGGTGCCGGCCCTGCTGGTCCACCCCGGGGCGGTGCTGTTGACGGGGGCGCTGCTGCTGGCCTGGGTGCTGACGGCCTGGCTGGCGCCCCTGCCGGCCTTTTCGCGGGCGGCGCTGTGGCGCTGGGCCGGGGCGGCCGTGCTGGCGCTGTTTTTAGCGGCGCTGCTCTACTATAGCTATTTCGCGGGCACGATGTGGCATTCCATCCAGGCCATGCGCGCCGGGGCCAACGCCGAGGCGCCGGCCCAGGGCGGCTTTTTGGTGCGCGGGCCCGTCGTGGACGGGGACCTGGGGCTGCTCCCGGTGGAGGTATTCTCACGGGGCGAGGCCCTGGCCGCCGGCGTGCGGGAACTGGCCGCCGAGGCCCGGGCCTATTACCACACCTGGCCGCTGCTGCTGGCGTTGGCGGCGCTGCCGGCCTGGGCCCTGCAGCGGCGGCTGCTGGCGCTGCGCTGGGCCGGCCTGGCCCTGGTGGTGGCCCTGCTCTTTGCCGGGGTGGGACTGGCGCTGAACCTGTACGTCCGCTACATGTACTTTTTGCTGCCGGTCGTGGCCGTCGCCGGCGCCTGGTGGCTGGGCCAACTAGCCCGCCGGGGCTGGGCCGGCCGGCTGCTCGCCGCTGGGAGCGGCCTCTACCTGGGCTGTAGCGGGCTCTGGTTCTGGATCGAGCACGTGCTCTATTATTCGACCGGCTGTCGCTGATACGGTTGAACGTTACAGGTTGACGGTTGAACGTTTCTCACAAGCTGGCGATTTGCCAAAACGCACGGCCACTTTGGCCGAGCGGAAAAGAAGGAGGTCGGACGATGACGGAATGCGGCCAACGAGGGAACCAGGAGCAAGCCTTGTCCCGCCTCAGCATCGTCATTCCCGTGTACAACGAGCGGGACACGGTGGTGCAGGTCATCCGCTGTGTCCAGCAGTCCGACACCCTGGGGCTGGAAAAAGAGATCCTCGTCGTGGACGACGGCTCCACCGATGGGACCCGGGACCTCCTGGCCTCATTGGATGGGCAGGACGGCGTGCGCGTCCTGCTCCAGCAGGTCAACCAGGGCAAGGGCGCCGCTCTGCGGCGGGGCTTTGCGGAAGCGACGGGCGATCTCCTGATCGTCCAGGATGCCGACCTGGAATACAATCCCGAGGACTATCCGCGCCTGCTGCGGCCGATCCTGGAGGGCAAGGCCGACGTCGTCTATGGCTCCCGCTTTTTGGGCGGGCCCCACCGGGTGCTCTTTTTCTGGCATTACGTGGCCAATCGTTTCCTGACCACCCTTTCCAACATGTTCACCAACCTCAACCTAACCGACATGGAGACCGGCTACAAGGTCTTTCGGATCGAGATCCTGCGCCAGCTCAAGCTGCGCTCCAATCGTTTTGGCTTTGAGCCGGAGGTCACGGCCAAGGTCGCCCGGCTGGGCTGCCGCATCTACGAGACGCCCATCTCGTACTATGGCCGCACCTATGAGGAGGGCAAAAAGATCGGCTGGCAGGACGGCTGGCAGGCCGTCTACTGTATCCTGCGCTACGCCTTTTTCGATTGAGAGTCCATCCCAACCATATACCCGGAGGCAGTTGTGAGTTCGAACAAGATCAGCATCTCGGCTTTTTTTCCGGCCTACAACGACGGCGGCACCATCGCCAGCATGGTCCTGAACGTCCTGATCACCCTGCGCGAATTGACCGATGACTATGAGGTCATTGTAGTCAACGACGGCAGCAGGGACTATACCCCCATGATCCTGGACGAACTGAGCCGGCGCTGCGCGGACGAGGTACGCATCATTCACCACCTCCAGAACCGGGGCTATGGCGGCGCGCTGCGCAGTGGCTTTGCCGCCGCCGGCAAGGACTGGGTCTTTTATACCGATGGGGACGCGCAGTACGACCCCCGCGAGTTAAGAGTGTTGGTCGAGGCGCTGGACGACGGCGTGGACGTGGTCAACGGCTACAAGATCGGCCGCTCCGACCCCCTGGCCCGCAAGATCATTGGCCGCATCTACCATTACACGGTCAAGCTGCTCTTTGGCTTCAAGCTGCGCGACGTGGACTGTGACTTTCGCCTGATCCGGCGGGACATCTTTGAGCGCATCCAACTAGAGTCGGAGCACGGGACGATCTGCCTGGAAATGGTCAAAAAGATGCAGGATGCCGGATATCGTTTTGCCGAGGTGCCGGTGCACCACTTTCACCGAGCCTATGGGCGGTCACAGTTCTTTAACTTTGGCCGTCTCTGGCGGACGGCGCGCGACCTGAGCAAGCTCTGGTGGAAACTGGTGGTGCGAAAGGAACACCTCGGCGGGGAGGCCTAGCATGCGTGTCTACATGTTCTCCTGGGAATATCCTCCCCACGTGGTCGGTGGGCTGGGCAAGCACATCATGGAGCTGGCCCCGGCCCTGGCGGCCGAGGGAGTCGAACTGCACGTCATCACGCCCCAATTGTCCGGAGGAACGCTGGAGGAGGAACGGGGAAAACTATTCGTCCACCGCGTACGGATGCCGCGCATGCATGAATACGATTTCCTGAGTTTTGTACAGGAGGGCAACGTGCACCTACTGCAGCAGGCCCAGTGCATACTGGACCACGTGGGGCCACCCGACGTCCTGCACGGGCATGATTGGCTGGTCTCCCGAGCCTCGGTAGAGTTCAAGCACCGCCAGCGGATCCCGCTGGTGGCGACCATACACGCCACCGAGCGGGGGCGCGGGCGGGGGCGACTGGTGGGGCAGCAGGCCTATGCCATCAATGGCACGGAATGGTGGCTGACCTACGAAGCCTGGCGGGTCATCTGTGCCAGCCACTATATGGCCGGCCAGTTGGGGGATTATTTCGCCACCCCGCCGGACAAGATCGAGGTCATCCCCAACGGCATCGATCCGGCCCGCTTTCAGGCACTGGAGCAAGAGGACCTGGGACTGTTTCGCCGGGGCTATGCCACCCCCGAGGAAAAGATCGTCTTTTACGTCGGCCGCATCGTACAGGAAAAGGGCCTGCAGGTGCTGGTAGAGGCGGCGCCCCGGGTTCTGGACCGTTATCCGCAGGCCAAGTTTATCATCTCGGGCACGGGCATGCTGCTGGACACCCTGCGCCACCGGGCCGGGGAGCTGGGCGTCTATGAGCGCATCTACTTCACCGGCTTTGTGCCAGACGAGGTGCGCGACCGCCTCTACAAGGTGGCCGACGTGGCCGTCTTTCCCAGCATCTACGAGCCTTTTGGCATTGTGGCCCTGGAGGCCATGGCCGCCGGGACGCCGGTCGTCGTGGCCGAGACGGGGGGGCTGGCCAACGTCGTGCAGCACGCCGAAACAGGGATCACCGTGTATCCGGGAGATGCGGATTCCCTGGCCTGGGGCATCCTGCACACCCTGGAGCACCCCCTTTGGGCCCACCAGCGGGCCAAGAATGCCTATCACCAAGTATTGGAACAGTACAACTGGACATCGATTGCCCACCGGACCATCCAGACCTACAAACGGGTCCGGCGGGAGGCCGATGAAAGCGAATGGAGTGCGCAATAGACGGAGGAGATGATGCTCTTAGCCGAGATGACCTGGCGGCAGGTCGCCGCCTACCTAGAGAAGGACGATCGGATCATGCTGCCGGTGGGCAGCACGGAGCAGCACGGCCCGCGGGCCGTGCTGGGCACCGACTTTATCGCACCGGCCGGCATCGCGGCGCAGGCCGGCCAAGAGAGCGGGGTCTTGGTGGCGCCGGCCGTGCCCTACGGCATGGCCCTGCACCACATGGCCTTTCCCGGCACCATGAGCCTGCGGCCCAGCAGCCTGCAGTTGCTCCTCTATGACCTGCTCTCCTCGCTGGCCCGGCACGGTTTCCGGCGGGTGCTGCTGCTCAACGGCCACGGGGGCAACGTCCCCTCCCTGATGGCCGCCATCGCCGAGGTCAACGACGTGCACCAGGACCTGCGGCTCAAGCTGCGCTCCTGGTGGGAACTGCCGGGCGTCCAGGCCGTCCTGAACGAGGCCTTTGGCGACAAGGAAGGGGGGCACGGCACCCCGGGCGAGACCTCGCTGGTCATGGCCATGCGGCCGGGCATCGTCTCGGACGAGCCGGTGGAGGTGCACGCGGTGAACCGGCCGCCGGTCTGGCTGAACGCCAGGCTCTGGGCCGAGACCTTTGCCGACGGCTCGGCCGGCGCCGACGCCAACCTGGCCTCGGCGGACTGGGGCCGGCGGCTCTTGCAGGCAGCGGTGACCGACCTGCTGCAGGAATTGGAGCAGTGGTAGATCGGCCTGGCAGCGCGCCGGCCGAGGAGCGTGGATGAAGGTATACCTGGTCACACTGGGCTGCCCTAAAAACGAGGTAGACAGTGCGGGGATGGCCTGGCAGTTGGAGCGCGCCGGCCACCGCCTGGTCGAGCGGCCCCAGTGGGCCGACGTACTCATCGTCAATACCTGCGGCTTTATCGCCCCGGCCCGGGAGGAATCGCTGGGCGTCCTGCGCGAGTTAGCCGAGGACAAGCGGCCGGGGCAGCACCTGGTGGCGGCGGGCTGCATGGCCGGCCTCTACGCCGACCAACTCCGTGGGGTGAGCGGCGTGGACGCCCTTCTGGACACCCTGCGCTGGCCCGAGATCGTCCAACTCTTGCAGCGCCTGGAGGGAAAGCCGCCGGCCGGGCCCGGACAGCGCATACTCTCCTCCAGCGAGGCCGCGCGGGAGGGAATTGGCCTCAGTGCAGCCTGGGGGGGCAGCGCCTACCTCAAGATCGCCGATGGCTGCGACGCGCGCTGTGCCTTTTGTACCATCCCCCGGATCAAGGGGCCCTACCGCAGCGTGCCCCAGGAAAACCTGCTGGCCGAGGCCCGCGTCCTGGTCGAGGCCGGTGTGCGCGAGATCATTCTCATCGCCCAGGACACCACCGCGTACGGCCGCGATTGGGGGCTGCGGGATGGCCTGGCGGAGCTGCTGGAGGCGCTGCTGCGGCACGTCCCCGAACTGCCCTGGCTGCGCCTGATGTACACCTATCCTGGACGCATTACGCCCCGCCTGGTGGAGGTGTTGGCGAGCCATCCCCAGATCTGCCCCTACCTGGATATTCCCCTGCAGCACGCCCACCCGGACACGCTGCGGCGCATGGGACGGCCGGCCGACCCCAAGGCGCTGCGGGGGCTGCTGCGGCGCCTGCGCCGGGCCATCCCCGATTTGGTCCTGCGCACGACCTTGATCGTCGGCTATCCGGGCGAGACGGAGCAAGAGTTCGCCGCACTGCGAGACCTCGTCTTGGAGCAGGCCTTTGAGCGCTTGGGGATTTTCCCCTACTACCGCGAGGCCGGCACACCGGCGGCCGAGCTGCCCGAGCAGGTGCCGGCGGAGGTCGCCCTGGCCCGCCGGGACGAGTTAATGCAGCTCCAGCAGCAGATCGTCCAACGCTGGGGAGAGAGGCAGGTCGGACGGACGGTGGAGGTATTGGTGGAGGGGGTCAGCGAGGAGGGGATCACCGTCGGGCGCAGCCATTGGGACGCGCCCGAGGTGGACGGACTGGTACTGGCCCAGGGCCAGGCCGAGATCGGCTCGCTGGTGCCAGTTCGGATCGACGCCGCCTCGGTCTATGACCTGTGGGGAACGGTGGTCGAGGAATGAGCGGTCAAGCAGCCTGGGCCTGCAGAACCTGGCGCAGGTGCTCGAGTTTTTCCGGCTGCTCTTCGGAAAGGTATTCCACCAGGTAGTCGATGGTCTTGTCCTCGTAGGCCTCGATCAGGCCGCCCAACACAGAGTGCATCACCCACTGGTCGAACTCGGCCTTGGTCATGGCCGGGCGGTAGAGATAGGCCATGCCCTGGCGATTGCGAGCCAGGATACCCTTGTCGAACAGGCGGCTCATGGTCGTCATGACGGTGGTATAGGCAATTTCGCGCCGGCCGGACAGAATGCGATGGATCTGCCGCACGGTAGACGGACCCCGCTGCCACACCGCGCGCATAATCTCGGCCTCCAGCGGGCCGAGCACCTTGCCCAGTCCTGGCCGGGCTGGGTTAAAGCGCACCCGCATCTGTAACTGCTCCATAGGTCCCTCCTTGTACGATCCAGGCTTGGCCAAGAACTTGACCATACTGCTACAAACTAGTGTACTACAATCGAGCAAAAGAGGGCAGGGGCCTAGATTACAGAGGGATTACAACAGCGCGAGCGCCGCGCTATTCAAACAGAGGGGGGACGCGGAACAGACCGTCCTCTTGCTGGGGGCTGTTGGCGAGGGCTTGCTCCGGGGGCAGTGAGGACTCGACCTCGTCCGGGCGGGTCACATTCTGCCGGGGGGTGATCTGGGCCGTTTCGGCCACTTTGGAGGTATCCAGCTCGCGCAGGATCTGCATATAATCAAGGATAGCCGCGAGATGTCCCTGCAATTGGCCCAATTCGGCCTCGGTTAATTCCAGACGGGCCAGTTTAGCAATGTGGCGAACCTCGTCGCGATCGATCATAGCGGCCTCCGTGGTGGCTATCGCACCTATTGTAGCACAAAGCACCACCGGGAGCAATTTTGACATCCAGACCTGGCTATGCTAAGATAGGCTATCCATGGAGGTAAAACGTGCTTTGTCTGCAACTGCAGGGCCTGGGCAAACGGTATGGGCGGCGGCGCGTCTTTCGTGACATCAAGGCCGAGGTGCAGGGGGGGCAGGTCTTGGTAGTCACCGGCCCCAACGGATCGGGAAAATCGACGCTGCTGCGCATCCTGGCCGGCCTAGAGCGGCCCAGCGAGGGCCAGGTACAGGCCTGGGTCGGTGGGCAGTCCCTAAGCCAGGCGCAGTTGCAGCGTCGTCTGGGGCTGGTTGCAGCGGACGTAGAGCCCTATGGGGAGCTAACCGCGCTGGAAAATCTATCCTTTTTTGCCCGCGTCCGCACCATCGGCCTCTCTCTGCTGGACCAAGAGGCCCTACTGGCGCAGGTAGGGCTAGCCGGACGCGGGCACGACCTGGTGCAGAACTATTCCTGCGGTATGCGTCAGCGGCTCAAATTTGCCTGCGCCATGCTGCATCGGCCGCTGCTGCTGCTACTGGACGAGCCCGGCGCCAACTTGGACAAAGCCGGCCTAAAGCTGCTGGACAGCCTGATCACGCGGCAGCGGAAGCGGGGGCTGCTGGTGCTGGCGACCAACGATCCCCGGGAGACCGCTTATGCCGACTGCGAACTGCCGCTGAAAGGAGCGCCACCATGAGCGGGGCCACGACCTGGCTGGTGGCGGTCTGGGCCGTCTGTGGCAAGGATCTACGCAGCGAGTTCCGCACCCGCTATGCCCTGAGTGCGATCGGCCTCTTTGCCATAACCACACTGACCGTGGTCAGTTTTGCCTTGGGGCCCTTGGGCCTGGAGCCAGAGATACAGGCGGCCCTGTTCTGGGTCATCCTTTTTTTCTCGTCGATGGCCGGCCTTTCGCGCAGCTTTGTCCGGGAGGAAGAGCAACGCACCGCGGCAAACCTGCGGCTGGCCGCTCCGGCCACGGCGGTCTACTGGGGCAAATACCTGTTCAACCTGCTGCTACTACTGTTACTGGAGCTGCTCATCGTCCCCTTAGCCGTGGCCATGATGGGCTTGGAGATCAAGAGCCCGACCCTCTTTTTCCTGATCTTGCTCTGGGGCGATCTCGGCCTGGCAGCAGTGAGCACCATCGTGGCCGCCATGGTGGTCAAGGCCAGCGCCCGCGGGGCGCTCTTTAGCGTACTTGCCCTGCCGCTGCTGCTGCCCCTGCTCATCAGCAGCATTGAGGGGAGCCGACTGGCGCTGGGGGGCGCCGCCCTGGCCGAGGGGCTACCAAGCTTGCAGTTGCTGCTGGCCTATGCGTTGGCCGTGGTGGCCATCTCGCTGATGTTATTCCCCTTTATTTGGGCGGAGGCTTGAGGTGCGAGCATGAAGCGTTGGCGCGACATAGGCAAGGCCTTGGTAGGCATTTGGATGATCGGGGTCATTCTGGCCGCCTTTCTGGTCCCGCCGCCCGCCGAACAGGGCCAGGCCGGCCGGATCATATTTTTTCACATTCCCACCGCCTGGGTAGCCACGCTGGCCTTTCTACTCTCGGCCTTTTACAGCCTGCGCTATCTACGCGGGCGTCGGTCCCACGATGACCACCGCGCCGCCAACGCGGCCGGCCTGGGCATTCTCTTTTGCCTGTTGGCCACAATCACCGGCGCGATCTTTGCCCGGGTCGCTTGGGGAGCCTTTTGGAACTGGGATCCGCGCGAGACATCGATCTTTTTCCTCCTGCTTTTTTACGCGGCCTATTTCGGGCTGCGCCTGGCATTGCCCGACGAGCAAACGCGGGCCACGCTCAGCGCCGCCTACAATCTGCTGGGCCTGGTACTGGTGCCCTTTCTGGTCTTTGTAGCGCCCCGCCTGGCAGTGCTGGCGGGCCTGCACCCCGACTCGATCATCAACTTGCGCGGGGAGGGAGGAATGGAGGGGCCCTATCGGACCGTCTTTTTTGCCTCCCTGGCCGGATTCAGCGGAATCTTTTTCTGGGCCTTTGACCTGGCCAATCGTATGGCCCGGTTGGACGAGTCCCTGCTGGAGAACGTTTGATGAACGATGTCTATATCGTTATGGTGGTCACCCTAGTTGTCTGGCTGGGCATCCTGCTCTATCTGTGGATACTGGACCGCAAGCTGCGCTCCCTGGAGAAGGAGCTCCAACAGCAACAGCCCCCTGGCGCCCGGACGGAGCATTAGCTGCGGCGGTTATGCCAAGTGACAAGGTAGAGCAAGCCCTGGAAAGAGGGCAGCATCTCTATCCGAGCGGACTGGATCCGGCGCGATCCCGACCTGGCCCGGCTGCAGGTGGACGAGCGTTTCTGGCTCTTGCTGATGGGCGCCCGGCAGCTTGTTGAACGGAGAGGTCACGATGTCAAAATTCGTCAAGAAGCTTTGGCCCAGTGTTCGGATGACCCTGATCTCCCTGTTAATCGCGGTGGTTTTAGCACTCGTGCTAGGCTATATGAGTGGTTGCCGGCAGGCCTGCGCCTTTTCCAATGCCTTTTTTTGGAGCGCGGCCGCTGTTTTTTTGATTGGCGGCGCCGTCGCCGCGGTTGGCGGGCGCGGCCAGCACCGCCAGATCGAGAGCGGACGGCGTTCCCTGCGGGAACTGGAGCGGGAGAAGGAGCGCTCACGGCAGGAACGTTACCGGGCCCGTGAGCTGGCCATCAACCAGGGGATTGCCATCGCCCTGGCTGGTGTTCCGCTGCTCTTGATCACCTGGTTATTATGCCCTTGAAGCGTTGACAGCCCTTGCGTTTTATGGGATAATAGCCTTATCAGAGGGGGGCTGTCTATGATTGGCCCCTTGATTTAAACTCCCCCTGTCAACCAGGGGCATATTGTGCTGGCCAATGGAGGCCCGCCAGAAAGGAGCAGAGCGTTGAAGCAACTGCTTTCAGGCAATGAAGCGATCGCCCAAGGCGCTTTTGAAGCCGGGGTCAAGGTGGGCACGGCCTACCCGGGCACTCCCAGCACGGAGATCATGGAGCGACTGGCCTACTATCCCGGCCTGCGCACGATCTGGGCGCCGAACGAAAAGGTCGCCCTCGAGACCGGCCTGGGGTCGGCCTATGCCGGCGTCCGGACTCTGGTTGCGATGAAGCACGTCGGTGTCAACGTAGCCGCCGACCCCTTTTTCTACGGCTCCTACACCGGGATCGAGGCCGGACTGGTCATTATCTCGGCCGACGACCCGGGCATGCACAGTTCGCAGAGCGAGCAGGACAACCGCAACTATGCCAAATTCGCCCGGATACCGTTCTTGGAACCTGCCAACAGTGAGGAGGCCCGGGACATGACCGTGCTGGGCTTTGCCATCAGCGAACAATTCGACGTACCGGTCATGCTGCGCAGCACCACGCGCATCTCTCATTCCAAATCCGCGCTGGAGGTCGACCCCGATTTCCTGCCGCCGCAGCCAGAATATCCCCCCTATCCGCGCAATCCTCAGAAATACGTAATGATCCCGGCCTATGCGCGTCAGCGCCACGTGGTGGTAGAGGAGCGTTTGAAAAAGCTGGAGGCCTATTCCGACGAGACCCCGCTCAACCGCATCGAGTGGGGCGATCGGCAGTTGGGCATCATTGCCAGCGGCGCTTCCTACACCTACGCGCGGGAGGTCTTTGCTGGGGCATCCTTCCTCAAGCTGGGGATGCCTTTTCCGCTGCCCCGTCAAAAGGTGCTCGAATTTGCGGCTGGCGTGGAAAAGCTGATCGTCATCGAAGAGTTGGATCCATTTATTGAGGAGGCGGTCCGGCTGTTGGGAGTCGAGGTGCACGGCGGCAAAGAGGTCTTTTCCATCCTGGGCGAGTTTAATCCGGACGTCGTGCGGGCCGGCGGGCAAAAGCTCGGCCTGCTGCCGTCGCGGGAGGAACCGCCCCCGCCGGTAACGCTGCCGCTCGCTCCCCGCCCGCCGGTCCTCTGTGCCGGCTGCCCCCACCGCGGCGTCTTTTACGTACTGCGCCGGCTCAAACTGATCGTCAACAGCGATATTGGCTGCTATACCTTGGCCGTGCTGCCCCCGCTGGCCACAACGGACACGATGGGCTGTATGGGGGGCAGCATCAGCATGTCCTATGGATCCGAATTGGCCGGTCGACCCAAGCGGGCCGTGGCCACGATCGGCGATTCCACCTTTTTCCACAGCGGCGTCAGCGCCCTGCTCAACATCGCCTACAACCGCGGCCGCACCATCACCATCGTGCTGGACAACGGCACCACGGCAATGACCGGTCACCAGGGCCATCCGGGCACCGGGCGCGGCACCCAGGGGGAGGAACTCCGCAGCATTGCCATCGAGGATATTGGCCGGGCTATGGGCCTAAAGCACGTCTACGTCGTCGACCCCCACGACACCCACGAACTGCACCGGGTCCTGGAAACGTGCCTGGAGGCCAAGGATGCCTGCCTGATTGTGGCCCGCGCCCCCTGTGTACTGCTGCCGCAAGCCCGTAAACAGATTGGGCCACCCTATTGGGTGGACCCGGATCGCTGTAACGGCTGTGGGCTCTGCTTCAGCCTGGGTTGTCCAGCCATCATCAAGACGGCGGAGGGTAAGGCCCGGATCGATCCCCTGCTCTGCAATGCCTGCGATCTTTGTGCCCAGGTATGCGCCCGCAAGGCCATCCATCCCGGGAACGAGTGACAAAGGAGTCATCCGTGGAAAAGGCAAACTTTTTGTTGGTAGGAGTGGGGGGCCAGGGAACCTTGACGGCGAGTGATATCCTGGCCAACGTCGGCCTACAGGCCGGCTATGACGTAAAAAAGTCCGAGGTGCATGGGATGTCGCAGCGAGGCGGGGCGGTCATCAGCCACGTCCGCTTTGCCGAAAAGGTCTACTCCCCATTGATCGCTCTGGGCGAGGCCGATTACCTGTTGTCCTTCGAATTGCTCGAATCCCTGCGCTGGGCGCACTTTGTACACCCAAAGGGCACGGTCCTGGTAAACATCCAGGAACTGCCCCCGGTGGCGGTGACGAGCGGCCAGGCCGAATACCCCGAGCGGGAAACGGTACGGCAAGAGTTATCCCAACGAGCTCGGCAGGTTCTCTTTGTCCGGGGGCTCGAGATCGCCCAGGAACTGGGCAATGCCCGGGTGACCAACACGGTACTTTTGGGGGCACTTTCGGCCTTTTTGCCGCTGGCGCCCGAGATCTGGGAAGGGGTCATCCTGGAGACAGTGCCGGAACGCTATCGAGAGTTGAACCGCCAGGCCTTTTACCTAGGCCGGGAACAAATCGAGCAAGGGGTATGAACGAAACTTGTCACATTTCAACGGAAGCGGATGTCTATGCTGCGGCGGGCATGGCCCGGAAAATGGCCCGACAGATGGGCTTTAGCCAGGCTGATGTAGCCCGAATTGAAATTGTGGTCCGAGAGCTGGCCTCGAACATTGTCCGCTATGCCGAAGGGGGCAAGATTGATCTGCGGGAGGCCGAATTGGACCACCGCCGTGGGCTGGAGGTCGAATCCTCAGACCGGGGGCCGGGCATTCCCGATCTCGAGCTAGCCCTTCAGGATGGCTATACCACGGGCCATCAGGGCCTGGGGTCAGGATTGCCGGCCGTGCGGCGGCTCATGGACACCTTTGAAATCTGGACGGAAGTAGGCCAAGGGACCCGCGTACGGGCAACGCGCTGGCTGCGTCGACCGACGGATTGGCTGCGGGACCTCTGGCGACGAGATTGAGCATGGGTGGGCCACGTAGGTATTAACCGGTAACCTAATCGTACAAAGGCAGGGTGGAGATCACTTGTACTGGGTCCTGGCAAAGCCAGGTTAGGAGAATCGCGCTGTGCACGAGGATCGCTCGACCCAAAGGGCGGAAGAACAGCAGTGGCTGAGTGAGTTGGCCGAACACCTGCGAGGCCGACTCCCCGCCTTGCTGTCCCAATGGGAACTCGTTTTGGACCAGATCCTGCAGAGCGAGGGGATAGAGGGCATCAAGGGGGTCCGCCGGGAATCCCTGGCCGCAGCGGAGCAATTCCTGGGGTTGATGGCCGACGAATCCCGGGACTCACTCTGCCAGCGTGGCGAGGACTATGGTTCCTCCATGGCCCGACAGGAACTGAGCCATGCCCTGGTGGGACGCTGGCTTTTGGCCCTGCGGCAGAGCCTGCTGGACGAACTAAGCCGCTCTCATGAAGCCGATCCACGGCAGGATCGCCTGATCATCCTGATCGGCAACATTTTCTCCGAATTCATGCTCTGCGTCATGGCCGGATTTGGCAATCAACAACAGCGGATGCTGGTAGAGCAACAGCGGGCACTGCAGCAGGCCTATGAGCAGGCCCAGCGCCGCATCGTGGAGCAAAAAGTGCTCAACGAGATCGGCCAGGCCCTGAGTTCGACGATCGAACTGGAGGCCCTCTGGGAACTCGTCTACGAACAAACCGGCCGGCTGATGGACACCACCAGCTTTTACATCGCCCTCTGTGATTGGGAAAAACAGCGACTGCAATTTGTGCTGCAATTCGAGAATGGCCAGCGCGAAGCTCCGGACAGCCAGGCGATCAGCTCCGGCCTGACTGGGCACATCGCCCAGACCGGGGAAATCCTGCACCTGCCGCACGGTCCCGAAGATTTTTTACAGGAGCGAGGCATCCAGCGGATCGGACGGGCCGCCAAGTCCTGGCTGGGGGTTCCCATGGTCGTCCAGGATCGGGTGATCGGGGTGATTGCCGTGCAGAGTTACAGCCAGCCAGGGGCGTACGACGAGGGGCATAAGCAGCTGCTCTCCACCGTCGCGGCGCAGGCCGCAGTAGCGGTGGAGAATGCGCGGCTTTATGGGCAAGCCCGCCAGCAGGCCGAAGAGATGGCCGCTTTTTATCACATTGGGGTCACAGCCTCATCACAGCTTGATCTGGAGCAGGTCCTTGAGGCGATCTACGAGCAGGCCAGTCTCGTCATGGACACCTCGGCCTTTTTTGTCGCCCTGTACGAGGACGAACGGGACGAAATTTCCTTCCCCCTGGTCTATGACAAAGATGAACGCCTGCCCCCCTTTCAGACCCAAAAGAGCACGGCCGGTGGCCTGACAGGCTGGTTGCTGGAATACAGCGCTCCCCTGCTGGTCCGAGATTGGGAAAAAGACGCCACTGCGGAACTGCAGCAGGTGGTGATCTCTATGGGAGATCCAGTCCGATCCCTATTGGCCGTCCCGATGGTAGTGCGTGGCGAGACGATCGGAGTCATCGCTGCCCAGAGCTACGAGCCAAACGCCTTTGAGGCGCACCACCAACAGGTCTTGGAGATGATTGCCAACCAGGCCGCGGCGGCGATTGGCAGTGTCCGCCTGTACCAGACCGCCCGCCGCCAGGTGGAAGAGTTGACAGCGCTGCAGCAGATCAGCCTGAAACTAGCCGCGACCACCGAGCTGTCGGAGGTCCTCGAGGCCATTGCTGATTCGGCAATGGAACTGCTGCGTCCCAACGACGTGGTCATCTATCTCTATAATGCGGCCGGCCACAAATTTACCCTGGCCACCGGCTTGCGCTTGACTGGAGAGCGGGGGATGGTGGTACCGATGCCCCGGTCGGATGGCATAACAGCCGCGGCAGCCCGTACGGGCGAGATCCAGGTGATCGAAAATGTGGGGGGCGATCCAGGCTACGAACCCCCATCTGATCAGGCTACCAAGATTCACTCCATCGCGGGCATCCCGCTGTTACGAGCCGGGGAGGTACTGGGGGTGTTGAACGTAGCCTATTACGAGACCCACCATTTCTCGCCGGCCGAACTGCGCCTGCTGCAGTCCTTGGCCGATCAGGCCGCGGTGGCGGTATCCAACGCCTCTCTGTTCCGCAAAATCCAGGCCATGATGGGCGAGTTGCAAGAGACGGCGGAGGCCCAATCGCAGTTGTTGGACCTGGTGCAGGAGCTTTCCACGCCGGTCGTGCCCCTGCTAGAACAGGTCCTGTTGATGCCGCTGGTCGGCAGCATTGACAGCACCCGGGGCCGGCAGATCCTGGATCGGCTGCTGGCCATGGTGGAGAAGGAGCAGGCCCAGGTTGTACTGGTGGATATTACCGGGGTGCCGATTGTGGACACCTCGGTGGCCCAGATTTTGCTGCACGCTGTGCAGGCGGTCCGCCTTTTAGGGGGGGAAGTGGTCCTGGTGGGTATTACCCCAGAAGTAGCGCAGACACTGGTCAGTCTAGGGGTGGACCTGAGCGGCATTACCACCCGCTCCGACTTGCAGGGTGGAGTGGGTTACGCCATGGCCCGGGCAGCCCGCAAGCGGGGCAAAAAAGCGGGTTTGACCTCCCAGGCTTATCGCCATTGATCTTGGCACAGGCCAGGCTTGTTATTCCCAGGAAGCGAGGAGAACCTATGGCCGGGAAAAGAGAACTGCAACGGCTACAGGAAGAGCTAGACCGTCGCGAGACAGAGATCAGCGCTCTGCAGCAGATTGCCATGGCTGTGGCCTCGGACCAGGATTTAACCGAGATCCTACAGACGATTGTACGCCTGACCACCCAGGTGATGGGCTGTCCCAAGGCGGCCATTTTCGAACTCTATGAGGACGAGGGGCGCATGATCATTCGGGCCTGGGAGGGCCTGAGCGATGACTATGCTGAATCCTCCCGGTCGGTCGATCTGCAGAGCCTGCGGGCAAAAGCGATCATGGCCGGTCAAGCTATGCCGGTCGCTAATATCCGCGACGAGCCCGACCTACAGGACGTGGTGCCCCTGGCCGAACAGGAAGGCTACCGCGCCTTTCTGGACGTGCCCCTACGCAGCCGGGATCATACGGTAGGCTTGCTCTCGGCCTATTACGCCGAGGTGCACGAGTTCGCCCCGGACGAGGTCGAACTGCTGCTCTCATTTGCCGACCAGGCCGCTGTGGCGCTCGAGACCGCCCGCTTGCTGCGCAGCCAGGAGCGGCGCATCGCCGAACTCGCCAGTCTGGAGCAAGTTGGCCGGGCGATCAGCGGCACCCTGGATCTGGGGGAACTGTTTGAGCGGATCTATGAGCAGACCAGTCGGCTGATGGACACGACCAATATCTATATGGCCCTCTACTACGAAGAGAGCGATGAATGGGAAATGATGTTATACATCGAGGACGGAGAGCGGCAGCCTTCGATGCCCCGGATGAAGGTGGGCTCTGGCCTGACCGGCTGGATCATCCGCCACCGGGAGCCGCTGCTGCTCAAACGAGGTGCCAGCGAATTTCTGCGCCAGCAGGGCATTGAGCGCATCGGCCGGCCCTCCCTCTCCTGGCTGGGTGTGCCCATGTTGTTGGCGGAAAAGGTGGTCGGCGTGATCGGCATCCAGAGCTACGAGGAGGAGTACGCCTACGACGAGGGCCACATGCGCATCCTGGCCACCATCGCCCGCCAGGCAGCCGTGGCAGTGGAGAACGCCCGCCTCTTTCGAGAACGGGAACGGCGCATTGCCGAGCTGGCCGGCCTGGAGGAGATGGGACGGGCCATCAGCGGCATCCTGGACCTGGAAGAGTTGGTCGAACGCATTCACGAACAAACCTCGCGGCTGCTGGACACGGACGATTTGTATATCGCGCTGTACGACACCGAGGCAGACGAAATCTCTTTTCCCCTGGCCTTTGAGCACGGTGAGCGCCGCAGATGGCTGGCGCGCAAAAGGGGACAGGGCCTGACCGAACACGTTATACAGCAGCGCCGCCCGGTCTGGCTGCACGGCAATGTGCGGGCCGAACTGGAGGCCCGTGGCATCGAGGCTATTGGCGAGGTGCCCAAGGCCTGGCTGGGCGTCCCCATCCTGGTCGGCGACCAGGCCATCGGGGTCATCGCCGTGCAGAATTTCGAGGATGAGCTGGCCTTTGACGAGGGGCATGTGGGTATCCTGCAGGCCATTTCCCGGCAGATCTCGGTCGCCATTGAGAATGCCCGGACGGTATCCGAGATGCGCCGCCTGAACGACAGCCTGGAGGAGACCTTGGGCCGGCAGCAGCAGCTCTTGGAGACCATCCGCGACCTGTCCACCCCGGCACTGCCCCTGCTCGAGGGCATCATACTCATGCCGCTGGTTGGGCACATCGACAGCAATCGAGCTCAGCGGACCGTGGACCAGTTACTGCAAGCCGTGCAGCAATATCGCACCCGCATCGTCATCCTGGATATCACCGGAGTTCCGGTGGTGGATACCATGGTGGCTCAGGCCCTGGTCCAAACAGCCCAGGCGGTCCGCCTCCTCGGTGCAGAGCCCGTCCTGGTGGGCATTATGCCAGAGGTTGCCCAGACCATGGTCAGCCTGGGCATCAACCTGGCCGCGTTGACGACGCGCTCAGACCTGCAGAGCGGCCTGGAGTATGCCATGGAGCGATTGGAAACCCTGGGCCGGCGGATATAATAGGGCTTTTTCTTGAATGTCCCAGGTTTAGCCTTGTCGGTTGAGCTAACCAACCGTTTGAGTTTTTGCCCACGATGGTGGTCAGGCGACACCAGAACTGACAAACATAGCAAAATTGAGAGTGCATCATGGCCAACATACGGGACCGTTTCTTTCCCAGTTTAACCGCGATCGAAAAGCAGTGGCATTTGGATATGTTTCGCCTGCTGATGATCGTGCAGGTTTCGGCCACCGTTGTATTTATCGGCCTGGCCATTTTAGACGCCTACCAGGTTCCCGGATTTCTCCTGCCCACCGTAGCCGTTCCGCTGGCCACGATCTTGTTCTCTCTGGTGGGCTACTGGCTGGCCCGCCGAGGGTACTTTTACATCGGCGCGGTATTCCTGGTACTCGGCCTGTTGGCCTGTCTGGGCTACCTGATTGGCCTCTATGGGACGCGCGGCCCGATACCGTTCATCGTCATCTGGCCGGTCATGGTCGCCGCGACCCTTCTTTCGCCGACCATGGCCTTTGTCGTCGCGACCCTGGCGGCGCTCATGCTGGCGGGGCTTTCCTGGATCGAATTTTCCCAAATGCTGCCCCTGCCGGCCCTTCACCCGCAGTGGTTTGCGCATTGGCACCAGGCCAGCGACCCGATCAAGGCCCTGCGTTACCATGCGGAC
This sequence comes from Chloroflexia bacterium, assembly GCA_016928715.1. GTDB lineage: Bacteria > Chloroflexota > Chloroflexia > DTKN01 > DTKN01 > JAFGKG01. The sequence goes on from JAFGKG010000015.1 coordinate 48,070, forward strand.
ACGGTGAACGTGGTCGTCATGTACTATGCCGCCGCCTTTTTGTCCTGGATCGCCTCGCGCAGCCTGCGAAAGGCGGTGGAGGCCTCCCAATCCCAGGCCGCCGAGCTGGAGCGCTACCGCGACGAATTGGAAAACAGGGTGGCAGCACGCACGCAGGATCTGGCCGAGGCCAACCGGAGCCTGCAGGACAGCCTGGAGACCATCCGGGAGGTGGGCAGCCCGGTCCTACCGCTGCTGGAGGATGTGGTCCTGGTCCCCTTGATTGGGACAATCGACAGCGAGCGGGCCACGCAGGTGATGGAGCGTGTGCTATCCGAGGTGGCGCGGGAACGGGCCCGGGCCGTAATCGTGGACGTCACCGGGGTGCCGGTGGTGGACACCATGGTGGCCAAGGCGCTGGTGCAGA
>JAFGKG010000167.1 GCA_016928715.1 Chloroflexia bacterium
CGACGACGACGCCGACGATGACGACGACGCCCCAACCGCCGCGCCGGCGCATGGCCCGCAGCAGGCCAAAGGTCAGCGCCCCGGCGATAACGCCAATGACCACGGATAAAAAGATCGATCCGGCGGCCGCTCCCAGAAAAGCTAAAGCGGTCATGTGTTTTCCTCCTTTTTCACGTGCCCGAACGTGCGCGGGCTAATCTTGACTATGCATAGTATAGCCGCACAAGGCCAAAAAGTAAAGCGATGGGCGAATACTCACTTGATTCTACGATACTGGGGCGGACAAAGTTGCGAAAGGGGCGCCGTCGAACAGGAACAAACTTGCGCAGCCGCTCGTAGTGCCATTTGAAGGAGAATTGTGGTATAATAACCCCCAGCCGCCAAAAACTGTATCCCTAGCAGGGACCTGGCCTTACAAGCAGTCGAACATGCCCCATCCTCGGCGCAGCCGAGGCGGGCACCACGAAGCACGTAAATGTAGAGCCTGCCCCCGCAAAAGCGGGGGGGCGGGCCGCCCCAACAAGTTGGGGATGTGCCCGCCCGGTCGGATAGGGCGCTATTTACGGAACAGCCGTTCATGGCCGCGGGTCCGCCACCAATGATGAAAATAGCCCTGTAGGGGCAGCCCTTGTGGCTGCCCGGTCGGATACAAAGCTATTTACGGAACAGAGGGCCGTGGGCGCAGAAACCGGATCGACCTTTTAAGAGAGAGTCGAGTATGGAATCCTTTGCCGGTAGTACAAGCGAACTGCTGCGACAAGCCATCGCCGCGGCCCAGGGCGGCCAGCGGGAGCGGGCCCAGAGCCTGCTCATGCGAGTGCTCGAACTGGACGAGCGCAACGTACAGGCCTGGCTGTGGTTGAGCGGGGTGGTAAAACAGGAGGAGGATCGGATCACGGCCCTGGAGAACGTGCTGGCCCTGGACCCCAGCAACCAAGCCGCGGTCCAGGGCCTGGAACAACTGCGCCGGCAGCGGGTGCAGCACTTGCTGCAGCAGGGTATCGAGTCCGCGCAAAAGGGCTGGGTCAAGGAGGCCAATCAGTACCTGCGACGCGTGGTGGAACTCGACGAGCGCAATGTAACGGCCTGGCTCTGGTTGAGCAGCGTGGTGGGCAACCTGGACGAGATGGAAGTCTGCCTGCAGAACGTCCTGGCCATCGATCCGGACAACGCGGCCGCCCAGCGGGGGCTGGAACAGGTGCAGCAGCAAAAGAGCGAGCACGCACCCAAGTTCGTCGAGGCGACGGCGGCCGCACCAAGTATCGGGGCGACCGATATCCTGGAGGCCCTGCCAGGGGATGATCTAACAAAGAAGGATGTTCCCCCAACCCCGTCCAATGAGTACGGCTGTCCCTACTGTGGAAAGCCAACCGATCCCGAGGACGAGCGCTGCCCCTCCTGCCGCGGGAACCTCTGGGTGCGCTTTCGCCAGCAGGAGCATCGCTCCACCTGGTTTTGGGTGGCCCTGACCATGCAGATATTCACCACGGCCTGGTACTTTCTCACCCTCTTCCTGCTGCTGGCCGCGCTTATCATCCTGCTCGAATTCGAGTACGGCATCGAGTTTCGCAACCCCCTGGCCATCATGCGGGTGTATTTTGGAGCCACCTCGGGAATCCCCCCGGACATTGTTCAAAAGATACTGCAGACGATACCGCGCGCGCTCTTTTTCAGCCTGCTCCTGCCGGTCGGCTTTTCCGCCGCCGTGCTGGTGGGACTGCTCTTTCGCTGGAGGCCGGCCTATTTTGCTTTTTTGGCCAACGCCCTCTACACCGTCGTGATAGCTTTTGCCACGACCCTGAACAAATACGGGCCAGGTGGCCTGATCATGGGGACCGGGCTCTTTTTTCCGATACTATCGCTGGTGGCAGCCTTTCAGATGCGCGATGACTTTTTTATGGAAAAGCGGCGCATCCTGCTGCGGACCGACCCCGACATTTCCGGGGGCCTGGGCTACCTGGTGCGGGGCCGCGAGTACGCCAGGCTCAAAATGTGGGCACTGGCGGCGGTGCACTTGGAGCGGGCCACCGGCCAGATGCCCCACGAGGTGGAGGGCTGTATCTGGCTGGCGTTGAGCTACATCGAGACGGACCGCTACGACTCGGCCAAGTGGGCGCTGGACCAAGCTCGCCGGATCAACACCAACGACCCGCGCATCGCGGATGTGGCCAAGGCTTTGGAAAAGCGCCAGGGTTGAGGAAGCAATCGCTGGGCAGGCCTCCTCGATTGGACCGGGTGCCCGCTGTCGCTTTAAATCTGTCCCTGGGAAACCAGACGGGCGAAATGCTCAAAGGAGCGGTCGTAGCCCTTTTCCGCCTCGGGCGAGAAACAGCATCCCGGCAATTCACGATGGCGCAGGTGGTAACGGATGCATTCGCAGCACAGGCCCTTGCGGGAACAGGGCTCGTAGGTGCAGGCGCAGGACGCGCGATTCTGGCTTTCCTTACATTCCATGTCCTTCTCCTGGCAATTTGTGGCTGGGACAGGCTTAGGCATCACTGGTCATGATAAAGAGGGGCAGCATCTCAAAGCTCTTGTACTTGGGCCGCAGGCGCTCGATGTTATAGTACTTTTCCACGTTGACCTGCTTTTTCGAGCCGACAACGACCTCGATGGGAACATTGTCGTAGCGCCCGTTCTTGAGCACGACCAGCCGGCCATGCAATCCCTGCAGAATGAGGTCCAGGGCCAGGTTGCCATAGGCCATGGGCACGATGGAGTCGATGGCATCGGGGTCCCCCCCACGGACCAGGTAGCCCAGCTTTTGGTTGATGGTATTGATCGTTTTGCCATGGTTATAACGCGGGGAGAGCTCTTTTAGCCTGACCGACACCTGATCGCCGATCCCCCCCAGCTTGGCGTGGCCATAGGCATCGCGGGTCATATCCTCAAAGACCATGTCCCCGCCCTCAAACATCGCGCCCTCAGAGACCAGGACCACCGAATAGTGGCTGGGATTGCGGCGGCGATCATAGACCAGCAGCTCGGCGAGGTGCTCGATGGAGAACTTGTACTCGGGGATCACGCAGCGATTGGCGGCCCCGGCCATCGTCGGCAGCATTGCCGTAAAACCAGCGTAACGGCCAAAGACCTCCATAACCAGGAAACGCTCGTGCGAACCGGCCGTGGTGCGCAGGCTGTTGGCCAACTGGATGCTCCGGGTGACGCAGGTGCTAAAACCGATGCAGTAATCCGTACCGGGCACGTCGTTATCCATGGTCTTGGGAATCGCCACGACCTTGACCCCCCGCTTGTAGAGCTGCACAGCATAGCTCAGGGTGTCGTCGCCGCCGATGGGGATGAGCATATCCACACCCAGGTAGTCCAGATTCTTAATGACCTCGTCGGTGAGATCATTGCTCTCTTGCGCATAGTCCTCCTGCAAGTGCAGGGGTACCTCCGCTTGGGGCACAGTACTGGGGCGCACGCGGGAGGTGTGCAGGAAGGTCCCCCCAGTCCGGCCGGCCTTGTTGACGACCTCTTCGGTCAGCTCGACAAAGTTCTGGCTGTTGTCGGCCTGGGGGTCGCGAATGATCTCGATGGTCCCGGCCCAACCACGGCGGATGCCAATGACCTTGTAGGCCTCGCGCAGCGCGCGGATGGTAATAGCCCGGATGGCCGGGTTCAACCCGGGGACGTCGCCGCCGCCGGTCAGGATGGCGATCACGCCTTTGGTATGCTTAACGTTGGCCATTTTCCTACCTCCATATCGATCACAGGGCGGCGTTGTCACGGCCCAGCCAATTGAGCAGGCTATGGTTACAAAGGTGCCGCGGCCCAAAAATCCTTACCTATTATATGGTAGGGTGCAAAAAAGTCAAGTGCCCTTGACACTCCCTGAGGCCGGTGTTATAATCCGGGTAGGTTCTTTACAATTTATACAGTCGCCGTCTCCGAGCCCCAGGGCCTAAGGGCGAACCGCCTATGGACCGGGGCCGATAAGGTGACGTTGGAAACGACGTCGCCCCCCGTGCTTGGAAAGGAGATGGGTATCGGGTGCACAGCGAGCCCGTGAATGGGCCCGCTGGCATTGGACGGCGTCTCTGTGTGGGACGCCGATTTTTTATGTCATCCCGATCGCTCGGCCCGGCCGAGCCGCTGCATAGATCAGGAGAGTGTGGATGAGCAGGCGCTACTATTTCAGCACGCGAGACCTTTTGATGATGGCCGCCCTGGCCGCGCTCGGCGGCGTGGCCGGCACCTACATCAACGCTGTGGGCGATTTTTTCCAGTCCATCCTGGGCTTTGCCGGCACAACCCAGTGGGCGGCCGGCCTGCACGTGCTCTGGCTGATCCTGGCCGTCGGCCTGACCGGCAAGCAGGGCTCCGGGACCATCACCGGCCTGCTCAAGGGGGTCGTGGAACTGCTCAGCGGCAATACCCACGGCCTGCTGGTGCTGCTGGTGGACATTGTGGCCGGCATCCTGGTCGACCTGGTTTTCCTCTTTTTCCGGCGCAGGGAATCCCTGCCGGCCTACGCCCTGGCCGGCGGGCTGGCCTCGGCCTCTAACGTCTTTGTCTTTCAGCTCTTTGCCGCCCTGCCGGCGGACGTGCTGGCCTACGGCGCCCTGCTCCTGGTCGGCCTGGTGGCCTTTGCCTCGGGCGTGCTCTTTGCCGGCCTGCTGGGACGGCTGCTGCTCAACACCCTCCGCCGGACTGGGGTGGTGCGCGACCGCGCCCCGACCCCCATGAGCCGTCGGGCCTATCTGGCCTTTTTGCTGGCCGCCGTGCTCGTCGCCCTGGGACTGCTGCTGTTCCTGCGCCAGGCCCTGCGCGGGCCGGCCGAGATCGCCATCGGCGGCGCCGTGCAGGCACCCTATACCTACCCTCAGGCCCACGACGATATAGAAACGCGAACGGCCGAGGCCACCGTGCGCGGCACCACCTCCCGCTATACCGGCATCCCGCTGCGGGAACTGCTGGGGCGGGCCCAGCCGGCGGCGGACGCCTCCCTGGTCCTGGTCCAGGCCGCCGATGGCTATGCCTTTTTCCTCAGCATGCAGGAGGTACAGGAGAACGACAGCTTGCTGCTGGTCCCTAAAGGCAGGGGCGAGGACGCCGCCTACGACCTGGTCGGCCCGCTCAACAGCAAGGCCTGGGTGCGCGGCGTACAGGAAATCACGGTCATGGGCCGGGCAACCCTGCCCATCGAGGGCGCCTTGGAACGAGCCGCCCCCTTTGACCCCAATGACTGGCAGTTCGACATGGACAGCACCCAGCTCGACCTAGGGGACGGCCCGCGCAAGTATCAGGGCCTGCCCCTGGGCAGCGTGCTGCAGGCCCAGAAACCGCTGCCGGAGGCCGACCGCGTGCTCCTGCACCGGCCCGACTCCGATCCGCTCGAACTTGCCCTGGAGGAGGTCCTGGCGGACGACGGGATCGGCCTCTATACCAGGATCGGGGAAACTGAAATCTCTTTTGCCATCGCCCGCATAGAAGGCGAGGTGTTGGCCGCGCCCGTGCAGCGCATCGAGGTACGTTGAGGCAAAACGGCAAGTCGGAGCGACCGAATGATCTCGGTTAAGGGCTTGAGCTTTTCATTCCAGGACAGCGCCAAGCCGGCGCTGCAGGATATCGATCTGGACATCGCCGCGGGCGACTTTGTGGTCGTCACCGGCCCCTCCGGTTCGGGCAAGTCCACCCTGGCCCTGGCCCTGGGCGGCTACCTCTTTCGGCAGTACGCCGGCACGGCCAGCGGAACCGTGCTCATTGGAAATCTGGACGCGCAGAGGAGCCCCATCTATAACCTGGCCGAGGTGGTCGGGCTGGTCCAACAGAACCCCGAAGCCCAGTTCTGCACCTTGACCGTGCGGGACGAGATAGCCTTTGGCCTGGAGAACCGCTGCCTGCCCCCGGCCGACATCGAGCAGCGTATGAACTGGGCCCTGGAGATCGTCGGGGCGACCCACCTGCGGGGGCGACTCCTGGCCACGCTCTCCGGCGGCGAGCAGCAAAAAGTAGCGGTAGCCGCGGTGATGGCGGCCAAGCCGCAGGTGCTCATCTTTGACGAACCGACCTCCAACCTGGACCCGGCCGCCACGGCCGAGGTCTTTGAGGTAATCGCCCACATCCGGGACAAGGCCGGCATCACCGTCATTGTGATCGAGCACAAGCTGGATTACCTGCGCGCCTTTCGGCCCCGCCTGCTCGAACTGCGCCAGGGGCGCCTGTCCTACGATGGGCCGGCCGACGACTATCGTCCGCCCCAACCGGCCGGCCGGGCGCACTTCCATCGACGGCCGGCGGCGTCCCCGCTGGTCCAGGTGCAGGATCTCCAGGCCGGCTACAACGGCCGACCGGTGCTGCAGCAGGTCTCGCTGGCCCTGTATCCGGGCGAGTTTGTGGCCATCATGGGCGACAATGGCTCGGGCAAGAGCACCTTTCTGCAGAGCCTGTTGGGCCTGCTCAAGCCCCAGGCGGGGCGGGTCGAGGTCTGCGGGCAGGATACCCGCCACACCCCGGTCTCCCAACTGGCCCGGAAGGTGGGCCTGGTCTTTCAGAACCCCGATCAGCAACTCTTTACCGACAGCGTCTGGCGGGAGGCCAGCTTTGCCGCCGAAAACATGGGCCTGCTGGACCAGGAGGCACGCGCCCGGCTGCAGGACCTGTTGTGCCGCAGCGGCCTGGCCGGGCGCGAGGCGGAGCACCCCTATCGGTTGAGCTATGGCCAGAAAAGGCGGCTGAACCTGGTCTCCATCCTGGGCCACAGGCCCTCGGTTATCCTGTTGGACGAGGTGCTCATCGGACAGGACCCCGAAAACGCGGCCTTTTTGCTGGACCTGCTGCAGGAGCAGGCCCGACAGGGCCGGCTGGTGCTCATGGTCGGCCACCATCCGGAATGGATACAGGCCTATGCCAGCCGGCTGCTCTTTTTTAACGACGGCCGGGTGGTGATCGACGCGCCGGTGGAGGAGGGCTTTGGCCAACTGGCCGCCCAGGGACGGCGGGTCTATTTGCCGCGCGGGCTGGGCGAACGCCTGCGGGTGCGGGAAGAAACGGGGAGGGCCGCATGAGACCGCGCCTGGCCTACCAGCCCGGAGATTCCTTCCTGCACCGCCTGCACCCCCTGGTCAAGGCCGGCTGGCTGCTCCTGGGCACCGTGCTGGTCTTTGTGCTGCACAGCCCCTGGTGGGTGCTGCTGCTGTTGGGCCTGGTGCTGGCCGCCTTTGCCGCCGGCCGGCTGCCGCTGCGGGGCGTGCGCGGGCTCGGCTTGTTCGCCGGAACGGCCCTCTTTTTGGGCCTGCTGCAGGTCCTGTTTGTGCGCGAGGGACGCGTCCTGTTCCAATTGGGGCCTTTTGCCCCGACCGCGGCCGGGGTGGAAGCGGGCCTGTACGTGGCCGGCCGCTTTCTGGTGGTGGTCCTGTTGAGCTACCTCTTTGTCCTGACCACCGAGCCCGCCGAGCTGGCCTATGCCCTGATGCGGGCCGGCCTGCCCTATCGCTACGGTTTCGCCCTGATCACGGCGCTGCGCCTGGTGACCGTCTTTGAGCAGGAGGGGCTGACGGTCTATCGGGCCCAGTTGGCCCGGGGCGTGCGCTACGACGTGCGCAGCCCGCGCCGCTTTTTGACCCTGGGCCGGCAGTTCTTTCTGCCCCTGCTGGTCTCGGCCCTGAGCAAGGTGGACGCCCTGGCCGTATCGATGGAGGGGCGCTGTTTTGGCAAGTACCCGAGGCGGACCTTTCTGAGACAGGTTCGCTTCCGACAGGCGGATGGCGTCGCCCTGGCGATACTGCTGCTGGTGGTCGCGGCGACCGCGCTGGGACTGTACAGCTTTTAAGGAGATTGGAAAACGATGCGTTCTTCTCGACGACGTTTCTGGGGGATCCCGCTCTTGATAGGACTGGTCCTGGGGGCGGTCGCGATAGCCACAGCAGCCGGGGTCCCGGCCCTGGCCCCCCTGCGGCTGCCGGCCCAATACCCCTGGGGGCACCTGGCCAGCGAGGCCGATACGATCGAAGAGTGCCTCGAGTGCCACGAATCGGCGGACATGCACACCTGCGCAAGCTGCCACGATGAGCACGGCGAGGCCTACCTGGCCGAACTGCCCTTCAACGGCCTGCTGCTGCTCTGCGGGGATGTGCCCAACCCGGGCTTTATCCCGCTGAACGATATCCTGCCCTACCTGGATGAGCGGCCCTCCTTTGTGCCGCTGCTGGACTTTTTGGCCGGGCAGGGGGTGGGGGAACTGGAAAGCGTCACCTTGGCCTCCGACGACGGCGGCTTTGTGACCTTTGAACGGGACCACCTGAGCGAGGAAGCCATGCTGATGTCGCACGTGGACGGAATTCGTTTCGCCGCCGAGAACCTGCATGTGTCCACCTGGCTCAAGGGGATCGAGCGCATGATCGTCGTCGGCCCGGAGCGGCCGCTGCGCATCGACGGCCAGGAAACCTCCATCGGCCGGCTGCTGTTAGGCCCGACCCGCTCCATCTCGGTCGAGCCAGCCGAGGTCATGTTCAAAAGCGAGACGGACGGACAGATCCGCCGGGGCCAGACAGCCTATCGCCTGGAGGGAGCCCCCCTGGAGGACCTGGTCGGCCATCAGGATTTCTCCAGCCTGCTGGTGCGCGACGCCCAGGGGCAGGAACACTCCCTGCCCTCGGAGGAGGCCGCCGGCGCCGTGCTGGTACAACTGCGCGGGCAGGCCACACTCGTGCTGCCGGAACGCAGCCGGGACAATTGGATCGCCGGGGTGGTGGAAATCGTCTCCCAGCCCTAAACCGGCAAGAGCGCGGGAGAGTCCATCCCGCTCGAGGTGGGTAACCGATGACAAAACGAAAGAGCAGCCTGGTTCTGCTGGCGCTGGTGCTGTTGTTGGCGGCCTGTGGGCCCTCCTGGGAGCTGTCCGTACCCCGGCCGGATGGCAGCGCTTTTCCGGTCAATCGAACGCTCTTGGAGGAGCGATCCGACATGGCCGAGGAGGTCCAGGGCCAGAGCGCCGTACCCCTGGAGAGGATTCTCTTTGACGCCGGCCACCGGGCCATCGAATCCCTGGTGGTGATCACGCCCGCCGGCGACGCCCACCCCTTTGAGTGGGCCGAGGTGGCCGGGCAGGCTTGGTGGCTGGAGGATGGAGACCTGTACATCGCCGGCCAGGTCCTGCCCGCCGCGCAGATCCAAGTCGAGCCGCCGGCCCGGCTGGCCCAGGTCCAAGCCGAGATCATCGACATCGCCCCCACCGTGGCGGCCGCGCTGAACCTGCCCCGGCCGGCCCAGGCCGGCGGGCGCGCCCTGGCCACAGAGCCGGCCGAGCACGTGCTGCTGCTCTTTCTGGACGGATTCGGCTACCTGCGCTACGAGGAGGCCCGGGAGCGGGGCCTGATCCCGCACCTGGCCGCGCTGGAAGAACCGCGGCTGGCCCTGACCACCTATCCCCCCATCACCTGCGTCTCCACGGCCTCGCTGCTGACCGGGGCCATGCCGAACGTGCACGGCGCGGAACAGCGCGGCATCCGCCAGACCGAGGTGGAGACAATCTTTGACGTGGCCAGCGCGGCCGGCCTCTCGGTGGCGGCCGTGGAGGGCGAGAGCTTGGCCTTTAACCTGCGCGGGGCCGAGATGCAGCTCTCCGGCGACCGCGATGGCAACGGCCTGACCGACGACAACGTCCTGGCCAACGCCCTGGCCGTCCTGCAAGCGGGCATGCCGAACCTGTTTTTGGTGCACTTTCACGGCATCGACGACGCCGGGCACACCTACGGTCCCGGCGCCCCCGAGGAGGAGGAACGCATTCGGGCCGAGGACGAGGCCGTGGGACAGCTCCTGGCGGCCCTACCCCCGCAGACCATGGTCATCATTTTCGCCGATCACGGTATGCATGTCGTGCAGGAGGAGGGCCGGCTGGGCAATCACGAACATCTAATCGAACGGGACGTGCTGATCCCGTTGTGGGTAATTTCACCCTAGTGGTTAGCGGCCCCGTTGGGGCCTAAATGGATGCTCGCCGGATCGGATCCGGCCGTCCGGATCCGGCAAATGGTTCCCAGTGAAGCGCTGCAAAAAGGAGGAAGAAATGCATCGACGATGGTTCGTTCTGAGTGTAGTGCTCCTGGTCCTGGCCCTTGTGGGCGCCTGTGGCGGGACCGCGGTACCGGACGAGGAGCCCAGCGGCCCAGTTGCCCTGGAGGTAAAAGGCCTGGTCGACAACCCCCTGAGCCTGAGCCTGGATAGCATCAAGGCCCTGGGCGTGGAGACGATCACGGCCGAGCACCCCAAAAATGGCCCCCAGGAATACGAGGGGGTACGGTTACAGAAGGTTTTGGACAAGGCCGGGCTCCAAGACGGTGCCTCGATCCTGGTCATAACCGCCAGCGACGACTACAGCGCCGAGGCGGCCCTGTCCGACGTGCAGGGTTGTGCTGACTGCATGATCGAGGTAGCGGATGACGGTACCCTGTCCATGGTCTTGCCCGGTATGTCCAGCAAGGCCTGGGTCAAGGATGTCGTCTCGATTGAGATCAAGTAGGACTGGATTCTTCGGAGGTGAACATGCGACGTTTTCAACGACTGCGCCTGTGGCGCCCGCTGCTCGTGCTCGGTCTGCTGCTCCTGGGACTGTCCGCCTGTGGCACACCCAACGTCGACTGGCAGTTGCAGATCAGCGGTGCGGTGAGCCAGCCGCTCTCGCTGAGCTACGGCGAACTGGCCGACATGCCGCAGACCGAACTGAACGACATCCTGATGGAAAAATCCCACGGTGAGGACGAGTATACGTCCTGGAGCGGCGTCGCCCTGTCGGACATTTTGGGACAGGCCGGCGCGAGCGAGGATTACGTGGTCCTCACAGCGGTGGCCGCCGATGGCTATGCTATCGAGATTTCTCGCCAAGAGGCCGAGGGCGGCATCATCGCCCTGAAAAGCCAGGGCGAATGGATCGCCGAGACCGACCCGGACCACGGGCCAATCCGGCTGGTCTGCCCCAATGCACCCAGCAACCGCTGGGTGTTCCAACTGCAGGAGATCCAGGTGGTGGCGCCGTAATTGGACCCAGGTTCCCGTAGATCCTGCCCCCGCGTAGATCCTGCCCCCGCGAAAGCGGGGGCGGGGGCAGGATCTACGCGGCCGGCCCAACGGTCTATTTACAAAGCGAGGCGCGCCTGGCCCCATCCACCGGCCATAGTCACATACCCTGTTGGTAACTGCTCTCCCTGCTGCTGCCGTCCACGAATGATCCCACGAATACACGAATTGTGGCCGTCCTGAGCCGCTGGTATTCGTGTATTCGTGGATGGCCATCGGTTCCAGCGAATGCGTGTTGAGACGTTACCCCTGTTGGACTATCGTGCCACACTCTACGGTACTATAGTCACATACTCTATGTGAGCCTGACCCACACTCTGTTGTACTATAGTCCCACACTCTACGGTACTATAGTCCCATACTCTAAGTGACGCCCTCCCACACTTCATGTGAGGCCCTCCCACACTTCATGTGACGCCCTCCCACACTTCATGTGAGGCCCTCCCACACTTCATGTGAGGCCCTCCCACACTTCATGTGAGGCCCTCCCACACTTCATGTGA
>JAFGKG010000168.1 GCA_016928715.1 Chloroflexia bacterium
GCGGGTGTCCCCGCCAACCTTGATCCCGTCATCCCCGCGCAAGCGGGGATCCAGAGTCCCACCCGCCACGTGAAGCCCCACACCAACGCCGGAAACCCCTCCGCCGCTATCCCGTCATCCCCGCGAAGGCGGGGATCCAGCCCGGAATCCCCACCACCTCGGAACTCGACGCCGGCCCGGGATAACCACCGCGGCCTCTAGCCCCCATCCCCCCACTCAAGCAATAAGCGCCGACCACAAGTCAAACCAGTGCGGGTTCTCCTCCTCGATCAGCGCTATCTTCCAGGCGCGATTCCACTTTTTCAACTGCTTCTCGCGACGTATCGCCTCAGCCATGCTCGAGTGCAGCTCGTAATAAACCAACGTATAGACGCCGTACTCTTTTGTAAAGCCTCCGATTACGTCGTTTTTGTGCTGCCACACGCGCTTGACCAGGTCGCTGGTGACGCCAATGTACAGCGTGCCGTTGCGCTTGCTCGCCAGAATGTAAACGGCAGGTTGTTTCTCCACAATCCCAATCGCCTTGCAGCGGTCCTATCCCCGCCGTCCGTACACCGCGGTCAGTTCCAAAAGCCGCTCCGCAACGTCCTCATCCAGCGCGCCCGGCCGCAGCCGCCAGCACCAGTTCGGCGCGCCGCAGGTGCCGGGCAGGTTCATGCGCGCCTCGTGCCCCAGCCCCAGCAGGTCCTGGGCCGTGGTCAAGGCCGTCTGGGCCACCGAGGACCAGGCCAGGCGGATCAGGCGCCAGGCAATGTCCGCGCCATCGCAGCCCAGGTACTTGCGGGCATAGTCCCGCTCACCCCCGGTCGAGGTGACCTCGTACCAGCCGCGGATGGTGTCGTTGTCGTGCGTGCCGGTATAGACGCAGCATCCGGGCAGGTAATTGTGCGGCAAAAAGTCCTCGTCGGGGCCGCCGCCAAAGGCGAACTGCAGCACCCGCATGCCCGGATAGCCAAACTCCTCCTGCAGGGCGTCCACGCCGGCCCGCGATTCCCGGTCAAAATCGCCCAGGTCCTCGGCAATGAGGGCCATGTCGCCCAGGGCGGCCGTGACCGCGTGAAAGAGGTCCGCCCCGGGGCCGTACAGCCAGCGCCCCTGCACGGCCGTCTCGGCCTCGGCGGGAACCTCCCAATAGTTGTAAAAGCCGCGAAAATGGTCGATGCGGATCACGTCGGCCTGGGTCAGGGCCATGCGGAAACGCTCGATCCACCAGGCGTAGCCGTTCTGCTTCATCAGCTCCCAGCGATAGAGGGGATGGCCCCAGAGCTGGCCGGTCTCGCTGAAATAGTCCGGCGGCACCCCCGAGACGACGATGGGCTCCAGGTCCTCGTCAAACTTGAACAGGTGCGGATTGGCCCAGACCTCGGCGCTGTCCATCGAGACATAGATGGGAATGTCCCCGATGAGGTGCAGGCCGCGCTCGTTGGCGTAGCGCTTGAGGGCCAGCCACTGCTCGAAAAACTGCCACTGGCGGTACTTTTGGCTCGCGATCCGCTCGGCGAGGTCGTTGCGCCAGCGGTGCAGGGCCTGGGGCTGCCGCCGGCGCAGCTCTTCCTCCCAGTCGTACCAGGGCTGCAGGTCGTGGACCTCCTTCAGGGCCATGAACAGGCTGAAATCCTCCAGCCAGATGGCCTGCTCGCGGCAAAAGCGCTCGTAGGACGCCCACTGCTCCTGCGGCGCCCGCCTCCGAAAGGCGGCAAAGGCCCGCTCCAGCCGGGCCGTCTTGTAGTCGATCACCGGGCCATAATCGACCCGCTCCTCGGGAAAGGCCGGCGCGTCGCCCAGGTCGCCCTCCCCCAGGTGCCCCAGTTCGACCAGCCGCTCCAGGCTGATGAGCAGCGGATTGCCGGCCATCACCGAAAGGGTCTGGTAGGGCGAATCGCCATAGCCGGTCGGCCCCAGGGGCAGCACTTGCCAATAAGCCTGGCCGGCGCGCGCCAGAAAATCCACAAAGCGATAGGCCTGTTCGCCCAGATCGCCGATGCCAAAGCGGCCGGGCAGCGAGGTGGGGTGCAGCAGTATGCCACTGCGACGGGGAAATTTCATCCTGACATCCTCCAATCTTGCCGTCCTGCAAACCGCCCCATTATAGCAGAGTTTGGCCAAACGTGCACATCCCCCCACTTGCCCCCGAGCCCTCCCTGTGGTACAATCCCCAAGCGATGAGAATCCTATCCACGTCGACCCGCAACTACTGGCGCAACCTGCTGCGCCTGGCCCGGGGGCAGCGCCTGCTCTACCCCCTGGCGGCCACCTATTACGTCACCACCCGCTGCAACTTGAACTGCAGCTACTGTGAGGACTTTGGCCGGCACGCCGGCGGCGAGCCCGGACTGTCCCTGGCAGAGGCCTGCCAGGTCCTGGCCGCCATCCGCAGCGGCACCGACCGGCTCATCCTGACCGGCGGGGAGCCCCTGCTCTACCCGGACATTGACGCCCTCGTCCAGCACGCCCGCCGCGCGCTGGGCTTTCGCCTGACGCTGTTGAGCAACGCCTCCCTCCTGGCCGAACACGAATCCATCCTGCCCCACCTGGAGCGCCTGGTCGTCAGCCTGGACACCGTCGACCCGCAGCGCTGGAGCCGCGTCATCGACGCCCCCCTGCCGGTCGCCCGCACCATCCTGGACAACGTGCGCGCCTACGCCGGCCGCCAGCGCGAATGGGGCTTTCGCCTCATCCTCAACTGCGTGCTCACCCCCCAGGGCCTGGGCGAGGCGGAGGCGCTGCTGGAGTTCTGCCGGCAGCACGACGTCCTGATCTCCTTCTCGCCCCAGGCCGTGCACAACTGGCCCCACTACGATCTGCTCGTCTCGCCGGAATACAAGGCCCTGCTGCGGCGCCTGCTGGAATTGAAACGGCAGGGCGCCCCGATCCTGGCCAGCCGGGCCTACCTGCGCACCCTGCTCGACTTGACGCCCTATTCCTGCTATCCCACCCTGATCCCCCGGGTCATGCCCAACGGCGACCTGGTCTACCCCTGCCGGCCCATCGAGA
>JAFGKG010000169.1 GCA_016928715.1 Chloroflexia bacterium
CCGCCACGCTGGGCGCGGTCAGCGGGGCGCTGGGCGCCTACGCCGTGCTGCGCAAGCAGAGCCTCCTGGGCGACGCCATTTCGCACGCCGCGCTGCCGGGCATCGCCCTGGCCTTTTTGTTCACCCAGAGCAAGGCCCCCCTGATCCTGATCCTTGGAGCCGCCATCGCCGGCTGGCTGGGCACGCTGCTGGTCATGCGCATTGTCAACAGCAGCCGCCTCAAAGAAGACAGCGCCCAGGGACTGATCCTGGCCGTCTTTTTCGGCTTTGGCCTGCTCCTGTTGACCTACATCCAAAAGCAGCCCCAGGCGGCCCAAGCCGGCCTGGACACGTTTCTCTTTGGCCAGGCCGCGGCCCTGCTGGAACGCGACGTCATCACCATGGCCGCCCTAAGCGCCGTCGTCCTGCTGGTGACCGGCCTGCTCTGGAAAGAGTTCAAACTGCTCAGCTTTGACCCCAGCTTTGGGGCCAGCCTGGGCCTGCCCATCCGTCTGCTGGACGTCCTCCTGACCTCCCTGCTGGTCATCGCCATCGTGCTGGGACTACAGACGGTCGGGGTCGTCCTGATGAGCGCCATGGTCGTGGCGCCGGCCGCGGCCGCCCGGCAGTGGACCGACCGGCTGGGGGGCATGATCGCCCTGGCCGCCCTGTTCGGAGCGCTGGCCGGGGTCAGCGGGGCCCTCATCAGCAGCAGCCTCGCCCGGATGCCCACCGGGCCCACCATCGTGCTCTGCATCAGCGCCATCGTGGCGCTCTCGCTGGCACTGGCCCCCAACCGCGGCCTGCTCTGGCGTTGGTTTCGCCAACAACGCAACCGCCGCCGGCTGCGCCTGGAGGCCGTCCTGCTGGACCTCTATGCCCTGGCCTCCCAACACGAGCAGCCGGATCACGCGCACAGCTCGGCCGCGCTGCGCGCCATGAGCGCCGGCCAGGGCGGGGTTGAGAGCAGCCTGCGTGCGCTGGAACAGCGCGACTGGGCCCGCTCCACGGGGGAGGGCCAATGGGCCCTGACCCCGGCCGGGCTGGCTCAGGCCCGCACGCTGGCCCAGGAGCGGAGGCTATGACAGTGGCCAGACTTTTCACTTTATGTCGCCAGCACATGTCCTTGGCCCGTCGAAAGCGGGAGGTCCGCCCATGAGCGCACCCGTGATCGAGATCCAGCTCATCGCCGTCGTGGTCGCCGTGGCCTGCGCCCTGCCGGGGGTCTTTTTAGTGCTGCGCCGCATGGCCCTGATGAGCGACGCCATCAGCCATGCCATCCTGCTGGGCATTGTCCTGGCCTTTTTTGTCGTAGAGGACCTGGCCTCCCCCTGGCTGCTGATCGCGGCCAGCGCCACGGGCCTGCTGACGGTCGGCCTGGTCGAACTGCTCCACCGCAGCCGCCTGGTCCGGGAGGACGCCGCCATCGGCCTGGTCTTTCCGCTGCTCTTTAGCCTGGGCGTCATTCTCATCTCGCGCTACGCCGGCAACGTGCACCTGGACACCGACGCCGTACTGTTGGGCGAACTGGCCTTCGCTCCCTTTGACCGACTGGTACTGGGCGGTTATGACCTGGGGCCAAAATCTCTCTACCTGATGGGCGCCATCGCGCTGCTCAACCTGCTCTTTATCCTGCTCTTTTACAAAGAACTCAAGCTGGCCACGTTCGACGCCGGCCTGGCCGCCGCGCTGGGCTTTGCGCCCACCCTGATGCACTATGGCCTGATGGGGCTGGTCTCGGTCACCGCCGTGGGGGCCTTTGACGCCGTCGGCTCGGTGCTGGTGGTGGCCCTGATGATCGCCCCGCCGGCGGCGGCCTACCTGTTGACCGACCGGCTCTCGACCATGCTCGCCCTCAGCGCCGGCGGCGCGGCCCTCAGCGCCCTCGGTGGTTTCTGGCTGGCCATGTGGCTGGACGCCTCCATCGCCGGCTCCATGGCCACAACGGCCGGCCTGCTCTTTGGCCTGGTCCTTTTGCTGGCCCCCGAACGCGGCCTGCTGGCCCAGGCCCACCGCCGCTCCCGCCAACGCTGGCAGTTCGCCCAACACATGCTGGCCATCCACCTGTTCAACCACGAGGGCCTGCCCGAGAGCGTGGAGGAGAGCCGGATCGAGCACATGCACGAACACATGCGCTGGGACCCGGCCTTTGCCGGGCGGGTAATCGGGATGGCCCGGCGGGCCGGCCTGGTCCGCCAGCAGGACGGACACCTGGCCCTGACCGAAAAGGGCCGGCAGCGGGCCCGGGAGACGGTGGTACAATCCTGATTTTGCCCCAGCCGGCATATTATAGTATAATAGCTCTGGCTCAAGAAATTTGAGGTCCAGCGGAAGGGCTGGTCAGGTGGGTGGGGGAAGTAAAGTGGCAGGCCTTTCCGTTGGCCTCTTTTTTGCAAGCTGGAGGTATTATGAAACGCCCGATCGAACTGCGCACGAACTGGTACGAGGACGTCCTGCCTTACCCCATGCCGGTCTGTGTGATTACCTCCCAAGACCACGACGGCAGGCCCAACCTGGGAGCCTATTCACTCGTCTTTCCCTGGAGCAGCCCGCGCAGCAAACCCCAGATCGTCGTGCAGTGCCGGCACACCTCCGGCACCCTCAAGAACATCCAGAAAACCGGTGAGTTTGTCCTCAACTACGTGCCCCAGGCCTTCCTCAAGGACGTACTCGCCGTCGGCCGGAACCATCCCGACGAGGTGGACAAATTGGCGCTGACCCGCTTTACCCTAGCCCCCTCGGAAAAGGTGGAGGTGCCGCGCCTGCAGGAAGCGATCTTTTGCGTGGAATGCATCCTGGACCAGATCATCTATCCCACCCCCCACCAGGGCAACCTGATCGCCACCATGGTCCACGCCGTAATGGAGGAGGACCTGCTCGAAATGGACAAGCGGGAACGCCTGAGCCAGGCCGACCTGGCCATCTTTTTCGGCTACGAGTCAGGACACTACTTTTTCTGCCCGACGGGAGAACCGCTCTCGCTGCCCATCCGGCCCGATCTGGAGGCGGAAAAGGACAAGGCACCGCTGTCCTGGGAGGCGGAGGCAGAGGCGCTACTGCGAGAAGTACCGAGCCTCTTTCGCAAGAACGTCCGCCGGGCCATTGAAAAACAGCTCCGCCAGGAAGGCAAAGAACATGTCACCGCCGAGGACATGCGCCGCCTGCGTCGCCAGATGGAATAGAGCAAATTGCCTTTGGAGGTCTTGTGGCCACAGCCTATCTTCTCTTTTTCCCCATCGTTGTTCTAGTCGCCCTGGCGGTCTATGTCCTGCTGCAGAACCCCCGCGGCGCGGCCAACCGCCTCTTTGCCCTCTATATGTTCAGCCTGACCATTTCGACCTGCGCCATCCTGGTCATGTCCACCACCCCCTCGATGGCATTGGCCAGTATCTCGGCGGCGACCATCGTGATCACCGTCTTTTGCCTAAACGGCAGCCTGTTGAGCGCCATCGTGCTGGCCCTCTACTTCCGGCGCCATCTCCTGCGCTGGTACGGCCTGCCCCTGCTGCTGGCACTGGGCCTGGCCTTTTCCGCCGTCGTCGTCACCGACATCTGCACCGAGCAGTGCTATTTTGTCGCCCTGCCCGGCGGGATGCTGGGCCAGGGCTACATCCCCACCGACGTCTATATGGCCGGCCCGCAGAGCGCCATGCTCATGGCCTGGTTCTTTGGCGGGATCGCCCTGGCCATAGGCCTGCTGGTAGCGGCCTGGTTCCGCGCCCCCCGCGGCGAGAGGGCCCCGATTGGTTGGCTGCTCATCTCCCTGCTGGTCTCGGGCGGGCTCAACCCCCTGCTGCCGGCCCACCCACTCACCCCCACCCTGAACCCTCTCTTTTTCTCGGCCGTCTTTGCCGTCGTCGCCGCCCGCTACCGCATCTTTTTGCCGGCCGAGGTGACCCTCTCAGCCGTCTTTGAAAGCGCCAACGAGGGTATGCTCATCTGCGACCGCCGGGGCCTGGTCCAACAGGCCAACCGGGCCTTTGAAAAGCTCAGTGGAACCGACGCGGACACGGTCCTGGACCAATCCCCGACCACCCTACTGGCCCCCCTTTGGGAGCAGGCCGGTCAAGATATGGACAAGCTGGAAGCCTGGCTGGCCCAGGGAAAAAGCGGCGAGTCCTACAGCCAGCTCCTGCACTTACAGCAGCGCGTCCTGGTGGTCAGCGCCGGCCCCATCCAGGATCAGCGCGGCCACCGGGTGGGCTCCCTGCTCACCCTGCGCGACGTCACCGAACAGGAGCGCGTCCGCCAGGCGCTGGAGGAACAGGCCAGACTGGCCGAGACGGTCCAGGAACTCTCCGCCCCCCTGGTGCCGGTCATGGAGGGGGTGCTCATCCTGCCACTGGTCGGGGGCATCGACAGCGAGCGGGCCCGCAGCATCACCAACGAGATCCTGCAGGCGGTGGCCCGAGAGCGGGCCAGGGTCCTGCTCATCGACGTCACCGGCATCCCGGTGGTGGACACCATGGTCGCCAACCTGCTCGTCCAGGCCGTGCGGGCGGTCCGCCTGCTGGGCTGCGAGACGATCCTGGTGGGCATCCGCGCCGAGGTCGCCCGAACGATGGTCCAACTGGGCCTGGAGATGGAGGGACTACAGACCCGGCGCTCGCTGCAGGACGGACTGGCCTACGCCCGGAAACGGCTGCAAGGAGAGTCATGAAAGAGTCCCCCGCCCCCATTTACCAGATCAAGGTCATCCTGCAGCACAGCCAGCCGCCCATCTGGCGGCGCTTGCTGGTGCACAGCGACGTGGGATTGGACGAACTGCACCATGTCCTGCAGATCGTTATGGGCTGGCAGGATTACCACCTGCACCAGTTCATCGTCGGGACCACCCGCTACGCACCGATCCATCCCGACCTGGAGCCCATGGGCGAACTGGACGAACGGCTGGTGCAGTTGGAGCAGGTCGCCTCCAGCCCGGGCGCCCTCTTTGACTACGAATACGATTTTGGCGATAGCTGGATGCACACGCTGCTGCTGGAAGAAATCCTGCCCCCAGAGACCGAACAGGACATCCCCCGCTGCATCGAGGGCCGGGGCGCCTGCCCGCCGGAGGACGTGGGCGGCGTCTGGGGCTATCGGGAATTCCTGGAGGCCCTCCAGGATCCCGACCATCCCGAACACGAGAGCTACCTGGAATGGATCGGCGGCGAATTCGACCCCGACGACCTGGAACTGGAAGAGATCAATCGCCGGCTGGCCCAGCGCTACCGCGACCTGGACCAACTGCTCTGGACCTGGGACGAGATCGTCCGCTGGATCGACCACCCCGACGCGCCCGTGCGCCGTTGGGCCCAGCAACGTTTGATAGAGCGTTTCCCCCAGCGGGCCGGCGAGGTCATGGTCGAACTTGTGGACGACCCCAACTTTGCCGTGGCCATGTTCGCGGCCGATTTTTTGGCCAAAACGGGACAGGGGGAGCGCTACAGCCCCCGCCTGCTGCAGCGGCTGCCCCGGCTCCGCGAGGAGAACTTTGAATACACGGCCCTGGCCCTGGCCCAACTGGGACAGCGGGAGGTCCTACCCCTGCTGCTCGAACGCCTGGAACGCATGGCCGCGGATCCCGGGCGGTTCGGCTCCGGACAGATCCTGCGCATCCTGGAGGCTCTCGGCTACCTGGGCGGGGAGGAGGCCCGGCGAATCCTCTGGCAGCTCCACGAGCACTTTGCCCGGGATGCTCTGGGCCGGCACTACGGGCTCAACGCCCTGCTGTGGACCGCCCTGCCCGAGGATATCCTCCGCCTGGTCCGGCAGTACCGCACCACGGAGGCGGACGCCGAACACTACCTGGAGGCCTTTTCCTATGCGGCCGGGGTCGAGCGACTGGCCAAGGAACTGGCCCAGAAACTTCCCCAAGGCCTTGCCCACACCCTGGAATGGATCGAGTGCTGGCTCTGGAGCGACCTGCCCTGGGACGAAGCCACCCAGGAGCGACTCCAGGAGGCCCTGTACGAGCAGGAGAACGCCTTTCCCACGTTCCTGGAACTCGCCCGGCAAATCGTCCGCCGGCGCGGAAACGACGTGGCCGCCTGGCGGGCGGACTGGGAGGCCGGCCGCCGCCCCAGCGGCTATCGCCACCGCACCCTGATCGCGCTGCTCCTGCTGGAGGCCCTGGCCGAAGGGAAGCCTCGGCCAGGGAAACTGCGCGACCGCGAACATGCCCTGGGGATGGCCCTGCTGGCCCAGCTCAGACTGGACCGCGACGACGAGGCCTTTTTGCAGGCGGCCGAGGACAAAACGGCGGCCCTGCTGGATATCCTCGGCGACAACCGCCGGCACGTCCTGCCGGACGTGATCGAGCGCGTGGTGGAAAGGGGTCCCGAGATCGCCCCGCAGGTGATCGAACGGCTCGACCCCGAGGCGGGGAACTGGGGCGAGATCCGTATTGCCCAGGCCATCGCGCAACTGGCCCGGCGCTATCCGGGCTGCTGCGACGCCGCCGTGCCCGTACTGATCGAGAGCATCTACGACGACCAGGGCGATTACATGCTGGAAGCCTGCAGCGAGGCCCTCTCGGCCATCGGGCCGCCGGCAGTCGCCCCCATCGCCCGGCGCATTCGCGAGGACGACACGGCCCGGCAGATCTACCTGACCGGCGTGCTGGCCGAGATCCCCACCCGCCGTTCGGAGCAAACCCTCCTGGACTGGATCGAGGAGCAGCAGTCCCTGGACGAAATGCATACCATGACCCTGGAGAGCATTGGCAGCGAGCAAGCCATCGAACTGCTCTACGAGGTCTGGCAGGAGGCCCCGGACTTTCCCGGCCTGGCCGAGAACCTGCTCGTGCTCTGCCAACTGCACGGCGTAGAAAAGGCGGAAATGGGGCAGTGGCGGCGCCGGGTGCGGGAAATCGAAGAGCAAATGCGTTCCCTTGCGTTCGGTCCGATCCAAGAGTGAGAATTTTGATCACTGACTATCATCCCAACGTACGGCGGGCGCTGCGAGTGCTACTGGAGCAGGTCGACGGGCTTGAGATTGTGGGGGATGCAGGCGTCACTTGAGGTGACGCCCTAGAGTATCCAAGGGAGAGCCCGACAGTAAAGTCCTATCGGGCACCCAAAGGAGCGCGAATGACAACAATCCGCCGTTATAGGGAAAGCGATGCTCCAGAGGTCGGCAAGCTCATCGCCGACACGTACAGCGAGTTCAACCTTTCCTTCGTACCGCCCGATGAACTAGGCCTGTTCTTGGGGCCCTTTCGGCACGCGCGCTCACAGCAGAAACTGCATCAACAAGCGATTGCCCAGGTCATCCAGTCCGCCATGGTATACGTCGCCGAGGCGGATGGGGAAATCGTCGGCGTGCTGCGGGGCAGAAAGGAGCGACTGGGGAGCTTGTTTGTCCGCGGAGACCATCACCGGCAGGGGATCGGGCGCAAGCTGGTCGAGCGATTCGAGCAAGAGAGCCTGCGGCAAGGCGTGACGATCATTCGCGTTGCGGCAACGCTGTACGCGGTTCCCTTCTACCTGGCGATGGGTTACAAGCGGTCGACCGGGGTGCGAACAGGATGGAGTTTCGAGGGACGAGGCTTAAAGATCCAGCCCATGAGAAAGGTGTTGGAAAAACAGTAAACTCTCTTTGCCAAGACATCTAGCCAATCATTTGTATTTTATTCCTGTCGTGATAGCTCGATGCTGGGAGGATAGCGATGAAAAACAATCGGCGTTCGCCAAGGGAATGGATCGAGCGGACTGTCCTGGCCCTGGTCTTTGTATTCATGGGCGGCATAGCCATCGTTGTCTTTAATCCGTGGGGAAGTCAATGGATCGTTGACCGGGTCGACAACTATCTCTGGCGGGCCGGCCTGAGCCTGCTTCTCCTGGTCGTATCTTTGTTGGTTCGCCGGAGCGAGCGCTGCCACAAGTTCGGGCAGGTCATGTTTGGCCTTTTCATCCTCTTCGCCGCGATCTCGCTGGATTGGGTCTTTGGCCGATTCCTGTTGGACAGCCTGCACGTGAGCGACGCTACGCCGGCCGCTTGGGCTTTTCTCAAAGTGAACGACTTTTTTGTCATCGTCGGCACCGTCGTTGTCTTTACCCGCCTTTCCGGCGGCAGCCTGGGCTCGATCTATCTCCAGAGAGGCAAACTGAAACTGGGCCTCGTCATTGGCGGGACTGCTTTCATCGTCGCCTGTGCAGGCGCCATCCCGACGGCCGAGCTACTCTTTGGAGGCCAGGACCTGACCCTGTCCAGGGTGCTGCCATGGACGCCCTGGGTGCTGCTCATCGTCCTGGCAAACGGCGCCCTGGAAGAGATCCTGTTCCGCGGCTTGTTCCTGCGCAAAGTCGAACCGTTCTTTGGGAGACTGCTCTCGAACGTCCTGATTGCCCTGGTCTTTACCGTCCTGCACCAGGGCGTCTATTATACGTCCGAGCAGTTGATCTTTCTTGCCATCGTC
>JAFGKG010000016.1 GCA_016928715.1 Chloroflexia bacterium
ATGGTCTCACCTCGTGGCTAGATTGCTTGGATACAATCTTTTTACCACAGGTGAGACCTTTTGTCACTTTTTAGCGGAAACTAAAGTAAAGCGTAATGGGTAAGGCACGATTAGTCTGACTCCTGCTCAATGGCCAGCCGGTACAACTCCAGCAGCCCCAGCGCTACCGCGCGCGAGCGAAAGCGCTCGGCCAGCGCCCGGCTGCGCTCGGCCATGCGCCGGCGCTCAACCGCGTCACAAGCCAGACGGGCCACAGCGCCGGCCAACGCTTCCACATCGCCCACCGGGACCACCAGGCCGGCACCCAACTCCTGCACCAGCGGGGCAATGCCCGTTCCCTGGCTCACAACCGAGGGGGTGCCCAGCGCGCCGGCCTCGGCCACCACCCGGTTCAGGCCCTCCAGGTGGGAGGGGCTCAAAAAAAGGTCCGCCGCCGCCAGAAAGCGGGGGACCTCCTGCTCGTACTCGAGTTCGCCGGCAAAGGTGACGCTTTCGGCGGTCCCCAGCGAGGCGGCCAACTCGGCCAGATAGGCACCATAGTCGCCCAGGCCGGGCACGCTGCGGCCCGGGCCGGCCACGATGGTGTGGGCCTGGGGCACGGTACGGGCCAGGTGGGCCGCCGCCCGGACCACCTCCTCCACCCCCTTGAGCGGGATCAGCCGGCCCAGGCTGAGCAGCAGAAACGCCTCCGGCGCCAGCCCCAGGTCGGCGCAGACGCGGGCGCGGGCCTCCCGCCGCCGGGCCGGCAGGTCGGCAGCGGGAGCCTCGAAAAAGCGGTCACCGATGTTGACCTCGAGCAGGTGGATCTTGCTCGGGGGACAGCCCCGCTCCCGGGACAGCTCGGCCATCAGCGGGGAGTTGATCCGCACGACGGCCGCCCGGCGAAAGGCCCGCCGGGTCAGGGCGCGGACCAGGGCGAAGCGGCCGTAGCCATAGCCGGGCAGGGCCATGACGTCGCCGCCGTGCACGCTGGGCACCAGCGGCGCGCGACAGCCACTGAGCGCGGCGATCGCGCCCATGGGATAGACCGCGTCGGCGTGGACCACGTCGATCTCGGGGTGGCGGCGCAGCAGGCGCCGGTACTGCAGCAGGCCCTGCAAAAAGTAGGGATAGCGAAACAGGCGCCAGGAGAGGCGGTTCAAAAACCGCGGCCAATAGCCGGCGTCGACCAGAAAACGCTCCACGGCCACCTCGCCGTCCTGAAAGCAGAGCGGCTGCTCGCCCAGATCGCGGCGGGTGATGGGGGCCAGGACGCGGCAGGAATGGCCCTGGCGGACAAACTCGCGGCCCAGTTCGTAGTGGATCTCGTTAGCGGCGTATTGGCGGCCATAGGCGCCGATAAAATATAGAATGTTCAAGGGTCTAGTCTCTCGCGCGTTCCAGGCGAAACATCACGTCAAAGGGTTCCGTGTGCCGCAGCAGCGCCTCCTCCAGCGGGTGCACCGTCCAGGCCAGCAGCAGGTCCTTGAGCACCAGGGTGTTCCAATAGCGGGTCAAGCGGGTCTCGTGATAGCCGTCGTTGAGGATGCGGCGGCCGAAATAGCACCGCTCGGTGATATGGCAGCCCACGGGCGGGCCAAAGCGCTGCTCGACGTCGTCGTCGGTGTAGAAACGGACCAGGCCGCCCTTGCCCACCTGGCGGAACTCGTTGCGGCCCACCCGCGCGAAATCGCGGATGCCGGCGAAAAAGCTCTCTCGCTCGCCAAAGGTATAGGGCACACTGATGGCGGCGACGCCCCCCGGCCGCAGCACCCGGCCGATCTCGCGCCCCACGGCGCGGTCGTCGGGGATGTGCTCGATGGAAGAGATGGCGCTGACCCTGCCAAAGGCCGCATCGCGGAAGGGCAGGGCCGTCGCGTCGGCCACCACAGGGTACATGGTCCCCCGGATCCCTCCCTGCGCGGCCAGCTTGTCGCGCTGCCAGCGCACCCGCTCCTCGTCCAGCTCGGCCAGCACCACGGTCGCTCCCTCGCGGGCCAGCATCAGCGGGTAGGACGAGGTGCCCGATCCGATGTCCAGAACCCATGCCCCGGGCTGCAGGTCGAGCATTTGAGTGATCACGGGGTACTCGATCAGGCGCCAGAGGCTGAAATCGTTGACCGCGCGGCGCAGGATGCCCGGCCCATTGATGGCCACCTCGTGTAGCAGGCAGGCCAGGGCCGGCAGGCGGATCTTGGGCCGGGCCAGGAGCCAGGCCAGCAGGTCCCGCGCCGCCAGGGCCGTCAGCAGGCCGCAGAGCAGACCCAGGATCCGGAGCAGCACAGAAACGCCTTTGGGGAATCGCGATCTCATAAATTCCTCCTATCTCCATTATAACACGGCTGGGGACCTCTACAAGCATACACTTTTGCAAATTTGCGCCGGGTTGGTCCACCGCAACCTTAAATGCTCCGGATTTCCAACGTGAAAACGTGTAACGTGCTAACGCGCTAGTACAGCCAGCGCAACAGCCAGCGTTTGCCCGGAAAGCGCAGTTCCTGCAGGCGCTCGAGATCCTGCGGCTCCAGGCCGCCCAGGCGCCGAAAGACCAGCAAAAAGACGGCCACGCCCAACAGGGCCAGGCCGGCCAGCACCAGCACGCCCTGCACCCGCTCCAGGGTACTAGCCGGCAGCACCGTGTCAAAGAGCCCCCAGCGGCCGGCCCAGAGCAGCGGCAGCAGCACCACGGCAAAGGCCGCCGAGGCCCCTGCCACCCGTCCCAAAAAGGCCCAGGGATAGCGCAGCCGCAGCACCCGGCTGGCGTAGGCCAGCACGATCGCCGCCCCGCCCAGACGGGCCAGGGCCATGACCCAGGCCAAACCCAGGGCGCTGTAGCGCGGCGCCATCCAGAACAACAGCGGCACCGTGGCCAGGATGAACAGGCGAGAGGTCACCACCGGCCGGTAGCGCTCGTAGGACATCAGGATGTTGTGGGGCACACTGCCCAGCATAGAATCCAGGAACATCCCCCCGACCAGGATCACAGCCACCCCCGCCGCCCCGGCAAACTCTTCCAGGTAGAGCAGTTGGATCAAGCCCCGCGAAAAGAGGACCAGGCCCACGCCGGCCGGCAGCAGGGCCAACTGCAGCAGGCGCATAAAGCTGCCATAGGCCTGCTGCAGGGCGGGGCGACTCCCGCGCACAAAGAGACGGGCAAAGAGCGGCACCTGCACCCCGGTGATGGGGGCCACCAGAAAGCGGATGAACTCGCGCACGTACTTGACCCCCAGCGCCAGCACTGCCTGGCCCGCCGTGTCGCCCAGGCCCGCCAGTACCACCAGGGCAAAATCGGGCTCATAGATCGTGCTGGAGACGTTGATCAGATAGATAAGCAGCCCGTAGGGCCAGAAACGGGGCCAGAGCGACCACACATCCCGCGGATGGACCCTCTCTCGCGAAGGAGCTAGCTCCCGCCCGGCCCGCCAGGCCTGCCAGAACTGCAGGCCCAGGATCAGCACCGTGGTCACCAACAGCGAGAGCACCGCCCCAAAGACGCCATAGCCCAGCAGCACCAGCACGGCGGTCAGGATCGGCTGAAATAGGGCCGTCAGGATGTCCAACAGGTTGGTCACCTTTTGCTTGAAAAAGGTGATCAGTATCTGCACCATAATGTTGGAAAGCGAGCCCAGCACCACCAGCGCGCCCAGGATGGCGATGAGCCCGCCCCCGCCACCGGGCAGGTCGAAAAAGTCGGCGAAAAAGGGCGCCCAGGTGCGCAGAGCGGTCAAGATCAGCACATAAGTGATCAACTTGAAGCCCAGCACCCACTGCAAAAAGAGGCGCACGCCCCTCCGGCCAAAGCGCAGTTCGATCTCGGGCAGAAACTTGGGCAGGGTGCGCTCCACGCCCAGGTCGGTGTACTGGCCGATGATGGTGGCGGCGGCCAGCAGGCTGCTGTAGGTGCCAAAGCCGGACACCTTGAGCCCGTTGACGACGACCAGCGAGGCGGCGAAGGAAATGACCGCCTTGAGCGGAAAAAGGACCGTGTTCCAAAACATGGCCCCGGAAACCCGGCTGCGCAGTGAATCCGACATCGAGGCCCCCTCAGCGCGCCCGCGCCAGCAGGACGTAATCGTCCTGCCGGGCCTCGACGCGCCAGTCCGGGCCGGCCAAGAGTTGGGCCAGCAGGGCCGCCTCCTCCGCACCGCGCTCACTCTGCAGGTCCAGGAGGATATAGTCGGCCCGCTCTTCGGGCTTGTAGGCATAGTGGAAATCGCCGCCGGGCAGCAGGAAAATGTCCCGGCGCACGGGAACGTGCGGCGCCAGCAGGTTGCTGGCCGCCACGGGGGACCCGGGCGGGATACGCTCGATCAGGGCCAGGGCCATCCGGGTACGGGCCGGCGGCCGGTCCAACAACAGCGGCGGCAGGGGGTTGTAATAGAACAGGTTGCTCAATACGGACAGCAGCAGCAGGGCCAGGCCGATGGCCCGCCGCCGGTCCTGGAGCGAGAGGCGAAACCAAAAGCGCCCCTTGGGCGGGCGGGGCTTCCGCCGGCCCGTCCCCCCCTCTTCCCGGGGTCCCCAGCGCGCCAGCCAGGCCCAGGAATGGATCAGGCCCACCAGCAAAAAGGGCACCAGCAGGCCCTGGTAGTGGTGATAGATGTCGGTCTGGATGGTCCGGTTGGAGAGCAGGTTGAGCAGCAGGAGCGGCAGCAGGCAGATCAGGGAGGGCAGGTGCAGCAGGGGCAAAAAGAGCAGCGGCAGGCCCAGTTGAAAGAGATAGCCGAGCTTGCGCGGCGTAAACATGACCTGGAGCACCAGCAGCGGGTCGCGCAGGGCCGTGTGCAGTATCTCGGCCGGGCTATTGCCCAAGGGCAGGTAGTGATCGGCAAACATGTATCCGCTGCGCGTGCTATAGTGGGGCAGTATCCAATGGTTCATGGCCAGGTACCAGCCGACGGCGGCGAGGATGAGGGTGAGCCCGAGAGCCCAACGCCGGCGCCGCAGCAGGGCATAGAGGCCGACCATGGCCACGGCGACCACCGTATCCAACCGGCAGCTCAGCGCCAGGAAGAGAAAGGGCAGCGCCGCCCAATAGCGCCGCTTTTCCACGAAATAGAGCAGAAAGCAGAGCCAGGTCATGGCCATCATGCGAAAGCGGATCTCGTAGAGGCTGCCGTACTGCACCGGCAGGTAGGCCAGGTAGAGGCCGGCGGTGAGCAGGCCCAGCGCCGGCCCCAAGCGCTCCCGGGCCAGCAGGTAGAGCGGCACGGCCCCCAGGGCGACAATGACCATCTGCAGCACCAAGAGGGTATAGACCGACGGCACCAGGGCGTAAAAGGGGGCCAGCCAGGCGGCCATAAAGAACGAGTCGGTGCCCAACAGGTTGTCGGTAAAATCGTAGGCGTGGGTCTCGAGAAAGCGCCCCTGGGTGGTGTTCCAAACGGCCTGGTGGATCAGGGCCACGTCAAAGCCGACCCGAAATAGCTGTACCTTGCGCACCGCGGCGAGGGAAAAGACCAGCACAAAGAGCAGGAGCAGCAGCACCAACAGCCGGACGCTGTGGCGGTCCAGCCAGGGCCAGAACCGGAACCAGGCGTTTCGCAGTGCGTTGGCGGCGTTCAAAGCGGTCTGCCTCCTCGTTGCGCTCGGAGGCATTGTACTACAGGGCGGGCTGGGGTGCAACTCTTACAGACCCACAATAGGCAGGTCGTGGGCGTACCACTCCTGGATCACGGTGGAGAGGCGATAGATCCAGGTCTGCAGGGAGGCGGCCAATTGAAAGAGGTAAAACGCGGCCAGCAGCAGCCGGCCGGCCCGGCCCCGCCGCCAGAGCCAGTCCAGGCCCAGGCCGGCGCAGAGACAGAGGGCCGGCATGGCGTAAAAGATCTCCTTGTCCACCATGTCCACCCGAAAGCCGACGATGAAAAAGACAAAGGCGCTGCCGAACCAGGCCAGCAGCAGCCAGCGCGGCAGCGGCCGCCGCCAGTGCTTTCGGCCCACCACCAGGCCGGCCAGGCCCAGAAACATGGGCCAGACCAGACCGTAGCGCAGGCTGGAGAGCCGCTCCAGGTGCTGGCGCAGGTACACCGACCAGGGCACGGGCACCACGCCCCCGCCCCCGCCCTCCCGGGCCAGCTTTTGGAAATAAGGGAGGGTCACCTCGACGATGGGCCGGATGTACTGGCCGTAATAGATCAGCGTGGCCAGGCCGACGGCCAGCAGCAGGGCCAACAGGATTGCGCCCAGGGGACGCGCGTTCAGCCGGCGGCCGTTGAGGGCCAGGCCCAACAGCAGCAAGAGGACAAAGATCCCCATAAAGGCGGCCGTCACGGTATAGTAGAGCAGGGCCCCCAGCAGAAAAAGGGCCAGGCCGGCCCAGGTGCGCGGCTGCTTGAGCCGCTCCCAACCCCCGACGATATAACAGGTCGCGGCCAAGGTCCACCACAACCCCGTCTGCGTGGGCGTATTGCCCCAGGCGTGCAGCAAAAAGGTAGCCGGCAGCACGGCGTAGAGTATAGCCGCCCAGCGGCCGGCCCGCCGGGACAGGCCCAGCCGGCAGGCCAAAAAGTAGATCAGCATGGGCTTGGTCACGTCCAGCAGCACACTGAGCACGTTGGCCGTGTCGTAGGGGCGCCAGGGCAGAAAGAAAAAGGCCGCCGCCGTGATGTGGTAATAGGGCGAGTAGGGGATCATGGGCCGTTCCTCGACGCCCCCCCATTCGGGCGGCATGACCTCCTGGGAAAAATAGCCCGGTTGGTACAGTTCATCCAGCCGGCCCGAGACCACCCGCTGCGACTTTTCCAAATGCCAGCGCAGGTCCCAGGCCACGCTGTAGGGGTAGAGCAGGCCGCCGGCCTTGAGCAAAAAGCCGAACAAAAAGAGGGCCAGCAGCAAACGCAGCTCGCTTTCGGCCAGGGGGACCCGCCCCCAGGCAAAGACGCGCCGGAACAGCCAGCGCAGCAGCGGCAGCAGCAGCAGGCCCAGCAGCGCCAACAGGGCCAGGCGGTGGCTGTAGAGAGCTGTGCGCAGCCGGTACAGGGCCAGGCAGGTGGACAACCCCCCGACGGCCAGGCCGGCCAGCAGCGCCGACCAGCGCGGCAATAGGCCCACCGCGATCCCACCCAGGTACAGGGCCAGGGCCAAGAGCAGCGCCCAGGCCAACTGGTCCCAGGCCGGCCAGGCCCAGGACCAGCCTGGGCCACCGATCGGCAGCAGGGCCACCTCGCTCACGACGACGCCCAGAACGCGTGGATCCCCCCCCGCACCGACCTCGGCGGGAACAAAGGGCTCCACCTCCAGCTCTACCTCTTGCCGACTGAGATCAAAGTACTGGACCGGTACCCAGAGGGTATACTCCTTCCACTCGGGCCCCACCACCAAGTCGGCCAGCGGCCGACCGTTCAGGCGCACCTGCAGCGTGGGCGGGGGTTGGCCGGCCGGCCGCCAGGCCAGCAGGCGCAGGGAGAGCTGGCGTGCTCTCCGGCCCAGTCCGGGGAAATGCAGGCTGGCCCGGCCCTCACTCCAACGGTAACGCTCCTGTGCCTCCTGTGGCGAGACGGGTTCCCGCTCGTGAAAGCCCTGCAGGTAGAACAGGTCGCTGGATGCGCCCACGTCGATGACGTGGGCGGTCTCGTATTGGTAGGCCAGGCTGACGCCCAAAAGCGCGGCCAGCAAGACCAACAGGCCCCAGGCAGGCCAGGCATCCTGCCGCAACCAGCGCATCAGATCCCCTCCAGCGGGCCGGCCTGCTCCCCACGGGCGGCAAAAAAGCGATAGTCCATATTCAAAAAGGGGTTGTCCAGATACTGGTACTCCTGCATCAAGCGCCGATCCTGGGGCTCCAGGATCTCTTTATCCAGCAGCAGGAGCAGGCGGTTAAAACGAGCCAGGTGCTCCTGGAAACGACGCGCCGCATAGGCACCACCCTGCTGCGTGCCGACCCAAAAGGGCCAGTCCCCACACTGCAGCAGCAGCAATTCCCGCGCCGCCTGCTTGAGCACCTCCAGGCGATCCCCATCGGCATCCGGAAAGCGCGCCACGGCTAACTCCATGCGCCGCTCTGCCTCGTGAATGAGCGGCCACATCCAGACCGTAGCCGGGTTAACCCAACAAAAAGGACCTTCCGCCTCCTGGGGGGAAACCTCGGGCAGGGCAATCGCTTCGCACGGCGGATGCTCCTTGAGGTAGGCGCCGGCCGTGGTCAGGCGGATATCCGGCTGCCGGCTCAACTGCAGCAAGACCTCCTTTAACCAAAGGATGCCCTCAAACCACCCATATCCCAACAGCTCGGCGGCATAGCTGGCCACCACAATGCCCGGCTCGCCACCACGCCGCTGATAGCCCCGCAAATGTTCGCAGATCAGTTGCCCAAAGTGGGCCGCGTCCCGCTGGGCCTGGCGAAAAGCCTGGTAGGGATCGTAGAGACACTTCTCCTCGAGAGGGACCTGCTCACCGCTGATCCTCCAGTAGTGCAGACCGGAGCTCTCGGCCCGCCGGGCAAATTCCCGGTATACATAGTCGCCCGGATAGCCCTCCTGGGCCAACCAGACCTGCCGGCCGGCACGCTCGTCACAACCGAACACGGCCACGTTGGAGGACTGGATCAAGTAGGGCCGGAAAACTGTGGGTGGCCCGGCCAGCTGCTGGGCTGGAGCAGACGACCGCAAGCGGGATTGCGGGAGCACACTCTCGAGATCCTCGATCATCTGGCCGGGGACAAAGGTATAGCGCAGGTTCAACTCGGCCAGAAACTCTTCCAAACCCGGCCGGAGGGCCTCGCATTCCCCAAGTAAATCGCGACAGGCCGGCCGATAGCCACATTCGGGCAGCCAAAAGCCCCGGGGCAGGCGCCCAAAATGGCGCAGGTAACTGGTTACGCCCATTTTTATCTGTGCATAGAGGCT
This sequence comes from Chloroflexia bacterium, assembly GCA_016928715.1. Classification (GTDB taxonomy): domain Bacteria; phylum Chloroflexota; class Chloroflexia; order DTKN01; family DTKN01; genus JAFGKG01. Next base: position 8,826 of record JAFGKG010000016.1, read on the forward strand.
GGAATCCCGCGCCAGGAGGGGCAAATAAGCATGAGTAGCCGGCGCCGTGATGATCTCGATCAGCCCTTCGTCCTGCAGCATGCGAAATGCAGCCACCAAATCGCGCCCAAAGCGCTCCCGAAAGGATTCCAGGATATTGTCGTACCAATCGACGTAAAAACGGGCCAGATAGAGCAGATGGCTGGCCCGTTCATCCTCTCCGCGCGCCTCCAGGGAGCGAAACTGCTCCACATCCTCCGCAATGCGCGCCTTTTTTTCCACCAACAGGGATTCGAAACGGTCCAGCACGTCCACATCGGCCAACTGTTCGACCAAAATGGGAGGAAGGGCCACCGTCAGGCGAAAGGGAACCTCTTCCTTGCGAAGATCATAGCAGGCGTTGAGCAGCGGGATATAGCTTTCCGCTATCGCTTCGTGCAGCGGCAGTTCGCCGTGGGCGTCCTGACCGGGCTGCCGAACGTAGGGCATGTGGGCGTGCAGCACAAACGTAAAATAGCCCTTGGACACAGACATATCCTTTGCTCTCAGATTTGTGCCCGCCGGTCAGAGGGCGGGCACAGGAAGGCTTGCCTGGATTATAGCACAGCCCCCAGGGGTGTGTCAAAGTGGGTTGAGATACTGGGCCATAGAGTGCTTGACAAAAGAGCCTGTTTCGAATAAAGTGAGAATAGGGAGTCGTAGCGCAGAACAAGGAGGACGAAATGGACCGCCCCAGTTTTTGGCAGCGCCTGCCCGGTTACATTGCCGTGTTTTTATTGATGGTCGCCACCACGCTCTGGACCTTTTGGAGCATTGGCGAATTCTACTACGAGGGCTGGGGGGTGGACTTTCCCCTCAACCTGGTCTACCTCATCCCCGGGACGATCTGTATCCTTTTTACCCTGGTCGCCCTGACCTGGCCGCGGGTCGGCGGCTGGATCATCATTGTCCTCGGCGGCGCCTTTACCTACTGGCGTTGGGGCGAAGAGATCCGTGAAGGCGGCCTGGACCTGGAATGGGCACTGAGCTGGTTCCCCGTCAGCGCCATGTTGGTGCTCATCGGCGTGCTCTTTTTGCTCGAGGCCCGCCTGCGGCGCAGACAACGCCAGGCCGACCAGCCCCCCCCCTCTAGCTGGCTCCGCCGCAACCTGCGCTACGTCGTGGCCCTGACCCCACCCCTGCTGGCCATCATTGGCGCGAGCATCTATTATGTTCCCACCCTCATCAGCCGCCAGGACGACGGTGGGCGCGGCGCCCGCCTGGTCGAGGGCAACGGCGTCACCCTCGTCTGGGCGCCCCTGGGGCCGGGGTGGAACTGGAAACAGGAATGGGGAGGCTACCCTTCCTGGAACAGCCTGGCCTTCTACGGCGTGCCGCCGCTCGGTCTGGATCCGGAAGACAAGCCAGCAAAGTACCAGGACCAGCCGGCCGGCGTCGTCGACATGCGGACCACAGGCCTCTGCCGCTACCTCGGCGACGATGGGCTGACCCTGATGGATGAACCCCAGGACATCTGGCGTATGCCCACCACCGACGAATTGGTGCGCTCGCTGACCCTACACGGGGAGAACGCCGGCTGTACCTGGGATGGTCTGTCCGAGCAGGCCGACTGCCGAATCACACCGGACAAAGAGACGCCTCTCTGGGCCCCCGACCAAGCGCCCATCTATTACTGGACCGCCGACGCCTACAGCCGCGAGGAAGCCCATTACGTCAACTATGCCGGCTCGATCGACTGGCAGCCAAAGCGATGGGGCAACCCCCGCCACGGCTATCGCTGCGTGCGGGAACCATAGGAGTGGTCCTCGCCTAATCCGCCTGGCCCAGGCTGCCCAGGACGTCCAACTTGCGCAGCACCACCCCCTTGACCGCCTCGCGGGCCGGCCCCAAGTACTTGCGCGGATCAAAATCCCCTGGCTTTTCCGCAAACACCCGGCGCACGGCCCCGGTAAAGGCCAGGCGCAGGTCGGTGTCGATGTTAACCTTGCGCACCCCGAGCCGGCGGGCCTGCGCAATCATGTCCTCCGGCACCCCCCGGGCGCCGGGGATCTCGGCCCCGTAGCGATTGCAGATTTCGACTAGGTCCTCCAGCACGCTGGAGGCGCCGTGCAGCACCAGCGGATAGTCCGGCGGCAGCTTGGCCGCGATCCGCTCCAGCCGCTCAAAGTCCAGCCGGGGCTCGCCCTTGAACTTGTAGGCCCCGTGGCTGGTGCCGATGGCCACGGCCAGGGAATCACAGCCGCTGCGCTCGACAAATTCGGCGGCCTCGTCCGGGTCGGTAAAGGTAGCGTCGCGCGAGGCCACCGAGACGTCGTCCTCGATGCCGGCCAGCCGGCCCAACTCGGCCTCGACAGTGACGCCGCGCGGATGGGCGTATTCGACTACCCGCCGGGTCATGGCCAGGTTCTCCTCAAAGGGCAGCCGCGAGCCGTCGATCATGACCGAGGAAAAGCCCCCATCGATACAGGCCTGGCAGATCTCGAAATCCTCCCCGTGGTCCAGGTGCAGCACGATGGGGATGGAACTGCTCTCCACCGCCGCCTGGACCAGGTGGACCAGGTATTCCTGCCGGGCGTAGCGGCGGGCGCCGGCCGAAACCTGCAGAATGATGGGCGAGCGCTTTTCGTCGGCCGCCTCGACGATCCCCTGTAGAATTTCCATATTGTTGACGTTGAACCCACCGATGGCATAGCCCCCCCGGGCTGCCCGCTCGAACAGGCCTCGCGAATTGACCAAGGGCATCGTTTCCTCCTTGTGCTCTCGATTCTCGGGCCCCGTTTGGCCCTACGCCTCCCGTATCAACCAGTCCAACAAGTGCTCCAACTCTTCGTCAGAGTAAAAATAGATGGTCAAGCGGCCGCCCTTTTTGCCGTGCTTGAGGGAAACGCGGGTGCCCAGGGATTCCTGCAGGCGGGATTCCAGGGCCGCCAGTTCGGCCGCGCCGGCCGGTTGGGCCGGCCGGGCCGGCTTTTCCCGCTGCATTTGGCGCACCAGAGCCTCGGTCTGGCGCACACTCAGGCCGCGCTGCAGCGCCAGCCGCATAGCCTCGACCTGGACCCGCGGGTCGGGCAGGGATAGCAGGGCGCGGGCGTGGCCGGCGCTGAGATCGCCCGCTAGGACGCGCTCGCGGACGGCCTGCGGCAACTGCAGCAGGCGCAGCGTATTGCTGACGGCCGGCCGGCTGCGCCCCACCTGGCGGGCGATCTCTTCGTGGCTGAGCCCAAACTCCTCCACCAATATCTGGTAGGACTCGGCCTCCTCCAGGGCGTTGAGGTCGGAGCGCTGGATATTCTCAACCAAAGCCAGCTCCAGCACCTGGCGGGGGGAAAGCTCCTTGATCAAGGCCGGGATGGTCGCCAGGCCGGCCAGGCGGGCCGCCCGCCAGCGCCGTTCCCCGGCCACCAACTGGTAGGTCGGCGGCACAGTGCCGGGCACCTCGGTCACAATGACCGGCTGGATCACCCCATGGGCGGTAATGGATACGGCCAGCTCGCGCAGCGCCTCCGGGTCGTCCTGCTGGCGGGGCTGGCGCGGGTTTGGCTTGATCTGGTCCAGGGACAATTCGCGCACACCGGCCGCCTCGCCAGAGCCCCCCGGTATGAGCGCGTCCAACCCCCGTCCCAATCGCCTGCGCTCAGACATAGGCACCCTCCTTGTGCTGCTGCGCTGGGGCCGACGAGATGCCCAGGCGCCCCAGGAACTCGCGCCCCAGGAGCTGGTAGGCCATCGCCCCTTGGCACTGCTGGTCGTATTCCCAGATGGTCATTCCGTGGCTGGGCGCCTCCCCCAAGCGGACGTTGCGCGGGATCAGGGCGTTGAACATCTTGCCCGGCAGGTGGCGCTGGACCTCCTGCAGCACTTCCAACGAGAGGCGCGTGCGCCGGTCGAACATGGTCATCAGGATGCCGATCAGGTGCAGGCCGGGATTGAGATGCTGGCGCACCCGCTCCACCGTCCCCAGCAATTGGGCCAGGCCCTCCATGGCCAGGTATTCGCACTGCAGGGGGATGAGCACACCGGCGGCGGCGACCAGGGCGTTGACCGTCAGCAGCCCCAGGGAGGGCGGGCTGTCGATACAGATAAAGTCGTAGGATTCACTATGGGGCTGCAAGAGCCGGGCCAGGCGCCGCTCGCGTTCCTGCTGCTGCAGCAGCTCGACGGTCACGCCGGCCAACTGCAGGGTGGAGGGCACCAGGTACAGGCCACTGCGGCCACTGGGCACGATCACGTGGTCGAGCGGCAGTTGGCCCAACATGGCCTCGTAGAGGGTGGCCGGCAGGGCGGTCTTGACCAGGCCCAGGCTGGTGGTGGCATTCCCCTGCGGGTCGGCATCCACCAACAGGACGCTGTAGCCCTGGTCGGCCAAAAATGCGCTCAAGTTGACCGCGGTGGTGGTCTTGCCCACGCCGCCCTTTTGGTTGGCCAATGTCAAGATGTACGCCATACGCCGTTCGCTTTTGTAGAGGACCCGGGGCCAAGCCGCAGCGGCCGGGCCGCTTTTCCGCTCGGCCCAAACTGTCCCCCGCATTGTACTACATTCTGGCCAGTTGCGCAATTGAAAGCCGGGGAGGATTTTGGTACAATGGGCGTTATAACCGTTGAAGGTTGACCGTTAAACGTTGACGGTTACTGCATTGAAACGTTGTCGGAGCAATCAAGAGCAAGCGGTGGGACCGGACAAGAGATTTGACGGTTGTGGGTAGCGGATGCTAAACGGATAGCGCGGAGAGGAGCGGATATTGTTGACACTTGAGACGTTAGTACGTTGGAACGTTCAAACGTTATAACGTTCTAGCACCCGATTCCGCATCCAATTGGGGCGAGAGGTTACACAAAACGGAGACCCTATGGCAGAGCCATCCCCATACGAGCAAGCGCTGGATTACATCGAATCCTTCATGGCCGGGCCGGCCATCCTGCCCGGGCTGAGCCCGGAGGAGCACACCGAGACCATGCGCCAGCGGATGCCGCGCATGCGCTACCTGCTGCGCCTGCTGGGCGACCCCCAGCAGCGCTACCATACCGTGCACATAGGAGGTACCTCGGGCAAGGGCTCCACCGCGACCATGCTGGCGGCCATCCTGCAGGCCGCCGGCCTGCGCAGCGGCCTCTATACCTCCCCCTACCTGCAGAGCCCGCGAGAGCTGTGGACCGTCGATGGCCACATGGCCAGCCACCAGGCCTTTGCCGACCTGGTCGCGGCCTGCCGGCCGGCCATCGAGCGCATGCGCAGAGAATGCGCCCTAGGGACCCCCAGCTATATGGAGATCTGGGCCGGCCTGGCCCTGGCCTATTTCGCCGCCGCCCAGGTCGACTGCGCCGTCGTCGAGGTCATTGCCGGGGGACGCTTTGACCCCACCAACCTGATCCAGCCCCTGGCCGCCGCCGTCACCACCGTACACTATGACCACCTGGAAACCCTGGGCCCCACTCTGGAACGGATCGCCTGGCACAAGGCCGGCATCGCCAAAAAGGGCGTACCCCTGGTGACCGGCGTGCAGGATCCAGCCCTGCTGCAGGTGCTGCAGCAGGAATGCCAGCAGCAGGGCGCCCCCCTGCTGCAGGTCGGCCGGGATACCCGCTACGAGCTGCGCCAACTGGACCGGACCGGCGGCCGCTTTGATTTTTACGGATTGGACGGCCAAAGCTGGCCCGACCTGCAGGTAGCGCTGCTGGGCGCGCATCAAGTGGCCAACGCCGCCACCGCCGTGACCGTCGTCCAGGCCCTGCAGCGCTACAGTCCACTAGAGATCCCCGAGGCGGCCGTGCGCCAGGGGCTGGCCCGGGCCCGCTTTGCCGGCCGGCTGGAGTTGGTCCAGCAGCGGCCGGACGTGCTGCTCGACGGGGCGCACAATCCGGAAAAAATGGCCCGCCTGCGCCAGGCCCTGGACGGACTCTTCCCCGGCCGGCGCCGCATCCTGGTCCTGGGCCTGATCGCGGCCAAGGATATGGCCGGCGTCCTGCCCATCATCGCCCCCGGCGCCGCGCAGATCGTCGCCACCACCGCCCCGGTGCGCGGCAAGGCGGTCCTGGATCCGGAGGCTATGCGCCACTTTTTGCTCGAACAGGGTGTTGCCCCCCAGCAGGTGCACTGCGAGCCCGAGGCGCAGCGGGCGCTGCAGCTGGCCCTGGACCTGGCCGGCCCCGACGACCTGGTCTGCGTCACCGGCTCGCTCTACCTGGTGGGGCGGGTCCGGGAGCTGTGGTATCCAGTGGGCAGCGGATTGTAAACGGATAGAAACGAATCTAGTTGAAGGATCGAGACGGGCTATTTTCAGACCAGCAATGCAGTCTGGACACGGGATTTGGAGGTCAGAGATGGCGGATGAACTGCAGCGATATCGCGCCCTGGAACGGGAGCTGGCCGGCCTGATCGGGCCGCGGCGATTCGAGCCGGCCGTCAACCTGCGCCTAGAACGCATCCGCCACCTGCTGCGCCTGCTCGACCACCCCGAGCGCGACCTGAACGCCATCCATGTCGGTGGGACCTCGGGCAAGGGCTCCACCGCGGCTATGGCCGCCGCCATGCTCACGGCAGCGGGCCAGCGGACCGGCCTCTACCTATCGCCGCACCTGCAAGTGCTCAACGAATGCTACCAGATCGACGGCCGTATGGCCGCGACCGGTCAACTGGCGGCCCTGTTCGCCCGCCTGCGGCCGGCCATCGAGCAGGTGGGGCGGGAGAACCCCCTGGGTCGGCCCAGCTATTTCGAAGCCCAGACCGCCCTGGCCTTCTGCCTGTTCCGGGAGGAGGGCGTGGAGGCCGCCGTGGTCGAGGTGGGGCTGGGCGGGGCCGGCGACGCCACCAACACGCTGCCGGCGCGGGTGGCCGTGCTGACCAGCGTGGGCCTGGACCACACCGACATCCTGGGCGGCACCCTGGAAGAGATCGCCCGGGTCAAGGCCGGCATCATCAAACCGGGCCAGGTGGTCGTCAGCGGGATCGAGCAGGATGCCCCGAGGCAGATTGTGGAGCGGCGCTGCGCCGAGCAGGGGGCGACTTTCCGACAGTTAGGTCAGGACTTTGGGGTGGAGCTGCAGGGGGAGACGTTCGGCGTGATCCTGCCGGGCCGCCGCTACGAGGGACTGCGGCCGGCACTGCAGGGCGATTTCCAGCGGCGCAACGCAGCCTGCGCCGTGGCCGCAGCCCAGGCCCTCGAGCCGGACCTGCCGCAGCCGGCGGCGCGGGAGGGGCTGGCCCGGGCCTGGCTGCCGGGCCGGCTGGAGGTGGTGCAGGAACGGCCCACCGTGATTCTGGACGGCGCGCACAATCCGACCAAGCTGCGGGCGGCCGCCCGCAGCCTCGCCCAGCTCTACCCGGTCCGGCGGCGGTGGGTGGTCCTGGCCCTCAAATCGGACAAGGACGCCCGGGGCGTACTGGATCTGGTGGTGAGGGATGCCGAGCAGCTCATCCTGACCACGTTTTCCACGGCGCTGTGGGAGGCCACCCCACCAGAGGCGCTGGCAGAGATCGCCCACACGCTGGCCCCCGACCTCGACGTCCATATCGTCCCCGATCCCCTGCGGGCCGTGGAGCAGGCCCTGGCCGCGGCCGGCCCCAAGGACCTGGTCTGGGTCACCGGTTCGCTCTACCTGGTGGGCAACGTACGGCAGGTGTGGTATCCGCTGGAGGACATTGTGCGTTATTTAGGGGACAGGAAGGGAGGATAGGGAAAAGGGAAGGAAGCGGATACTGGCATCCGCTTCCTTCCGCTCCCTGTGCTGCGCACAGGCCTGTGCGCAGCACGGGCATCTGTCCTCTACTCCGCTACTCCTCCCCCTCCCACCGGAGCACCAGGTCGCGCGCGGCGCGGACCTCGTCCAGCCGGCGCATCGGCGCGGTGTGTGGGGCCTCGTGCAGCAGCTCGGGCTGCGTGCGGGACTCCTCGGCGATCCTGGCCATAGCCTCGGCAAAGGCGTCCAGCATCTCCTGACTCTCGGTCTCGGTCGGCTCGATCATGAGCGCCTCGGGCACAATGAGCGGGAAATAGTTCGTCGGTGGGTGAAAACCATAGTCGATCAGGCGCTTGGAGATATCCAGCGCCCGTACGTCCGAACCCTCGACCCGGCCCACACAGACGAACTCGTGCATACAGATCCGCTCGTGGGAGAGGGCGAAATGCTCCTTGATTTTTTGCTGCAGGTAATTGGCATTGAGCACGGCGGTCTCGCCCACCTGGCGCAGGCCGGCCGCCCCCAACATGCGGATGTAGGTATAGGCCCGCACCATGACCCCAAAGTGGCCGTAAAAGGTCTTGACCCGGCCGATAGAGCACTCGGGCATGTGCCAATCGTAATAATAGCAGTCCTCGTCGTGCTCGTGCTCCTCCTCGGGGCACTCGCCGAGCAGTTCGCGCCGCACGATGGGGCCGGGCAGGTAGGGGGCCAGCGCGGCCGAACAGCCGACCGGGCCGGAACCCGGTCCGCCGCCGCCGTGGGGGGTAGAAAAGGTCTTGTGCAGGTTGTAGTGCAGGACGTCAAAGCCCATAGCCCCCGGCTGGGCAATACCCAAAAGGGCGTTCATATTGGCCCCGTCTCCATAGACCAGGCCGCCACAGCCGTGGACCAAGTCCAGCACCTCCAGCAGGTGCTCCTCAAAAAGCCCCAGCGTATTGGGGTTGGTCAGCATCAGGCCAACCACTCTATCGTCGCACTTGGCCCGCAGATCGGCCAGATCCACGTTGCCGCGCTCGTCCGAGCCCACCTCCAGCACCTCGTAGCCGCTCATGGCCGAGGTAGCCGGGTTCGTGCCGTGAGCCGAGTCGGGGATGAGCACGACCTTGCGCTGGTGGTCGCCGCGCTGCAGGTGGTAGGCCCGCATCATCTGGATGCCGGTGAACTCGCCATGGGCGCCGGCGGCCGGCTGCAGCGAGACCGCGGCAAAGCCGCCGATCTCTTGGAGGAATTCCTGCAGGTACCACATCAGGCGCAGGTTGCCCTGCACCGTATAAACCGGCTGGTAGGGATGGGTCCAGAGCAGTCCGGGCAGGGCGGCCGCCACATCGTTGACCTTGGGATTGTACTTCATGGTGCAGGAACCCAGGGGATAGAAACCGATGTCGATGGCATAGTTCTTTTGCGACAGGCGCACAAAGTGCCGCACCACGTCGTTCTCGCTGACCTGGGGCAGCGGTAGTTCCTGCCGCAGGAATTGGGCCGGGATCTCGCTCGGCGGCACGCCGACCGCCGGCAACAGGGCCCCGCAGCGTCCGGAGGCGCTCAATTCGTAGATCAGGGGCTCGGTCATGAGCTCACCTCCTGCAGGGTCTGGACCAGGCGGTCGATCTCGTCCACCGGGACCATCTCGGTCACGCAAAAGAGCGCGCAGCGCTCTAGGTGGGGGTGGGTTTGGGACAGGTCCAGGCCGCCGATGAAACCGTGGTCCAGCAGCAGATCGTTCAGATCGGCCACCGGCACCGGGCAGCGCACCACGAATTCGTGGAAAAAGGGCCCATCGCCGACCCGCTCGTAGCCGGGAACCTGAGCGATGCGCTCGGCCGCATAGTGGGCCCGGTGATAGCAGATCTCGGCCACCCGGCGCAGGCCGCAGCTCCCCAGGCAGGAAAGATAGACGGCCGCCGCCAGGGCGTTAAGGGCCTGGTTGGTGCAGATATTGGAGGAGGCCTTTTCGCGGCGGATGTGCTGCTCGCGGGTGGACAGGGTCAGCACAAAGCCGCGCCTGCCCTCGGTGTCCACCGTCTGCCCGGACAGCCGGCCGGCCAACTGGCGCACATACTTTTTGCGGCAGGCAAAAAAGCCCAGGTAGGGCCCGCCAAAGTTCAGCGGATTGCCCAGGGGCTGTCCCTCGCCCACGACAATATCCGCCCCCACCTGGCCCGGCGGGACAAACAGGCCCAGGGAGATGGGATTGGCCGCCATGACCAGCAGTGCGCCGGCCTGGTGCACGGCCTCGGCCAGGCGCTGCAGCCGCCCCGGTTCCAACAGCTCGCCCAAAAAGGTCGGCGTCTGCAGGATCAGGCACATGGTATCTCCGTCGAGCAGGGCCTCCAATTCGTCCAGGCCGGCGTTCAGATCCTCGTCGCCGGCGAACTCGACGTCCGTGCCCTGCAGGTAGGTCCGGGCCACCTGGCGGTACTCAGGGTGCAGGCCCGGCGAGAGGATCGCCTTGTGCCGCTTGCCCCGCAGCACATTGTAGGCCATCACCACCGCCTCGGCCACGGCGGTCCCCCCGTCATAGTGTGAGGCATTGGCCACTTCCATGGCGGTCAAGTCGCAGATCATGCTCTGGTACTCAAACATGGCCTGCAGGGTGCCCTGGCTGACCTCCGCCTGGTAGGGCGTATAGGCAGTGTAGAATTCGGAGCGACCGGTGATGGCCTGAACCACGCTGGGGACATAGTGATGGTAGGCCCCCGCCCCCAAAAAGCTGGTGAACTGGTCCAGGCTGGCGTTCCAGGAGGCCATGCCGGCCAGTTCGCGCAGCAACTCAATTTCCGAGAGTGGCTGCGGCAGGTCGAGCTGGGGAAAACGAAAATCGGTGGGCACATCGACAAAGAGAGCCTCGATCGAGCCTACTCCGATAGCCCGCAGCATCTCGCGCCGCTGTGCCTCCGTATGCGGCGTATAGCTCATGAAAGGACCTCCTTGCTAGTCCAGCAGTGCCTTGTAGGCATCCGCGTCCAAAAGCTGCTCGAACTCATCGACGTCATCCACCTTGAAGCGAACCATCCAACCGACACCGTAGGCATCCGTGTTGACGACGGCAGGATCGTCCAGCAGGGCCTCGTTGAGCTCGACGACCTCGCCGCCCACGGGGGCGTACAGCTCCGAGGTCGCCTTGACCGACTCGACCACGCCAAAGGATTCCCCCTGGTCATAGGTTTCCCCAATCTCGGGTAGCTCGACGTAAACCACGTCGCCCAACTCGGACTGGGCGTGGTCGGTGATGCCTACCACCACCGTGTCACCTTCCAGTCGGGCCCATTCGTGTTCCTCGGTATAGCGCAGATCCGCCGGGACATTCATCTGAAACCTCCTTTTTTATATTTGAACATTCACCAGGCCGGCCCGGCGGGCAAACAGCGCCCTGGCCAGCCTCATGCCAGATAGTACCAGATTGCCCCGATATTGTCAATTCCCCGTTGCTGCTTGCCATGTTCCACGGCAGATGCTATAATAAAGGTCACCCGACAGCAAGGCCGGGTAGGTTGTTTTTGCCAAAAAGGGTGCGCCATGAACAAGCTGAGGTTTGGACTCGGCTCGCTATCGCTAGAGATCATTATCCTCTCCACCCTGCTGGTGGCGATCATTGTGAGCGCAATCACCTGGGCCTCTAACCACACCATCACCCAGGCCCTGGAGAAAGCATTTGACAATCAGGGCCGGCTCACCGCATTTTTCCTGGACAGCGCCATCCAATCCTACAGCGACCTGTTTGATCGCCACCGCCTGCAGCAGATCCTGGACAGTCTGACCGAACAGGACGACGACATCCACCACATCTCGATCTTTGCCGAGCAGGAGGGGCAATGGATCACCGTGGCCAGCAGCGACCCCGAGCGCATAGGCGACGTGGCCACAGGGCACGAACTGGAGCCCCTGGAGACGGACGAAGCCCGATTTGAAAAACACACCTTTGAAGGAATCCCCACGCGCGAAATTATCGCCCCCATCCACGTGGCCGGAGCGGTCCGGGCCACGGCGGCCATCTTTATCAACCTGAACAAACAGCAGGACTATATGCAGGCCCAACACCTGCAGAACTGGGCCATCGCCAGCGGTGGCACCCTGCTCCTGGTACTGTCGCTCTTTTTCGCCCTGCGCTACCTGGTCATCCGCCCTATCGGCGAGATCACGCGTACCGCCCGCCAGCTGGCCGAGGGCCACTTTGATCTACCGGATCCCTCCCAAAATTACAACGAGATCGGCCAGCTCTCCCGCGCCTTTTACGAAATGGGCAACTCGCTGCGCCAACGTGAGGTGCGCCTGACCGCGTTGAGCGAGATCGGCCAGGCCGTCAACTCGCTAAAACAGGTGGACGAGATCTTTCGCCTGTTGGTGGAACGCGCCCGCGACCTCCTGCCCTTTGAACGCTTTAGCATCGCCTTGTTGAACCAGGAGGGCACCCACTGGAGCCTAACCTACTCCCACGGCATGGACGATCTCCCCGAGCGATCCTACCGCATCACCCAAGGGCTACCCGGTTGGTCCGTGCGCACCGGCGAGTCCGCCCTGATCCCCGACCTATTGGAGGACGAGCGGGCCGATGCGCCCATTGAAAAAGAGATCATCATCCGGGGCTGTCGCTCGGCCATCGTCGTACCCCTACGCCGCGCCGAAAAGATCGTCGGCACCTTGAACGTCGTCGGGCAGGGCACGAATGCCTATCGCAGCGATGACCTGGCCCTGCTCGACTTGCTGGCCCGCCAGGTCGAGACGGCCCTGCAGAACGCCCGCCTGCTGGAACGGGAACGTCTCCGGGCCGAACAGCTTCGCGCCCTGGGCGAGGTCAACCGTCAGATCACCTCCATCCTGGATGTGGACCCCCTGCTGCACCGCGTCGGCGAGATTATCCGAGAGACCTTTGGCTATCACCGGGCCCAGGTGGGCCTGATCGAGGGCGAGCAATTGGTCTTTCGCACCCGCGAGGACAGCCAGGGCCAGGAACTGCCGACCCTGCGCATCAAGTTGGGTGATCGCAGCATCACCTCTTGGGTCGCCCAACATCGAGAACCCCTCCTGGTCAACGACGTCACGCAGGATCCGCGCCACCACCCGGCCCCCACGCCGGACATAGACCGTACCCTTTCCGAGTTGGCCGTGCCCATTATGCTGGGGGATGAGGTCTTTGGCGTACTGGACGTCCAGAACACCCAAAAGGACACCTTTAGCGCGGAGGATTTGGAGCTTTTGCAGACCTTGGCCGGCAACCTGGCCGTGGCCCTGCAAAACGCCCGCCTGCTGCAGCAGGAACGACACCGCAGCGAGCAATTGCACGCCCTGGCCCAGGTCAACCGCGAGATCACCTCCATCCTGGACCAAGAAACCCTGCTCCGGCGGGTCGCCCGCATCATCCAGGGGACCTTTGGCTACCACCGGGTCAACGTAGGCCTGATTGAGGGGGATTTCCTCCATTTCCAGGCCCGGGTAGGGACTCCAGGGGAGGAGCTACTCCAGATCCGGCTCAAAGTCGGAGAGGAGGGCATCACCGGCTGGGTCGCCGGCCACGGCCAGCCGCAATTGGTCAACGATGTCACCCAGGATCCCCGCTACTTTGCCCCGCCCCAGCCCGAGGCCGACCGGGCCCTTTCCGAGATGGCCGTGCCCATTGTCCTGGGTAAAAACATCCTGGGCGTACTGGATGTGCAGAGTACCCGCAAGGGGGCCTTTCACGAGGAGGACATTGGCCTGCTGCAGACCCTGGCCGGCAACCTGGCCGTGGCCCTGGAAAACGCTCGCCTGTACGCCGAAGCCCAACAGCAACTGCAGGAACAGTCGGCGCTGCTGTCCATCAGCGCTTCCGTCTCGTCCACCCTGCGCCTGGAAGAGGTGGTGCGGCGCGTGGCCATCGCCATGGTCGAGGCGATGAACGTCAGCGCCTGCGCCATTTCGACCTGGGACCGCCAGTCTGACAGTGTCGTGCTGCTGGCCGAGTATGCCAGCTCGGACGAGGTAGAGCAAGAATGGGGCCAGGAGATCGGACGCGTCTACCCGCTGCAGGACTATCCGGCCACCCAAGAGGTGCTGGAGAGCGGCGTCCCGTTGCTCGTCAACCTCAGCGATCCCCAGGCCGATCCGAGTGAAAAGCAACTGCTGGAAGAGGGGGATCTCAAAAGCCTGCTCATGCTGCCGCTGCAGGCCCGTGACCAGATCATCGGCCTCGTCGAGCTGTTCGACGCCCACAAGGAACGCCCCTACAGCGAACGCGAGGTCACCTTTTGCCAGCTGCTGGCCAATAACGCCGGCCTGGCCATCGAAAATGCCCGCCTCTACGAGCAGGCCCGCCAGGAGCGCGACGCGGTCGAGCTGCTCTACCAAGTGGGGCGGGCCCTCAGCGCGGCCATCGATATGGAACAAGTCCTGCCGCGGGTGCTGGCCCAGGCCGTGGAAAAGACCGGCGCCTACCAGGGCAGCATCGTTGTATTGGACCTGCTGGGCAATCCCCGCCACCACATCCTGGTGCGCGAGGACCTCTCGCCCTCCATGGTCCGCATGATGATCATGGAGATCCTGCGCCGCGGCCTGGCCGGCTGGGTGGTGCAGAACCGCCAGCCCGCCCTGCTCGAGGATACCTCCGAGGACCCCCGTTGGATCGAGCTGCCCGACACGCTCAAGGGCATCCAGTCGGCCCTGGCCGTCCCCCTCATGCGCGGCGAGGTCCTGGTAGGCGTGCTCACCCTGGTTCACCGTGAAAAGAGCTACTTTGGCAATAAGCACCTGGAACTGATCACCTCCGTCGCCAACCAGGCCGCCATCGCCATCGACAATGCCCGCCTTTTTGAGGATGCCCAGCGCCGCGTGGCCCAACTCAACGCGCTGCTCGAGATTAATCAGAGCCTCTCCTCCGACCTGTCCATCCAGGAACTGCTCGAACTGGTCACCTTTAGCGCCCATGGCCTGCTCAATGCCAGCAATACCGTGCTCTACCTGCTGGACAGGGATAAAAAGAACCTGCTCCCACAGGTCGCCCTGGGCGCCGACTCGATCGTCCTGCGCGAAACCCCCCTGGCCGTGGGCGAAGGACTGGCCGGCCTGGTCGTACAAAAACGGCACCCCCACATCCTCAACGAGGCCCACCTTAGTTCGATCTCCAAGCGGCTGGTCGCCCGTGAAGCCGAGCCCGAAGCCCTGCTGGCGGTGCCCCTGCTCCAACGGGGCCAGGCCGTCGGGGCGCTGGCGGTGGGCCGCTATGGGGCGGGCGTGCAGTTCGGCCCCACCGATGAAGAAGTGGCCGAACTGCTGGCCTCCCAAGCCGTTGTCGCCCTGAACAACGCCCGTCTCTATGAGCAAGTACGCCGGCGGGCCGAAGACCTGGGTTCGCTCAACCGCATTGCCCGCACGGTCGGCTCGACCCTGGACCTGCAGCAGGTACTCAGCCAGATCATCGAGGAACTCAAGCTCTCCTTCCACGTCGAGGCCGGTTCGATCTTTTTGCTGGACGAGGAGGAGAACAACCTCTATTTCGCCACCACCCTGGAAGGAGGATTGGAGCGCTTTCAGGACGTGCGTATTCCCATGGGAGTGGGCATCGCCGGTTATGTCGCCCAGAGCGGGGAGCCCACCATGGTCAACGATGTCTCCCAGGACCCCCGCTTTTACTCCAAGGTCAGCGAGGACGTCGGCTTTGTCAACCGCTCCATCCTCTGCGTGCCGCTCATCAGCCGGGACCGCATCATCGGGGTCATCCAACTGCTGAACAAAACCGACGGCGATTTCCTGGAGGACGATCTCAGCCGGCTTCAAGGCATCGCCGCCACCGTGAGCGTGGCCATCGAAAACGCCGGCCTATACGAACAGACCGAGGAGGAGCGCGGTCGCCTCAACGCCATCCTGATCAGCACCACCGACCCCATCATCGTCACCGACGCCCAGCAGCGCCTGCTGCTGGTCAACCCGGCCGCCGCCCGTGACTTTGACATCGACCCGCTCGAACAGGAAGGCGAACCCCTGCCCCAAGCCCTGCAGCACCGGGCCCTGATCCAGCTCTTTAACCAGGCCGTCGAAAGCAACCAGCCCATCGTCGGCGAGATCACCCTGGAGGAGGGCGCGGTGACCCTGCACGTCAATATCTCGCCCGTCCGCGGCGTCGCCCAGCAGGCCCTCGGACACGTCGCCGTCATGCAGGATATCACCACGCTCAAAGAGCTGGACAAGATGAAGAGCGAGTTTGTAGCGACCGTCTCCCACGACCTCAAAACCCCCCTGACCGCCATCCGCGGCTTTGCCGACCTGATCAAAATGACCGGCAACATGGAGGAGCAACAAAAACAGTTCCTGGACCGGATCCGCGAGATTACCCAAGAGATGGCCAACCTGATCACCGACCTGCTGGACATTGGCAAGATCGAGGCCGGCATCGAGATGGATCAGCTTCCCTGCGACCTGGGCGAACTAACCCAGGGCGTCGTGCGCGACCTGGTCCCCCGGGCCCGGGAAAAGAACATCGAGGTTGACCTCCAGGTCCCGCCAAGCGTTCCTAGCATCACCGGCGATCCCGACCGCCTCAAGCGCGTATTGACCAACCTGGTCGGAAATGCGATCAAGTACACTCCCGAGGGCGGTCACGTGCGGGTCACCCTGGCCCAAGAGGACAGTTATCTGGTCATGGCCGTCAAGGACGACGGCATCGGCATCGCCCCACGCGACCAAAAACAGCTCTTTCAAAAATTCTACCGCGTGCGCAGTGACGAAACCGCCCACATCGAGGGCACCGGCCTGGGACTGGCCATCGCCCGCTCCATCGTGGAACACCACGGCGGCCGCATCTGGGTGGAGAGCGAACTGGGCCAGGGCAGCACCTTTGCCTTCAGCCTGCCGCTGACCAGCGAGCCGGTTGAAACACCCCCAGGCAGTGACTCGACCCCAACGTCTTGAAGATTTGCCCAAAAAGGGGTATAATAAGAGCGCACACGGAAAACCCCCTGGCGTATCGAGAACGACGAGGGCCACATGCACTGGATCGATTTTTGGGTCGTGAACAGTTTTAGCGAGCAGTTGTTTCGGGGCAACCCGGCCGGCGTGGTGCTGGACGAGGGCGAATTGAGCAATGAGGAGTTGGGCCTGATCGCCCAAACCATGTGCGCCTGCGAAACCGTCTTTGTCCTGCCCAGCCAAAGGGCCGATCTGCGCCTGCGCTGCTTTACCAGTACCTGCGAACTGGCCTTTTCCGGTCACGCCTTCCTCGCCGCCCTACACCTCCTGGCCGAAATAGGCCGGGTCGATACGGGCGCGGAACTGAAAATCGAAACCCTCTCTGGAATTGTCAACTGCTCGTGGGAACGCTTTGGGCCCGACCTGTTGCCCATGTTGGAAATCCCCCTGCCCCGTTTTGAAGCCATTGACATCGATCGAGATGCACTGGCCGAGGCGCTGCTGGTCTCCACGGAAGCATTCCACCCTCACTGGACGATGCAAACGCACGCTCTCTATTTGCTGGTGCCCTTCCAACATCGGCATACACTGCTTAACCTCTATCCAGATTTCCGCCGACTGAGCCGCTTGGGGCTGGAACACGACGTGACCAGCTTTGTCTGTTTTGCCGAGACGGAGCAGCAGGATCTTGACTGGAGCCTGCGCCTCTTTGCCCCGGGATTGGGGGTCAATGAGGATCTGGTCAGTGGAACAGCCCATGGGGTGGTAGCAGCCTATCTCATCGAGCAGGGCATCCTGCCATGCCGCCACGGGGCCAACAATTTCTGGCAGGGGGAGCAGGGAGACTATATGAAACAACGTGGCCAAGTTCGCGTCGTCTGCCACACTGAGGCCACCGGGCACCCCGCCCAGATACGTATCGGGGGCTTTGCCATCACCGCCGTCCAAGGACGACTGCGTGTCTCCTAGTCGGCGTGTAATGGCCCACTGCCAAAGGCTGTCCTGCGCCAAGCCCAAAGAGCACCAAAGGGCCGGTCACTGGAACGCCAAGGCAAAGTGCGGGTCAAGGACCAACTGAGAGGCCGTCGGAAAAACGAAAGGAGAAGGAAAGCATGACCACCAAAGCCTACGTACTGATCGAGACCGCTATCGGCAGGACGCAACAGGTTGTAGAATCGCTGCGCAATATGCCCGGGGTCACCGCGGCCGATGCGGTGACCGGTCCCTACGACGTGATCATCGTCGTCGAGACCCGGGACCCCAATGAGGTCGGCAAACTGGTGATGAACGAGATCCACGGGCTGGACGGGGTCAACCACACCCTGACCTGCTTGACGATCTAGCCGCACCGGCGGGGACCGGCAAGCTCACGCGCAAGAGTACGACACGGATTGCACGGAGGTCAAGCGCGGATTCCCTTGCCGCTTACCACTGGTTGCAGACCATGGGATCCGTGCAATCCGTGGCGTGCTCTGCAATCCGTGAAGGATCTGTTCCCCAATCTAAAAGGGGGAGCCGAGTAAGGCTCGGCTGAGAGGTCGGCCCCGATCGCCGACGACCCCGGAACCTGATCTGGATAATGCCAGCGTAGGGAAAAAGGCATGATTTCGCCATCCTGGTCCAGAATCAGGCCAGGGTGGCGTCTTTTTCGTGGGAGGAACCTATGCAAGCAGCCATTATCGCCAATGGGCCCATCGGGGACCGTCCGCCAGCTCTGCCCCCATTGCGCCAGGTCGACCTGGTCATCGCCGCCAATGGCGGGGCGGCCAAGGCCCGCAGCCTGGGACTGTGCCCCGACCTCGTCATCGGCGACCTGGACTCTCTGGACCCGGCTACGGAACATTGGCTGCAGGAACGACGGGTCGCGATGCAGCAGCACCCCCGCGACAAGGACGAGACCGATTTGGAACTGGCCCTGCTCCACGCCGCCCGCGCCGGCGCCCAGAAAATAACCGTCCTGGGCGCTCTGGGCGGGCGTATCGACCAGACCCTGGCCAACCTGCAACTCCTGGCCCACCCGGCCCTGGCCGGCCTGGACGTGCGCCTGGTAGGGCCGGATTTCTCGCTCTTTTTGCTGCGCGGCGGCGAGAGCGGCGTCATCGAGGGCCACATTGGCGACACGGTTTCGCTGCTGCCGCTGTCGACAAAAGCGCAGGGCATCCGGACCCAGGGGCTGCGCTGGGCTCTGAATGGCGACGACCTCGAGTTCGGGCCAGCCCGCGGGGTCAGCAACGAGCTGACCCAACCCCGGGCCCGGGTGCACCTGGAACAGGGCTTGCTGCTGCTGATGCACCTGAGCGGGCCGGCCCCAGCGGAGCAAAAAAACCATGACTGAACGCAAGCGAGGCATGCGCCAGCGCCTCAAACGCTATGCTCCCCCCGCGCTCTCCCTGCTGCTGTTGCTGCTGCTGTGGCAGGGCTTGGGCTGGCTGGGCCTGGTCGAACTATGGCTGCTGCCCTCGCCCAGCCAAATCGTAGCGGCCGGCGTCGAGGCCTGGCAAAAACTGGGCTTGGCCGGGCACACCTGGCAGACCCTCCAGGAGGCCCTGTTGGGCTTTTTGCTGGCCGTATTCGCCGGACTGGTCCTGGCCCTTTTGATCGACTTTTCGCCGCTGCTGCAACGGGCGATCTATCCGCTGCTGGTCGTGTCCCAGACCATCCCCATCATCGCTATCGCCCCCCTGCTGGTGCTCTGGCTGGGCTATGGCATCCAACCAAAAATCTTTGTCGTGGCCCTGGTCTGTTTCTTTCCCATCGTCGTCAGCACCGTCGATGGACTGCGCGCGGCCGATCCGGGCTGGATCGACCTGCTGCGCTCGCTGGGGGCCAAGCGCTGGCAGATCTTTGTCAAGGTGCGCTTTCCAGCCGCCCTGCCCTCCTTTTTCTCCGGCCTCAAGGTGGGCATCACCTACAGCGTGATCGGGGCAGTCATCGGGGAGTGGGTTGGCGGAAACAGGGGACTGGCCTTTTTCATGCGCCGCTCCCACAACGCCCTGCGCTTTGACCGCGAATTTGCCGGAATCGCGGTGACCTCGTTCCTGAGCGTGCTGCTCTTTCTGCTCGTGGCGGGCCTGGAACGGCTGCTCCTACCATGGTACGTGAAAGAGCAAGAGTAAAGTGGAGGTGCAACATGTGGAAACGGTCCTATCTTTACTATGTCAGGATCGCGCTGATCGTTCTGGCTCTGGGCCCACTGGTAGCCTGTGGTGCCCCAACGGAGGAGACACCCTACCCGGTCACGCTCTCCCTGGACTGGGTGCCCAACACCAATCACAGCGGCTTTTACGTGGCCCTCGATCAGGGCTATTACGCCGAACAAGGACTGGCCGTCGACATCCAGATCCCGGCCGACCCGGCGGCAGCGCTGCGCCAGGTCGCCACCGGCAACACCGAATTCGGCGTCAGCTTTCAGGAGGAGGTTACCGTCTCCCGGGCCAATGACATCCCGGTCGTCTCGCTGGCCGCGATCGTCCAGCACAATACCTCCGCCTTTGCCTCCCTGGCCGATAGCGGCCTCGAAACGCCCGCGGACTGGGAGGGAAAGAAATACGGCTCCTACGGACAGCCCCTGGAGCCCCCCGTCATCGAGGGCCTGATGCGCTGCGCCGGCGCCGATTTCAGCCAGGTCGAGTTCGTCGACGTGGGCTTTGATGCCTATGCCGCCCTGATCAACGGTCAGGTGGACTTGATCTGGATCTTTATGGCCTGGGACGGCATCCAGGCCGAACTGCAGGGGCACCAGTTGAGCACGATCCCCCTCTATGGCAGCTGTATCCCCGACTATTACACGCCCGTCGTCATTGCCGGGGAGAAGACGATCGCCGAACAGCCCGAGCTGGTGAAACGCTTTATGACAGCCACGGCCCGCGGCTACGAGTTTGCCATTGAGAATCCGCTCCAGGCGGCGAACATCCTGCTCAAATACGCCCCCGAAAACGACCCCGAGCTAATCCGGCGCAGCCAGGAATGGTTGAGCCCGCGTTACCAAGCCGATGCCCCCCAGTGGGGCTGGCAGCAGGAATCCACCTGGGGGGATTTTGCAAGCTGGCTCTACGAACGGGCACTGCTGCCCAAAGAGATCGAACCGCAGCAGGCCTTTACCAACGACTTTTTGCCCTAACATTGGCTCTACTGAAAAAACCGCAAGGCGCCAAGGTCGCCAAGATTTTATAGTAGATTTTCTAAACACATGCCTTTCTTCGCGTTCTTGGCGTCTTGGTTCCTTTTTTCAGGGCAGCCAACATTGCCAGAGGGACACCGCCTTGCACAAAGCCGCGCCAAAACTACAGCTATGCGGGATCCGCAAATCCTACTGGGAACAATGGGGCCATCTAGCCACCCTGGACGGCATCGATCTGTACGCCAATGAGGGGGAGTTTGTCTCCCTGGTCGGACCCAGTGGTTGTGGCAAAAGCACGCTCTTTAACATCATCTGCGGCCTGGTGCCGACCGATGAGGGCACGGTCCTGCTGGACGGCCAGGACGTCGGCGGAAAGATCGGGCTCTTTGGCTATATGCCCCAGCAGGACCTACTGCTGCCCTGGCGCACGCTACTGGACAATGTGATCCTGGGCCCTGAAATCCGGGGCGAGGACCTGACCCAGGCCCGCCGACAGGCCCGCGAGCTGCTGCCCTTGTTCGGACTGGAGGGCTTTGAGCGCAATTATCCCGCCACACTCTCCGGGGGCATGCGCCAGCGGGCGGCCCTGCTGCGCACCTTCCTGGGCCGCCGCGAGGTGCTGCTGCTGGACGAGCCCTTTGGGGCGCTGGATGCCCTCACCCGGCGCCAGATGCAGAGTTGGCTGCTCCAGGTATGGCATCGCTTTAGACAGACCATCCTCTTTGTCACCCACGACGTAGAGGAGGCCATCTTTCTCTCCGACCGGGTTTACGTATTGAGCGAGAGACCGGCCCGGGTGCAGTTGGAATTGAGCGTCCCCCTATCCCGACCGCGCCAACGCCAACAGGTCACCGGGCCGGCCTTTGTCGAACTCAAGCAGCAACTGCTGGCGGCGCTGCTTTGAGATAGAAACGGCCGACCCGCAGTGCGGGCCGGCCAGGTCGATACCCTACGGGCAGCGGGCTAGTCCAATTCTGGCTCTTGGGGGACTGTGAGCTCCCGCGAGATTTCCTCCGGCATGGCCAGCACGGCCACCAGGTAGAGCAGCAGGCCCACGCCGCCGGTCAGGGTCAAACCCACAAAGCCGAGGCGAATCCAGGTGGAGTCGATCTTGAGAAAGCGGCCCAGGCCGCCGCAGACGCCGGCGATGATACGATCATCGCCGGAGCGGGTCAGGCGACGGGTCGGCTTGTGCTCCCCCCGACGGGCCACGCCAAAAACCAACAGGAGGCCGATACCAATCAGAACCGCCGGCAGGGCCAGCCCGCGGATCGAAGCCCAGAGCAGGTCCCAATACCTGGCCAAATCCGGCGCCCAGGTATGGGCGTAGCGGCCAAAGGTCTTGAAAAGAAAATAGATGCCCGCCAATACAAGCAACCCCCCCCAAAGGACATGGTTCTCGACGGGCAAGCGCCAACGCGGCGCCGGCTCTTCCAGCTCCCTCGGCGCCTCCGGCACGACTACCGTGGCCATGATGTACAAGAGCACGCCCGGAACAACCCCGGTAGCCAGGGAAAAGAGGACCCACAACGCCCGCACCAACACCGGGTCAATGTGAAAATACCGTCCGATCCCGCCGCAGAGACCAAAAAGCACTCGTTCCTGCCGCGAGCGCAGCAGCCGTCTCGGGGCCTTGCTTTCGACCTCGCCTTGGGCCAGCTCTCCAGCCTGTTGCACATTCTCCAACTCTTTGTTGCTCATGGATTCCTCCTACAAACTCAGACCTGCTTTCCATGGATGGGACGGCGCCAGGCCACCTTTTGTTGCAAAAGCTCGGTTGCGTATTATCTGGGGATATAGTACAATAGGCTTGAGCAGGACAAGCGAGAACCCAGAGCAAAGTCTTTGACACGGGGACAAACCATGCCCAAAGCAGAGGCAAGCCTAAAAGCATTAGAGGCCAAGCTTTTATCCTACGAGAATTTCAAGCGGGTCTTGCAGCAGTACTTGCAACGGCTGCTCAGTTCAGATCAGGACACCCTGGCCGTAGTGGCCGAGATGCTCGATGCGGTCAAGGCCCTGTCCTCCGCCCGGTCCGTCTCGGAAAGCCCGACGGACCTGGACCAGGTGCTGGAACTGCGCGAATCCGCCCTGCGGCGCTATGGCGGTATCGCCCACATCGAGGGCGCCCCGGCGCCGCCCCTGCTGGGGGGCGGGGTCGTCAAACTGGATGATCCCCAAGTCTATGGGCTTTCGCTTATCTGTACCTGGCTGGACTGCATCGTCTCCAACCCCGAGCAAAGTCTGGAGAGCCTGCGCAAGGTCTTTCTCAAGGCCAGGGATAGCTGGGGAACCCAACTGAACCGCCGATTCAACATTGACCTGGGCCGCCTGCAGCCCGTCACCAATCCCACCCTTTGGTTGGCCGACCTGCTGGGTGCTGAAAAACCGCCCCTCCTCTACCTGGCCCGCATCTATACCAATGCCCAAGCCCTGGGGCTCGAACCCATCCAGGATGTAGGCACCATTCCCCTGGCTGCCTGGCGACACTTGTTACAGAGCAAACCGGTCTATGATCTGACCGCCCGCTACGCTCGGGCGGGCCACTTGACAGATCAGGCCCGCCTGGTGGCCCTCAAGCGCGAAAAGGGCAGCGAGATGCCCTGCCTCTATCGTGTAGGGCTGACCCCAGCCCCAGCGATGAAACCCCTGCCCGACCCCATCCCCCTGGAGCAATTATTCCATAGGCTGGGCGGCCCACCCGGCGCGTTCGTACAGGTAGAATTGATCGAGCAGGCCGCCCACTTGAGCGGCAATGTTCCCCCCATCTTGGCGGCACATCTGCCCTTGAACTACATAGAGCAGGCCTTTGGCCTGATGCTCAACCACCCCCCAGCCATCCTGATGCAGGACGTCACCCCGCCCGGCGTGTCGGCGACCCAGTGCCTGCTGCGGGTTTGCTCCTCGCTGGCCCCCCGAAGCGTGGCCCAGGTGTTTCGCCTGCACACGCTGGCCCAACACCGCTGGCCGGAACGACAGAGCTGGAGCCGCGTCTACCGCTTCCAGGACCTGGGACAGATTGGGGTACAGAGTGCACCGCCAGGCTCCTTCCTGCAGGTCAGCGTGCCGAACAACCATGGCGGGGAGGACAAGGCAGAGGTATACTTTCAGGATTGGGGCCAGGATCGCTTCAAACTGAGCATATCTGCGGCAAGCCTGCGCCGGGCTGCCCAGACCGGTTCGCTCATTCTCCTGGGGGTCGACGTGCAAGCCGCCCTGCAGGTGCTTGCTGATCTGCAGGGATTGATCGGCCCGGCCGCCCAGCAGATCTCGCCCGTCGTCAGCCAACTGGATTGCCAGGTGCGCTGGCGGGCTCACATGGGAACGGACCTGTTTAAAAAGGATTGAAAAAGCTATAGACCAGCCAGGACAGGGCGGCAATGCGAGCATTGCCCCAGGCGTCCGGCAAAAGCCCCTCCTCCCAAACAAAAATGCTCACCACATAGGGACCGGCCGGGGAAAAGACAATCCCCGTGTCAGCTTTCATATCGGAAATCCAGCCACTCTTGTGGGCCACCGGCACATCCCGGGGCAGGCCGGCCAGCAGGCGCCGCCGATCTGCGTTCTGCAGCATCAGCTCCAACATGGACTGGCATTCGGCCGGCGTGATCTGCTCCGGGAACCGCTCCAGGATGGCACCCTCTCCCTGGCCGCACTCGTAGATGTCGGCCAGCAGCAGGCCCATATCCCTGGGCGTCGTCAGCCGATAGGCATCCGGGTCGGTCAGTGGCCGGCGATCCGAGAGGTCGGCCAACCCAGGCGGCGGGGCCTGAAAACAGGTGGGGCCGCGATAGAATCCACCCCAGTAGGGGGAAAGCATACAGGTGTCCCGCAGGCCCAGCTCGTGGAGCATGGCGGTCATGGCCAGGGACTGGACCGGCAGGTCCTCACCGGCCCCACTCCCGCCCACCCCCAGAACAGTATTGGAATCCTCGTTGCTGCTGTAGACCATCATGAGCCAGAGCGCCTCTTCCAAGTCGCCGCTCGGCGGCCCCTGCCAAAAAAGATAGGCCTTGAGCATAATGGCGATCTTGACCACACTGGCCCCGGAAAAGATCACCCGCTCGTTGACGCCAATCTCCGCACCCGTCTGCAGGTCGCGCACATAGAGGCCCACCACGCCGGGCATCGACGCCGCCCGCCGGTACAGAGCCTGCTGCAAGACAGCCAGCCTCGGCGCGGGGGGTTCGAGCACCTCCGTGGGGAGGGACAGCGGCTCGCGCTGCCATTGACGCAGCGCCGCCGAAAGGGGCTCCAGGGCCGCCTCCACCCGCAGGCGTCGGCCCGACTCGGCGGCGTAAAAGGCCCGCGGCGGGAAATGGGGCGACCAGGTCGGCGAAAGCACGCCCATGTCGGCCAGAAGCGCCGTGTCCGTAACGACCTCCTGGTGCCGGGGGCGGGACCGGCGATCGTACTCCCCGGCCAGGTCCTGTAAAAAGGCGTGCAGGGCGGAGGCGTCCAAGTCGACCTGCAGGGGCAGGTCCACGGGCTCGACCGGGCCCACCAGCGGCCCATTCGTGGACAACTGGACGGCCCAGCGCTGTTGGCGCCATTGCCGGGCATATTCCTCGGCCGCCGCCAGGGCGGGGGCCAGGGCCACCTCCAAACCCACCTCGACCGGATCCAGGTACAGGGAGCGCTGCTCCAGGCGGAGCAGCAGCGGCCGGCGCAAGGGGCGCAGGCGGTAACGTTCCAGCGCGGCCTCTGCCTGCTCCAGCGTGAGTCCCCCCAGGGGCACCCCGGCAATGGAAAGGCCCGGCGGCAGCAACAGTGCGGGGGGGTCAACCGCCACAACCGGCACCGGGGTCGTCGACAACGTAGGGGTCGGCCGGATTGAGGCCTCCTCCCAGCCCAGAAAAAGGGAGTGAGTGCCCATACTGAGCAGGATAAACAACAGGAACAGGGCGAGCCAAACACCTCGCTTGGACACTGGATACCTCCGGCCCAAAGGGACCCAAACGTCGCCACTGGGCCTAGTATAGAACAGGGCCGCGCTTCTGTCAACAGACTTGCATAATAAAGGCGATTGTAGTAAAATACCCGCCGCAAGACGGACAGCGTCCGTAGGAGGAGCACAGTGCGCTACCACATCTGGACGTCCGGATGCCAGATGAACCAGGCCGACTCTAGCCGGCTCGCGGCTGCTCTGCACCTGGCCGGTCACCAGCGGGCCCCCCTGGAACAAGCCGATTTGATCATCCTGAACACCTGTGTTGTGCGCGAAAAAGCCGAGCAGCGGGCCGTGGGCAAACTGAATGCCCTCATCGGCTTGAAAAAGCGCCGGCCCCAAGTACGCATCGCCCTGATGGGCTGCCTGGTCGGCACCGAACCCGCCGACGACCTGGCGGAGCGATTTCCCATGGTGGATTACTTTTTCCCACCCTCAGCGCTGGACTGTGTCCTCCAGGCCTTCCCCGGCAGCAGGCCGGTCGACACCAGCGGCCTGTCCCACCTGAACGGCAGCGGCCGGCCGGTAACGGCATTCCTGCCCATCATCTATGGCTGCGACAACTTTTGCGCCTACTGCATCGTCCCCCTGCGGCGTGGACGCGAACGCAGCCGACCGATCCAAGAGATCGTGACAGAGGCCCAGTGCATGGTCTCCCAGGGGGTGCGGGAGATCTGCCTGCTGGGGCAGAACGTGGACAGCTATGGGCACGACCTGCAGGACCGGCCCAGCCTGTCCGACCTGCTGCAGGCCGTCCACAAAGTGCAGGGGCTCTGGCGCATTCGCTTTTTGACCTCCCATCCCAAGGACCTGACCCCCGAACTTGTACATACGGTCGCCAACCTCCCCAAGGTCTGCCCCGAAATCAGCCTGCCGGCACAGGCCGGGCACGATCGCTTGCTGCAGCGCATGGGCCGTCCCTACACGATCGACAAATATATCCGGCTGGTCGAGCACATCCGCAGCAGCATTCCCGAGGTCGCCCTATCGACCGACGTGATCGTGGGCTTTCCCGGAGAGAGCGAGGAGGAATACCAGGGCACCCGCAGGCTCTTGGAAACACTGCGCTTTGACGTCGTGCACGTTGCCGCTTACTCACCACGACCGGGCACTGCAGCGGCAAAACGGCCCGACGACGTGCCGGCACAGGTCAAAAAAGCCCGCCAGCGCGAACTGGAAGCACTGCAGGAAGCCATCTCGACGGAAATCAACGCCGGTTATGAGGGACACCAGGTGGAGGTTCTGGTAGAGAATCACCACAAGGGCAAATGGCGGGGACGGCTGCCCCAGGGCAAGTGGTGCTTTTTTGAGGACGACGCCCATTGGAAAGGGCAGCTCGCTCAGGTGCGTATTAGCAAAACCAGCCCGTGGTCCCTCCAGGGCGAACTGGTCAAGCAGTCGAACATGCCCCATCCTCGGCGCAGCCGAGGCGGGCGCCACGAAGAACGTAAATGTGGGGGCGGGCCCCCGGGCCCGCCCGGTCGGATAGGGCGTTATTTACGGAACAGTCGAACATGGCCGCGGGGCCGCCACGAATGATGTAAATGTAGGGGCGGGCCCCCGTGCCTGCCCGGTCGGATAGGGCGCCATTTACGAAGCAGCAGAGTGGGGCAGAACCAGAATGTCCCCTAGAGCCAGATGTGGGGTGAGCATGTGACCGAAGAAAATGAACGGCCCTACCCATACAGCCGCAAAGAGCTGGAGGAGAATGCGATCCGCATGGCCCTGAACCGGCACTGGGAGGAGGCGGAACACTTTAACCGGCTGCTGCTGGAAAGGGAAGCGGATAACGTGGACGCGCTCAATCGACTGGGCAAGGCCCTACTTGAACTGGGGCGATATCGCGAGTCCTACCAGGCCTACAGTCGCGCCCTAGAGTTGGATCCTTATAACCGTATTGCGCGCAAGAACTGCGACCGCCTGGCAAGCCTGCTGCAAAAAGAGAACAGCGGGGAAAAGACAAGGGCCGCCGAACGCCAACAGGCCCTGCCGGACCTGTTTATCAGCGAGTCGGGTAAATCGGCCGTAATTCCCCTGCGCAGCAGCGTCACCCCCGAGCTACTGCAGGAACTCACCCGGGGCGAGGTGGTCATCCTGGAGCCGGTGGAGGAAGGCGTACTGGTCAAGACCAACGACGGGACCATGCTGGGCCGGCTGGACCCCCGCGTCGGCCGCCGCCTGTCCGAGTTTATCCAGGCCGGCAACCGCTATACCGCGGCCGTCGCCGAAGCCGATCCGCAGAACCTGCGAATCTTTGTCCGCGAGGTCTTTTTGCATCCCAGCCAGGTCGGCCGGCTGTCCTTCCCACCCAGCTTTGTCAGCCCGGCCGAAATCGTGCGCCCTTACATCCGGGATTGGGGCCTGCGCCTGCACGAGGGCTACGATGACGAGGACCTGGACGACGATGAGGAGGAAGAGGAAGAGGAGGAGGAAGAGGAGGAGGAGGAGCAGGAAATCGAGCCCGATCTCGACCCGCACGACGACCGAGATGTTGTGGAGGACGACTTTGAGGATTTGGAGGAGGAAGAGATATAAGCCCTTCAGGGCAGATGGCCCACCTCGATAAAAATCACGTAGGGTTCGGCCACCCAACCCACCTGTCCACTGGGCGCTACCACTTCGATCCAGCGCAGGCCCGCTACCTCAGCCTGCCGGCCGGTCAGCATCACCCTGGTCCCATCGGCTAGGACCTCTAACACCAGAGACAGACCCGGGGCGCTGCGCATGTTGGCGGCTCCCTGCGATGTCGCCCCAATGAGCGCATAGGAAGGTGGTGTAGGCGTAACCGTCGGTGTGGCCGTGGGCATCGACGTGGGGGTAGGGACGGCCGTGGGCGTCGACGTGGATGTTGGGGTGGGCGTCGGCGTGGGCGTCGGCGTGGGCGTCGGCATGGGCGTCGACGTGACCGTGGCATCCGGCGGCAGAGTCGGGCTGGGCGTGGCCGTGGGCGTAAAGGTCGGCGGGATCAGCGGGTCCAACTCGGTGAGCGGTACGACGAGCAGCGTCAACGCTACCGGCCGCTGCAGCCGCAGAGCCACCTCGCGCTGAATCTGCAACACCTCGTAGTATTCCGGGTCGCGCGACAAACGCGCCGTGACCACGACCTTGAGCGCTCCTTCCTGTATCTGCTTTTCAAAACCCACCAGGCTGCTGGTCGGGCTGATCTCGGCAAACTGCTCCATCAGGACCTCGCGGATAACGGCGTTCTCCTGCGAGTCCCGCACCACCCGCACCATAAAGAGGGCCAGGGGCACGGCAACCAACAGCAGCAGCACCGTCGAGATCAGCAGCGCCCGGGACACAACCAGGCGACGACGCGAAATCAACCGAGGCCCAAAGGAAGCACTGGCAAAAACCGTCGAGCCGGCCGCTACAATCGCTGCCAGGTTCGACAAAAAGAGCAGCAGCGCTCCTCCACTGATATCCCAACGTCCCTGGGACAGGCCAATGCCGATCACGCACACCGGCGGCATCAATGCTGTGGCGATGGCCACGCCGGGCAGAGTGGCCGAAAGGTGAGGCTGGACCAGGGCATAGGCCGCCGCGGCCCCCCCAGCCAGGCCGATGGCCAGGTCAAACAGGGTCGGCTGGGTCCGGCTGAGGATCTCGCCCGGCATGTTGTCGAGCAAGCCCAGATCCCCCACCGAGACCAGCCGCCCCAACAGGGCACTGATGCCAGTAGCCAGCAAAACGCCCACCAACAGGGTGCCCAAAGAACGTCCCAAGCGCCGCAGGTCGCCTTGTACCATGGAGAGGGAAAAGGCCAGGATAGGGGACATCAACGGGGCAATCAGCATCGCCCCAATGATCACCGGCGCGCTGTCCAGGATCAAGCCGAACGTAGCAATCACGCAGCTCAACAGCACCAGCAGCACAAAGTCGCGGTCCAGATCGGACGACTCGTCCAGATCCCCTAACACATCAGATCGCCGCTCCGAAGAAATAGAGCCCAGAATATTCCTCATGCCCGCAACCTTGTCCGCACAACCGTACGGGCAAGCGTCCCCCCGCTAGTACAGCCTCATAAATTCCGTCATTCTGAGCGAGCCGCCGCAGGCGGCGAAGCGAAGAATCTCCTTGAAGCGGTACTAGCTACGCCGGGCCGCCGCCAGCAGGTTGCGCATCAACATCACATTGGTCATGGGACCGGTGCCGCCGGGAACTGGGGTAATCATACCGGCCACTTTTTCGGCCGCCTCAAAATCCACGTCACCGACCCAGGCCACTTTGACCTCGTCCAGGGGTTGTCCGCAAGCGCAGCCCGCGGCATCCTCGGCATTGTGGGCCCCGCAGGCCGGACAGGGCTTGACCGGGTTGGTGCCAAAGTCAATCACTACCGCGCCCGGACGGATCCAGTCGGCCTGGACCATGTGGGCCCGCCCGACCGCCGCCGCCAGAACGTCCGCTTGGCGGCAGACCGCGGGGAGGTCCGCCGTGCGAGAATGGCAGACCGTGACGGTGGCATTTTGCCGCAGCAAGAGCAGGGCCATGGGCTTGCCCACAATGTTGGAACGGCCCAAGACCACGGCGTTCTTGCCGGATAGGGGGATGTCGTAGCGGCGCAGGATCTCCATACCGCCGGCCGGCGTGGCCGGGACAAAAAAGGGCGCGCCCTCGCCCCGCCCGGCCGGAGGCGCCTGGGCCAACAGGCCGGCATTGGCCGGGTGCACACCATCCACGTCCTTGCGGGGGTCCAGGGCGGCGATCACGGCGGCACGGTCCATGCCCTTGGGCAGTGGTTCCTGGATCATGATGCCATGCACGCCCGGGTCAGCACTGAGCTGGGCCACCAGGGCCAGCAGGTCCGCTTGAGCAATGTCCGCCGGCCGGCCGTGCTCCACGGCCTGCAGCCCATAGCGCTCCATGGTCCGCACAATGGTGCGGGCATACCATTCAGAGGCCGGATCGGAGCCGGCCCGCACGATCGCCATGGTCGGAGCAAAACCCTTGTCCTGGACAAAGGCCTCCACATCGCTCTTGAGTTCGGCCTGCAGTTCCTTGGCCAGGGACTTGCCATCGAGAATCGTCGCTGTCATGCCATCCTCCTTTAACGCTTCAACTGTCCTTATTGTAGCCGCACATGGCGACTATGTCAACTTTTGCCAACAACCCTGCGGGTAACCCCACATCTTGGCTACGTCCCCGACCAGGCGCAAATAGGGGACCAGCAGCAGCGCCCGCAGGCGCCAGACCGGGGGCAGGTCCCCCAACACCGGCAGCAGCCGGCGATAGTAGCGCGCCAAATAGGCTACACTGCCCAGGC
>JAFGKG010000017.1 GCA_016928715.1 Chloroflexia bacterium
ACACCACCGGCCTCTCCACCATGGGGGGTCATGTCAATGTCCGGATAAAAGCCGCTGATAGGGTCCGTCCGCCCGACAATGATTTCCGCCTTGTCCGGGGGCAGAGCAATCTCGGCCCCGCTGGCCCCAACGACGAGCCTGGGCCCACTGACCACCGCCGGCGTAGGCGCAGGGGCGGGGGCAGGGGCGGGGGTGGGCACCGGCGCCGGTGTGGGCGCCGGAGTAGGCGCGGGCGTGGGGGCCGGCGCGCCAAGCTGGGCCCCGCAGTTGTCACAAAAGGCCGTGCCGGGCAGAACCGGCGCCCCGCAACTGGGGCACTGCATCTGCTGCGGCGCCGATGGGGAGGTCGGGGCCGGCGCAGGGACCGCGGGGGAAGGAGCGGATGGGGCGGGAGTCGGAACGACCGCTTGGGCTGGCCCAGCCGGGGGCGGGGCTGGGGTAGCCTCGGGGGCCGGCGGGGCCGGGGCGGCCTCGGGGGCCGGCGGGGCCGGGGCGGCCTCGGGGGCCGGCGGGGCCGGGGCGGCCTCGGGGGCCGGCGGGGCCAATACCGCCCCGCAGTTGTCGCAGAAAGCGGTGCCTACGGGGTTCGAAGCGCCACAGCTCGGACAGACGTTTCCAGCGGCGGACGGCACCGGCGCGGCCGGCGGGGCTGCCTGCAGCAAGGACGCTCCACACTGATCACAAAAAGCCGTTCCCTCCGGTTGAGTCGCTCCACAACTTGGGCATTTCATTGACTAACCTCCTTTGCTCTCGGCACTATACGATCGATCGACTGAGAATCAGTCCAGCTTTTGAGTCAACTTGCGCGTCTCGTAGGAAATATGGAGTTCGCCCGCCTGGCTCATCTGGCCCTGCTGTTCCAGGTTCTGGGCCTCCTGCAGCATGGCCTGCGCCAGTTCCTGATCGCCCATTTCCAGCAAGCGGGTCGCCGCGGCACGTAGTTTCTGGGTGGCGCCGGCGACATCCCCAGCCTCGATATCACTGAGGGCGCGGGTTTGCAGCTTGAAGGCGGTGACCTTTTCGGCCAGGTTCATCACCCGAGGGTCGTACTGCTGGGTCAGACCGGTGTCGTCGGTGTAGGTCAGCATGATATCCTGGCGGACCTTTTCGGCCACAATCTGTTGGGCGGGAACGTCGTACGATACCTCGGCCTGGGCAACGCGGTACGTGCCGGCCGGCCGCTCCGGCAGCAGTAACTCCACAAGCAGGGTCTGGCCGGCGGCCTTGTCCAGGTCTCCCAACTCGACCTGGATGTCACGGTCCGAAAGAACATGCAAGCCCAGATTGCTAATCAAGGGGACCACCCGATAGACTGCCTGCGGGGTGACCCCCTGGACCAGGCGCAGCAGGGCCACCGCGTTGCGCACCACGGATCCCCGGGCACTCTGAAGGGCCTGTCGAAAAGCCGCCAGCACATCCTGAGGCGTGGCCAAATAGTCCGAGTGGCCCTTGCTCTGCCCGGCAATGTCGTCCAAGAGTTGGCGGTTCCAATCCTGCCCCAATCCCAGGGCCGTAATGCAGATACCCTGCGCGCCGGCCTGGGTCGCCAGGGCACGGCATTTCTCCTCATCCCCCCAGGTCTGGCCATCCGTAAGCATGAGCAACTGATTGACTCGCTGTCCTGAAAAGTTTTTGCGCAATTCGCCCATCCCGGTACTCAGACCCAGCGAGATGGCCGTACCGCCGCCCTCCTGGATCGCGTCCACCTGGGCCTTTAGGCCGTCCAGGTCGGTAGCCGCCTGGGCCGGCACGACGACCTGTACTTTATCGTCAAAAACGACGACCGAGACCACGTCGTGGGGCTGCATCTCGTCCAGGATCAGCTTGGTCGCGGTCTTGACGCTGTCCAACTTGGCCTCGTCACCCATCGATCCACTGTGGTCGAGGACGAGGCAAAAATTGAGGGGCATCTGCAGCTCCGCCAAGGCCGCCGTCGGAGCAACCTCCAGCAACACATAGGCCAATTGGCTGCGGAGCCCAGTGGGGACGTGGGTACGGCCAAGAGTGCAGTTCAGCCTGACTTGGGTCATTGCTCTTCTCCTCCTTAGGTCACGCCCGACTTGTGGGGCGCCCACTAGATCGCTCTGCGGAAGCGCCTGCTGTCCGTTGAGCCGTCAGCCGCTTTTCCCCACCTGAACGATAATGACGGTGATATTGTCCATCCCTCGCCCCTCCCCATTGGCCGCCTCGATCAAGCGATCACAGATTTCCTGTGGATGCCCACCCGCGGCCAAATGTTCCTCCATCTCGACATCCCGGAGCATCTCCCAGAGACCATCCGAACAGAGCAGCAGAGCATCCCCCGGCTGCAGGGCCTGCGAAAGGACGTCCACCTCGACCTCGGGCTTGTCTCCCAAGGAACGCAGAACCACGTTGCGTTGGGGATGGCTATAGATCTCGGCCGGATCGAGATGGCCGGCCTCCACCAGGCTGGCCACCAGGGAGTGATCCCGGGTGATGGGCCTGAGTGTTTGCTGATGCCAGAGATAAGCTCGGCTATCCCCTACGTGGGCGACGTGGGCCGTAGAACCGTTCAGCAGCGCCGCCGTGAGGGTGGTCCCCATATCGTTGCCCCGGGCCAGCCGCTCCTGATAGACCGCCTGGTTGGCCGCGCTTGCTCCTTCCAGCAGATACCGGGAGACCTCTTGGACCAGGGCATCCCCCTGCAGGGAGGGCATAAGGACGTGCGCGGCGACATAGCTGGTCAGGGTATGCAGGGCCAGAGTGCTGGCAATCTCGCCTCCCTCGTGCCCGCCCATCCCATCGGCGACCGCGTACAGTGCCCAAGGGGTCCACTGGGATTCCTGAACTTGGACCCATTCCAGGGTCTGCAGGGCGTCCTCGTTAAGCTCGCGCTGCCGGCCGGTATGCGTAGCGCGCCCCAGGAACAGTTGGATATGGGGGGGGTGGAGAACCTGCTGCACCAACCGCCGCAGTTGGTCCAACAAGGGTGAGACCCGTGCATACACGCCCATCCGAGCGGCCTGCAGGAATTCCTGCCAGGGCTCTTCCGGCAGGGACGGCTTTTCCAATTTATAGGGGCCCGAGAGCATGATCTGCAGCAATTCTGTCCAGACCCGAATGTCCTGCAGTACAGGCTCGGCGCTGGCTCCCACAAGGTCCAACTGGGACAAATCCCGCAGCCGCAGCTGGCCAGAAGCGTCCAAAACATAGGCGTCCAGGTCCTGCGGCAGGCCGGCCAGTCCCAACTTGTGCAGTTCAGCCAGGGAAGCACCCAGTTCCACCCCCCAACGCAGGGCCTCCGCCAGGGGAAAGGGCAGGGGATTTGCGCTCAAGGACATCCCTGGAATCTCGGCGCAGACCAGAAAATGCTGCCCCTCCAGGGAGAGCTGGCCGAGCATATCGGGCAGCAGGTCGATCGAGGAACCCACCAGGATCTGGACGACCGGAGAGGATGCGGGCAACAGCCAGTAACGCTGTCCATACAAGTCGGCACCACAGGTTCGGCAGAAGCGATCGCCCTCCTGGTTCTCGGTGGAGCCGCAGACCCAACAGCGGCGGTGGGGATATAGGGCCACCAATTCGGCGGCCAGGCCCGTTTTTGCCGGCGAGACCTGGTCTACCTGGTAACGGTCGAGCAGTTGCTGACCAGCACTCAACAGAACGGGGGCGAGCGGACTTGGCGTCAGGGGTGGGGGTTCGACAGCCTGAGGAGGGGCCGGTTCCAGGGCGATAGACTCGCCGCTGGGGTGGGAGGGGGACTCCTCCTCTGCCGGCTCGCTCTCGGCGGAAAGCGGCTCCACAGTTGCTGCAGCGTCCGGACTCGGGGCCGCCGACTCGGCGGCAGGATAGAGCGGGCCTTCCCCCCCGCTGGGCCGGGCGACCGGCTCTGCGGCAGAGAAAGCGGGGGATTCCTCCCCAACGGGCGGCAATGCCTCCGACTCGGAAACAGCGCTGGGGGATTTTTCAGGTACCGCGGCCGGGCCGGCCTCCACAGCTAGTTCCAGGCCAAAAGACCCCTGCTCCTGGGGTTCAGGAGCGGCACCGGCTGCGACTTGCTCCGGCAAGACGAGCTCAACACTTTCTAGTGGCTGCTCCTCCGCCGCTAGCGGTGGGCAGGCGGTTTCGGCGGCTGCTGGGACCTTGTCCGGTAGGGTCTGCCCACAGTGCCGACAGAACAGCGCTTGAGCCCGGTTTTCATGCCCACATTTTGGGCATCGCATCAGCGGTCCTCCTTCCTAGATTGGTATTGTATCATGTTCAAAGCAGATTTGTCAAAGCAAAAGGGCCCAGAATTTACATGGGCTGGCATTCCACCAGGACAACCGAGATATTGTCGCCGCCCCCTGCGGCATTGGCGGCTTGGACCAAAGCCCGACAGGCGGACTGGGTCTCGGCACTTTCCAGGATGATGCGGGCCATCTCCTCATCGGGCACATAGGTGCTCAACCCATCGGAACAGAGCAGCAAGAGATCTCCCGCCTGCAGTGTTTGCACCCGCATATCCACCTCCACCACTTGCGCAGCGCCAACAGAGCGATACAGCACGGAGCGCTGGGGGTGTTGTCGCGCCTCGTCAGGCCTGATCACACCCAGGTCGGCCAGACGGGCAACGAGCGTGTGGTCATTGGTCAACAAGGCAATGTTCTGACCATTGACCAGGCCGGCCTCGTCGATCAAATAGGCCCGACTGTCCCCGACCCAGGCGATGTGGGCCTGGCCCTGGTGGATCAAAGCCGCCACGACGGTGGTGCCCATGCCCTTTCGGCCAGGATCCAACTGGGCGTCCCTGTGCACAACCCGGTTGGCCTCCTGCACGGCCTCCTCCAGGAGCTGGGCGGCCTGAAGCGGGGGTTCCAGACACAGCTTTTCCCGTACATATTGGCTGATCGTGTCCCGCGCTATCTGGCTGGCAACCTCCCCGGCCTGGTGACCGCCCATGCCGTCGGCAACCAGTCCCAGAAAGGCCTTCCGCCCATCCCGGCATTCCAAAAGCTGCCCGTAGACGCTGTCCTCGTTGTGACGGCGCACCCGGCCCTTGTCGGTGCCAAGGCCCCATTGGGTCGGCAGCCCCAGAACGGGCGGGGCATCCCGCTCTCGATCGAGTAGCGCACCGCATTTCTGGCAAAAGCGAGCCTCCAGGCGGTTGCCCTGGCCACAGTGAGAACAGGCGTACTGGGGAAGGCGAAGCGGCCAGGAACCGGCAGATGAGGGCAGGGGAACACGTCCGTCGGGATGGTTGTGCTGCAAATCACGCACATGGGCCAAGGCCTTATCAAAGATCAGGACGGCCCGCTGGGCCAATGGCTGCATAGAAGGCGTATTGCGGAGCACGATCTGCCAACATTCCAACCGGGCCGCCAACAATTCCTGACAGCGGTCGAGGTTGAGCCAGCCGCCGGGCAGAATCAGGTCCGCAGCCAGGCGTTCCTGGAAACGAAAGCCCTGCATGATCTGCTCGGGGGTCCCAATGATTTCCCGTGCTTCCTCAACCAAAGTCGCCCCTTCCAGCAAGGTCCCACAGTGCCGACAAAAACGAGCACCGCTGCGATTGAGGCCATCGCAGCCCGGACAGAGGATTTGCGCCAAAAATTCGGAACTCATGGGGTTCGGCCCCTGCTCAACATCTCTCGAGCCATAAATATTAGCAGGCCAGCGACCGCGCTCCAGAGGACAACCTGCGTCAGGTAGGGCAGGGTCAACAGGGTCATCCAGATTCCCACCAGGATCATATCTGTGGGGGGCAACCGCCGCAGGGGCTGCCAGCCCGGAAAGAGGCTAAACTTGGGCAGCCGCTGTCTCAAGGACCTGTGCTGGGCGCCGCCGGACGACTGCGGCCGGCTCCCAGCCCGAGAGAAGAGCTTGTTCAGTACGACGCGATGCAGCCAGAGATAGGCCTGACGGATGGGCGGGATCCACCAAAGGGACAGCCCCAGCAGCCCCCCCCACAAGGGAAGCGCAAAATCAAGCCGCAGCCAAAACCAGCGAAACAGACACCCCAGCAGGTAGCCCAGCAATCCGGGCAGTGCAATCCACCACAAGAGGCCAACGCAAAGCCGGATCTGGGTCCAGCAGCGCCCCCTCCACCCGACCCGGACCATGCCCAAGAGGCCGCCGCTCACAGTAGCCAGCAGCACGGTCATCGAGGCCAAAGCGGCCCCCAGGCTCAACCCCAGGCCCTCTTGATAGGGCTGCAGCGCCCCCCAGAGCGGGCTGAAATGGCCATAGACGAGCGCCTGGCCCAGCATAAAGGTGCATCCGCTCAGGATCACTGGGGGCAGCAGGCGCTGCAGCAAGTGCAGGGGGCGCCAAAGCGGCTCCAGAAATCTATGTCGGGAAAACTCGTTCAACAGGGGCAAGCAGAGCAGAATAGCGCCGATCACGGCCGCCAGGCTGATCCAGATTTCAGCGTAGGCCCCCCACCAGGCCATCGCCACGACGTAACCCAGGCCCATGGAACCACAGATGAGCAATCCATCGCGCAGGCGCATCATTCTTTTCCGGCGCAGTGAGGGAAAGCGCCGCTGCAGGAACAAGAACAGCTCCGGGTCCAGGCTCAAACCGACCAGCAGCGCGGGGATCAGCCCGGCCCAGATATGGTTCGCCGCCCACCCGGTCTGCCCACCCAGGAGCGCTAACAGGATCATTACCGCCCCCAACCTCCACCAACAATGAGTCGCCGAGTAGGCCGGGGCCATCACCACATGGGGGTGGTAATAGCGATCCAGTTCAAGCAGGCGCGGCAGCAGGCCGCGCTTTAGAAACCAGAAGGACAGCGGGGCCAACAGAACACTGCTGCCGGTGCTGATCCACAGCCAAAGCGGCCCATCTGGCAGGGTCCGAGTCCACAGCAGGTTCAAGAGCAGGAGGGCCGCCTGGGCCAGGGCGAGGACCGGCAGGGACAGGCCGATCAGGAACAGCGTCCAGAGCAATCCGCGTACCCAGGGATTATACCAGACTTTTTTGACGGTGAGACGGACATCCACCTGCCCCAGGGGGGTTCCGGCCGGGGTGAGGATGTGCACCTGGGTGCGGTGCGCCGAGCCCACCGGCACATCGCGGGCCCGCGCGGAAAGCGCGATCGCCTGCTCCTGGCGGTGGGCGAGCGAGAAAACAGCCGGCTGGCAACAAAGCCAAGGGACTGCGCACACGACTCGTCCCTGCAGCAGCCCACCACCCTCGTTGACCGCCACCAAGTCCCCGCTGGCGATCTGATCGCTCTCTACACTGAGCCGGCCCAAATCCAGCTCTTGGGAGGAAAGTCGGAGGCAGGGCTGAAAGCCCACCTCGAACTGCAGGGTCACTGTTCCGGAATGGCTGCCCGCCTGAACCCGAATCGCCGGATTGGAGACGGTGCCCTCCGCAAGATCGCCGCTGTCCACGGTGAAGGAAACATCGAGCCGCTCTCCGGGATACAGGGTGAACTCTTGCGTGTCGAGTTCCAGCCAAGACACCTCTTTATGCAGGCTGCCCTCAAGCAGGCCATGGCCATGGTGGGCAATGGAAAGGAGTCCCCGGATCCGGTCACCGCGCTCCACGCGGCCCAGGTCCAGGAGGGACGGCACGGCAAAATCAGCCGGTGCCAGGTGGGGGTTCAGGCTGCGCAAAAAGCAGTCCAATCCCCGGTCACGGTCGTCCGGGTACTGCGCCACAGCGGCGTCGGCCTTTTTGGCCTCGGCCGGCGTGTAAAGGGACTCGCGCAGCCACATGCCGATCAAGCCATCGTAAAGGTTGTCACAGGCAAGGGACCAATGCCGTTCACAGAGTTGGATCAAGGCGGGTAGGTTGCTGGCTTGGTCGCTTGGCGTAAAGGAAAAGGCCACGACGGCATCCTTGCCCAGAGACTGACCGCAGTGCAGGCATTTCGGCTGGCTGTATGTCGTATGAACGCCACAGTGAGGGCATTCCACACTGGTGGGGCTCCGACCTAATAGGGCCCTTTTCATTTCCTCCATCGAACTATACCGCTGTTCGGCGTGCAGGGCCAAGGCCTCCAAGACCACCCGTTCCAATTCGGGCGAAATGGCGGGATTGAGCTGGCGCGGTGCGGGCATACTGGGGAACTGCCCGACCCGATCCGGAGCTTCTGGAGGTGCCTGGTGGGTCAGCAAGGTGTACAGAGTCGCGCCCAAGGCATAGACATCGGTGCGGGCGTCGGTGCGGGTCTGACCATATTGCTCCAGGGGGGAATAGCCCGGCGTCACCGCCCGGGCCCCCTTGGTGGTGGGGTGGGTCGGGTCGGCGGGGTTATAGAGCTTGGCGATCCCCAGGTCCACCAACTTGAGTGCCCCATCGGGAGTGAGCAGGATATTGGCCGGCTTGACGTCGCGGTGGATGATGGGCGTGGACTGGCTGTGCAAGTAGTGCAGGGCGTCACAGAGCTGGATGGCCCAACCCAGGACCATACTCTCCTGAAAAAACTCCCCCCGCTCTTTCTGCTTACACATCAGGTCGTCCAGATCCTGGCCAGCGATAAACTCCATCACCAGATAGTGGCGGCCGTTCTCCTCAAAGCTGCCATAGTAACGGGGCAGTTGGGCGTGCCGTAGATTCTGCAGCAGTTCGGCCTCTCGACGGAATTGACGCGAGATATCCACATGGGTGTCAAGCAATTCCTTGATGGCGCGGAACTGTTGGCCGGAAAGGTCGTAGGCACGATAGACGGCACTAAAGCCACCACAGCCCAGGAGAAGGTCCAGGCGGTAGCGGTTCTGCAGCCGGGTACCCCGCCCCAGCAGCCTGCGCTGGGCCGCCCCACAGTGGCGGCAGAACTTGGCGGTGTAACTATTGTCCTCCCCACAGAGCGGGCAGAACTGCCGTTGTTCGGCCGGCAGCGGGGCCAACGGCACAGCGCATTGCCGGCAAAACTTGGCTTCCAAGCGATTTTCTTCCTGGCAAACAGGACAGCGCAGGACCAAGCGAGCACCACAGGCCCCGCAAAAGCCGGCCTGCTCCTG
The DNA here is from genome assembly GCA_016928715.1 of Chloroflexia bacterium. Classification (GTDB taxonomy): domain Bacteria; phylum Chloroflexota; class Chloroflexia; order DTKN01; family DTKN01; genus JAFGKG01. The sequence goes on from JAFGKG010000017.1 coordinate 8,919, forward strand.
GTGCTGCTGGTTATGACATTTTGGGCAGTAAAGGCCCATCAGGCGCATTCCTCCAGGTCAACGTCAGGCCCGGAACTGCAGGACGACCTCGCCCAGGCGAAGCAGCGAGCCGTCCTGGAGAGCATTCTGCTTTGTCGTTCGGAACTGCCCCGGATCGCCGCTGTAGCTGACCTGCAGGCGCCCCCCGCTCAGATCGGTGACCACCCAGCGGCCGGCCTGCCGGGAAAATCGGGCGTGCTGCGCGGCCACGTTGGCACCGGCCACGACGACATCGCAGCCGGCGGCCCCGCCGGCGATCTGGCCCTCCTCCAGGACAAATTCCTGCAGCAGGGACGTCCCTCCGTCGGCATCCACCTGCACCGTCAGCAGGATTTGCCCCCAGCGCACCTGGGACCCCTGCCGGATCGCATTGTGGCCGGTCGGGCGAAACGGATCGGGGGGACCGCGAAAGCTGACGGCCATCTCTGTCCGGCCCAGGTTCTGCACGGTCCAGCGGTTCTCGGACCAGGCCACTTGGGCCTGGCGCGCGGCCATGCCCGCTCCCCCCAGGACGATGTCATTGTCCGGAGCGCTGCCCAGATTGAGCAGCGGCTTGTCCAGGACAAAGCGGCGGATCAAGCGAGACCGGACAGCAGGGGCCGGCGGGGGCGCGGAGGGAAGCGGCAGCGGTTCGGAGGTAGGGGGAGCGGGCGGGCCTTTGACCGGGAGAGCTTTCTCGGCCAAGGCCGGAGGCGTCGGGGGGACAGCGGCCGCAATCTCCGGCCCGACCGGACGATCCGGCTCCTCCTTTTCCTGGACCCCCTGTCGCCGGCGCTTGAGCAGCGCTGGCCCGGCAGCCAGCAGCAGCAGGGGGACAAGCAGGGCCAGAAAAAAGAGGGGGTTGCGCGATACGGCCAAGAGACCGCTCACACTATAACGCTCCTGTACGCTGATCTCCCCGACGCCGGTCTGAATCGCGGCGACCACCTCGCGGGAGGTACCGTCCAGCCTGGGCGTGGGCGAAGTGTACTCTAGGACGTATTCATTCTGCAGTTCCTGGGCCAGGGTCGTGTAGAGATCGACCAGTTCGTCACCAGAGGGGGCATAGAAATAGAGCCCGCCCGTCTCTTCGGCCAACCGGCGCAGGCTGCCCTCCTCGGCGTCGCGCCCGAGCCCGATGGTATAGATGGGCAGGTAGCGCTCCTGGGCGTGGGAGATAAGCTGGGCCAAGGAGCGGCGGCTCTCGTTGTCCAGACCATCGGTCAGGGCGATAATCGCCGGCCGGCCGCTGGCATGCTCGAGCTGGTCGACAGCAGCATAGACGGCATCGTAAAAGGCGGTGCCGCCGTCGGGATAGACGCCCTGGATGGCCGTCCGCAGATCGTTGGCGTCACTGCCCAGGGGAACCAGGACCTCCACTCGCTCGTCAAAGACGATCAGGCCGGCCCGGTCTCCAGGGCGCATCAGGCTGACGAACTGCAGCGCGGCGGCCTGGGCGCCCTCCATCTTGCGCTCGTCGTCCATCGATCCGCTGCGGTCCAGGACCAGGATGGCCGTGATCTCTTGTTCGCCGGCCCCCTGAAACCCGCTCATATCCACGGGGATGCCGTCCTCGAACAGGGCCATATCCTCCTTTCGAACGCTGCGCACCGCTTGGCCATCCTCGTCCTCGACCAGTACGTGCACACGCACCAGGGGGAAATCCTTTTTATTGATCAGGGTCACGCGGGCCGTGGTGCCATCACTCGCCGTGCTGCTTCCGGAACCCGAGAATCCCAGGCTCATCAGGAGGACCCAGAGGATGGAAGCACCCACCAAGGCCAGCAGCAGCACGCTGCGTTTGTTCTGTTTGCCTTTCATTTCAGTCTCCCTCCATCCGAAAGATCAGCAGGGTTTTGCCCAATTGGACCCGGTCCTCTGTCTCCAGGGGCCGGCGTTCCTGCAGTTCCAGAGGCTCTCCGTTGAGACAGGTCACATCGGAACGCGGGTCCAGATTGACCAGGCTGTACTGCCCCTGCTCGTCCCGTTCCACAAGCGCCTGGCGCGTGGAAACCTGGCTGTCCCCGGGCAGTTCCCTCTCCCCCAAAACGTTCTGGCGTTCGGTCAGCAGAACGTCCTTACCCTCCAGCCGACCCCGGATGACCTTGAACCAGGCCCGCCGGATCACCATGTACACCAGGGCGATCAGAGACCCAATGCAGGCCCCCAGGATGACCAGCCCCAGCAGCGTTCCGGCGGCCAACGAGAAATCCCGGCTGCCGCTCAGTCGGAGCAGGATTTGGCTGACCCGCTCGTAGGTACTGCCGCCGACGAGGCCGCCCAGAGCACCACCGAGGGCACCGTACAAGGCCCGTTCCCGCTGGCGGTGGGCCAATCCTTCGCTGACCCCCACGGCCGAGCCCAGCAGCGCCCAACCCAAGGCCCGGGGAACCACGCCCCCGCCGGCCAGGGTAAAGACGATTTCGCCAACCACCAGGCCCAGCATACCGCCGACAAGCCCCACCAGGGCACCGTAGCCGGCACCGCGCAGGGCCTGTTTCCAGGAACGGTCCTGAAAACCCTGTACCGCCCCCAACGCACCGCCGATGCAAGCGCCCACCACAATGCCCAACAAGGCGTCCTTGAGCAAAAGCAGGCCAAAACTGGTGGAGGTGGAGCGCAGCAAAAATCCACTGACCAGCCAGGCCAACAGGCCTCCCAGCGCGCCAAACACCGCGTTGTAATAAATACGCATGGATAGGGACATGACGGTTCTCCTCATTCAGGACGATCCGGCAAGCTGTCCAAGCCCTGACGAGTACTTTACCTTACCACCGAAATTCTTGCCCAAACAACAAGGTTTTCAACCACAAAGGCTTGTCCTGAGCCTGTCAAAGGGACACAAAGGGTTCGAAGGGGAAACCCTTTGAGTCCTTGGTGTCCTTTGTGGTTCTCTCCTTTTTGGTTCCAGCTCAGCCGGGTTAGGAATTGTCGTCGTCGACCAAGAGCTGGGCAATCACCACCGTGATGTTATCGTGCCCGCCGGCCCGATTGGCCGCGTCCACCAACGACTTGCAGGCTAACCCGTGCTCCTGGGGATACTTTTGCAAAATAGCCGCGATCTCGTCGTCCTCCAGCATGCCATTGAGCCCGTCGGAGCAGAGCAGCAGCCGCGCTCCAGGCTGCAGCGAGACCACCTGGCTGTCCGGGACAACCTGGGGCTTGTCCCCAATAGAGCGCACCACCACATTGCGCTGGGGATGCGTACGGGCCTCCTGGGCCGTCAACTGGCCGATGGCCACCAGGCTCTGCACCAGGGAATGATCGGCGGTCAACGGCTGCAGCTCGTCCAGGAGCATGTAGCAGCGGCTGTCGCCGACGTGCACGACATAGGCCTTGAGACCGAGGACCAACGCCGCCACCACCGTCGTACCCATGTCGATCCCCCGGCGTCGGCGCTCCTGAAAGACGTCCTGGTTGGCCAGCACAATGGCCTTTTCTAAAATTTGAACGAGTTCCTCGTCCGACAGCGGCGCAGACCCCGGCCGGGTTTGGGGCAGTAAAAAAACCTCCAGGAAGTGCTGGGTGAATTCCTCAATGACCAGGCGGCTGGCAATCTCGCCGCCCTCGTGACCGCCCATGCCATCGGCGACGATGTACAAGCCAAGGGGCCGGCAGATATCCTCATAGATCGAGCTGAACTCGAGAATGGCCAGGCTGTCCTCGTTGAGTTTGCGCAACTGGCCCACGTGGGAGAGACCATAACCCTCCAAGCGCAGGCTGGGGGGCTCTTGCAGGGATGCATAGGCCTGCTGCAGGTCCACCAGCAGGGCCTGCATAGAGGGATAGGGCCGATCCGCCGGTTCCAGCATGCGCTGGATCAGCCCATCCACCACCGCCGGGAGCGATCCGTTTCCCTGAACCAACCAGCTCAATAGCCGGCCCAAGGCCAGGATGTCCCGCTGTTGGACGGCCGGATCCACCTGCTCGGGAAAACTGGCGCCTTCGAAACGCCAAATCTTGGCCTGTTCGCCGACTAGCAGGATTTGTTCCGGGGCCAGATCGGGCAGGGCAATGCCCATCTGGTGCAGTTCCTGCAGCGCCTCGGCCAATTGCTGTCCCAGCAGCAGGGCGCGTTCCCCCGAAAACGGCCGGGGCTCGTCGATCAGGGGACGGCTCTCGGCAGGAGGTCCCAGGATCAGCCAGTGCCGTGAAAAGGGTTCAAAGTCACGGCGGATTTCCAGCAGGTCGACGACCTCGATCAGGCCGGGGACTTGTTTGGCCGAACGGTTGAGCTTGTGTTCCACCGGAAAGCGGCCGGGGTCCTGGACCTCAAAGGCCAGGTAGGTGACCTCGGCGCTCTCGTCGAGGAGCCGGCCGCACTGCCGGCAGAACTGCTCATCGTCCCCGGCCTCGCTGCCGCAGTGAGGGCAACGCCGCCGAACACCACTCCACGGCGCCGGGGCGAGCCGATATTGATGCAGGCCGGCTTCGGGCTGGTCGGTCAGGACCGCTTTGACGATGTAGTGGGCCTCAGGCGACTGCCCTTTGTCCATCACATTGAGCAGTTCTCCGGCCGGCAGGGGTTCAAAGGCGGGCTGCAGGGCCAACGGCCGGGTATCCCCCTTGGGACGGCGCACCTGCCGGGCCACCTCCACCTCAAGATTACGGGTAGGACTCCCCGCCTCCTGCAGGGCCCCACCACAAAGCGGACAGCATTCGGCGGGAGGGTCCACATATTCCTCACAATGCGGGCAGTACTTCATCTCAGCACCTCATCTAACGTTCAGGAGCGGCCCTCGCGTCTAGCTGGGTCAAGGAAACGGGTGGGTTTTCTCGGCAGGACCTACGCCGGTGGTGGTGCACCGGCCCCGGCGGAAAAGATCATCTCGACCTGGCCCAAACGGACCCTGGCCTGATCTTGAACTAGATTCTGCCCCACCCGGCGACCGTTGACAAAGGTGCCGTTGGTCGAATTGAGATCCTCGATGACAAAGTGGCCCTGCTGGTATCGAATGACGGCGTGTTGGGCCGAGACGGTAACATTGTCGAGGACAATGTCGTTGCCCGCATCCCGACCCATCGTCGTATGATAGCGGACTGGGTAGCGCTTGCCATCGGCGGCAATCAGACTGGGGCCCAGGATGGCCGTACCGCCGTCGGTCGTCGGGCCGGCCGCGGCGGGTGGCAGCGCAGGTACGTCCGCCGGCTCGGCGGGGGCCGGGATGGCCTGTCCACACTGGCGGCAAAAACGGGCCTCGGGACGATTGGCAGCCTGGCAGTGCGGGCAGATGACTTCTATGGGAACAGCCCCGGCCTGGACCTCCGCCTCCTCGGCCGGCCGGTCTGCCTCCGAGGAAGGGGGCGCCTCGACCGCCGCCTCCTGTGGATGCGCTTGGGGCGGACGTTTCAGCAGTTGCGGCAGATGGATGCTTTTGAGCCAGGGGGAAAACCGGGGCCAAAGCAGCCAGCCGGCAACGGCCCCAACGGCCAGCAGCAGCATGATCAAAACCCCCCAAAGCAGCCACGAGACTTCCTGGGTGGTGGTACCGCTGCCTGTGGACAGGGTGGGAGTCGCTCGAGGAACGGAGGTGGGCTCGGTCGAGCGGGGTGTGGGCGATTCCGCAGGGGACGAGGGCGTCGGCGTGGGCTGGGGCAGCAGCGTGGCGAATTCCTTCATAGCATAGCCACCGCCCTCCGTCCGGATATAAAGGGAATGCAGCGCAAATTGCCCTGGTTCGCGCAACAGGGCTGCACGTAGAATGACAAAGTCGTTCACCAAATCGCTTTCCCGCAGGGACTCCAGGTACATCTCCGTGCCATCGGTCGGGCTGAGCAAACCCAAAAGTCCCTCCCCATTCAAAACACCGGCCAGGCCAACCAACTCCTCGGATCGTTGACCGACCACGAGCTCCCAGGCCCCGGGAAGGCCCTCGACGTTATCCCAGTAGACCCGCGCCTCCAGGCAAAGCCCGGCCCCCGGCAGGGTGGGAGCGATCGAACAGGTCGGCCCCAGTACCCGGATCCAGGCGCCGATTTCCGGAGCGGGAATGCCGGCGAACCACTGCACCTGGTACTGCTGCTCGGAGGGGGGATTGCTTTGGACTAGGATCTGCTCGGCTGCGGCAGGCTCGCCAATCGAGCTCGTCACACTCACCGCCCGCCCCCAGACCACATGGTAGAGCGGGTACTTGCCCCAATCCGCGATCTCTTCCGGCGCGACAAGAGCATGGGCCGGTTCTTGTACTTCGCTCAGAGAGGTAGGCTGCTGCGCCTGGACCAGAGCACTGAGCGGCAGGCAGCCGAGCAGCAGAAGGACGAGGAGCCAACCGAGCCGAGCATAAAAAGCTAGACGTCGCCGCATGGGGCACCTCCTAAACCCATTGGAAGAGCAGTTCGATTTCGCCAATACGGATGCGGTCCCCATGCCGGAGGGTCTGGGGAGTACTGCCGGGAATGGGCCGGCCGTTGAGCAGGGTACCATTGCTGCTGTTCAAATCCAGGAGCAAATAGAGATCGCCCTGGGGATAGATCTGGGCATGACGGCGGGAGGCATAGCCGACGTCGTGGTCGGCCAGGTCCAGGTGGGGAAAGATGCCGTCGGCGGGGCTGCGCCGGCCGATGAGAAAGGGAAAGGTATGCAGGCCGACCTCCCACCGCTGTCCCTGGCGATTGCGGACGAGCAACTTGGCCGGGGGCAGCCCGTGCAAGGGCGTGCCGCACTTGGCGCAGAAGCGGCTTTTGGCCGCGGCGGGGGCACCACAGGCCGGGCAGACCGGCGTCAGGGTAACCTGGACCGCGGACGGGGCCGGTGTGGGCAAAGGCGCCGGGGCCGGCCGTTCGGGAGGTGCGGATGGGGCGGAGGGGGCCGGCTGGGTAGTGGGCTTTGGAGCCGGCGGGGCCTTGTCCGGCACTGGGGGCGCCTGCACCGCAGGGGCCGGTGTGGAGGGCGCCTGCACGGCGGGGGCCGGCTGCCGGGGCGGCTGGAAGGGCTTGTTCAAACACGTCCGCAGCCGCTCCTCCACCTCCACCGCAGAGGCCGGCCGCTCCTCCCGGCGTATGCGCAGGCACTGCAGCACCAACGCCTCGGTCTGCGCGCTGACGGTGGGGTTCGCCTTGCGGATGCCGCCCGCCGAAAGCTGCAGAAAGGTCTGCTGGGGGGCCCTGCCCGTGAGCAGGTGGGCCAAGGTCGCGCCCAAGGCATAGATATCGGAGCGGGCGTCGGATTCCACACCGCTGCGGCCATAGGCCTCCGGCGGGGCATAGCCCTGCGAGCCCATCAAGATGGTGTCCTTTTGCTTGTGCCCCTTGAACATTCGGGCGATGCCAAAGTCGATCAGTTTGACCAGGTCGGTTTGGGTGACCATCACATTGGTCGGCTTCATATCGCGAAAAATGATCGGCGGGGTACGGCTGTGCAGGTAGTGCAGGGCCTGGCAGATTTGAATGCCCCAATAGAGGACCTGCTGCTCGGTCAGCGGACCGCCTTCCTGCTCCAGGCGCTGCTCCAGGTTGCTCCCGTCGACGAATTCCATGGCCAGGTAGTGGCGCTCCCCCTCCACAAAAGTCTCATAGACCTGGATCAGGTTCGGATGATCCAGGGCGGAGAGGATCGCCGCCTCCTGGTTGAACATGTGCAGGGCCTCGGCCTGTTCGGCCCCGCTGGCAGCGCTGGGATGCATTTCTTTGAGCGCGACGGGCCGGCCCTGCTGCTCGTCCCACACTTTGTAGACCCGGCTTTGGCCGCCGCCGCCCAGGACCTTTTGCACGGTATAGCGGCCGTGAACACGTGAACCCAAGGTCAGTGTCTGATAGGTCATACCATCCCTCCTTCTCGCAGCATCATTGTACTGCAAAGCCCGGTTTTTGGCAAGAGCTTGAAACGGGCCTGGCGAGGGCAGCCTCTACGAGAAGGCCTATTTACGGAACAGGAAATACCCAGGGGGCCGGCCGGCGCATGGGAAAACCGCTGGGCAGCGGATGGGCCGGCCGCGCTCTGGCAGCTAGCCTCGATTCCTGGTGTGCCTCCGGCGCAGCCGGGGCGGGCGCCGTAAAGTTGGCTTCTGGCTACACCAGGTTAGGATACGGCTACATCATCTGGTTCAGGGTAAACAGCAGCACCAGCACCCCGCCCAGCAGGCAGAGCAGGGCCAGCATGATAATGCTGACCTGCTCTTGGGCGCCCAGTTGATTCCAGGGCTTCCAGGGATCCGCCGGCGCACTGGGACCGAATCGCTTGTGCAGCGGGCGCCAGGTCAGCAAGTGCAGCAGGGTATCCATCCAGGGCGCGACCAGGTCCCGCTGCACCAACAGAAGCAGCGCGGGCATCAGCAGCAGCGCGGAAAGGCCCAATCCCCCGGCCCAATTTACCCAGGCCGGCCCGCCCTGCGCGCCGATGAACAAGAGCATACAACTAACGGTAAGCAGCAGACCGGCCAGCGTGGATAGCAGCGCAAGGCTTTTTCTGTTCATCTTTTCGTTCAACCTAATTGCTCGATCAGACCGGGCAGTTGGCCCAGGTGCTCCAGTTGATGGTAGCCGTCGGGGACCTGGTGCGCGGGCACCCGCTCGTGGGCCCAACTGGACTCCGGCGGGATATGTACGGCGTGCCCGCCAATTTCCACCACCGGCAGGACGTCCGAGCGCAGCGAGTCCCCCACCATGACGAACTGCGGCGGCTCGAGGCCATGCCTCTCCAGCAAGTCCCGGTAGATGGACGCGCCCTTGTGGCTGACGATCTCAACGTGGTCAAAATAGCCGCCCAGCCCGGAACGCTCCAGCTTGCGGCGCTGGTCCAGCAGGTCGCCCTTGGTCATCAGCATCAGGGGATAGGATGCGGATAGCTGGGCCAGCGTCTCGGCGGCGTGGGGCAGGAGCTGCACCTCGGCCCAGAGCATGTCCCTGGCCCAATCGATGATCTGCCGGATCTCGCGGCTGCCAATCCGGTTCTGGCTCAGGTCTATGGCCGTCTCCATCATCGAGAGGGTAAAGGCCTTGATGCCATAGCCGTACAACTCGAGGTTGTCCATCTCGGTGGCATAGAGGGCCTTGTGCACCCCTTGTTCGTCGGCATAGGGGGCGAGCAGCCGGGCCAGCTTTTTCTGGGTGGCCGTGTACAGGCGCTCGTTCTGCCAGAGCGTGTCGTCCGCGTCAAAGGCGATCAGTTCGATCATGCGCTTGTCTCAGTCCCGGACCAAGCCGACCCGGAGGCGGTTGCTTTCTCCAAGCTGGTTCCAGATCAGGTCGTCGCGGCCGTCGCCGTCCAGGTCGCCCAGCAGCAGTTGAAAGCCCTGCCAGCCCTGCTCCGGATGCTCCTGCGGTGATAGGAAAGCAAAGGAGCCGTCCTCCTGCCCCAGGGCAACATAGAAGCGGTTCGCGGTGTCGAGCTGGTTCCAAACCAGGTCGCCGCGGCCGTCACCGTTCAGGTCTCCGGCCTGCACCGGGGCCTCTGCCCAGCCAGCATCAGGAATCGCCTGGACCGGCAGGAATTGGCAATCGCCATCGGCCTGGGCCAGGGCGACGTAGAGTTCGTCCTGCCCCGGCCGGCCGGCCCAGACCAGGTCGCTGCGGCCGTCGCCGTTTACGTCGGCGACGAGGAGTTGGGCACCCTCCCAGCCGACCTCGGGGTGCTCCTGACCGGGAAGAAAGATAAAGGTGCCATCTGCCTGGCCCAGTCCCAGGTAGATGCGGTTCGCCTCGGCGGCCTCGTTCCAGACCAGGTCGCTGCGGCCGTCACCGTTCACGTCGCCGAGCAGGGTGCGAAAGCCCTGCCAGCCCTCCTCCTCGCGGTCCTGGGCCGGCAGAAAGCGGAACGTGCCGTCGGGTTGGGCCAGGCCGACGTAGACGCGGTTGGTCGTGGCGGTCTCGTTCCAAACCAGGTCGCTGCGGCCGTCACCGTCCACATCGGCGACAAAGGTCTGAAAACCCTGCCAGCGCTTTTCCTGGCGGTCCTGGGCCGGCAAAAGCTGGAAGGTATTGTCCACTACCGCCAGGGCGGCATAGATGCGGTTGGTCTCGGCGGTCTCGTTCCAGACCAGGTCGGCGTGGCCGTCCCGATTGAGGTCCCCGACAAAGGTCTCAAAGCCCTGCCAGCGTTTTTCCAGGCGCGTCTGCGGCGGCAGGAAGCGGAACGTGCCGTCCCCCTGGGAGAGGCCCACAAACATGCGGTTGTCCTCCGCGGTCAGGTTCCAGATCAGGTCGACCCGGCCGTCCCCGTTGACGTCACCCAACAGGGGCTGGTAGCCCTCCCAGCCCATCTCGCCATGTTCCGCGCCGGCCCACTCCAGGACCAGCGTCTGCTGCGCCTGGTCCGCCCTGGTGGGGCCAGAAGTGCTGCCGGGTGCGGGGGTCGCCTGCGCGCCGGGCTGCGCGCGGTTCAGCCGGGGGCGCAGCACCAACAGGTACACGGCCGCCAGGACCAGGATTACCCCGACGACGATCCCAGCGATCATCAAAATCTGCCGCCACTTGGGCCGCTCGGCCTCTTCCGGGGGCGGTTCCGCCGGGGCGGGCGCCGTTGGGGCGCCCTCGCGGACGTAGCGCAGCAAGCTGCTCTGCCGTTCTCGACCGTCTGTATCGCTCATGCTGTCTCCTACTCTCTTGGCTCGTCCAACGCCTCCCCTATATTGTACCGCAAAAAGCGCTGGGGATCAAAAAGGGAACCTGATTTGCAAAGCAGTGAACATGCCCCGCTGGGGCACCATGAAACATGAAAATGGGGTGTCGAACAACCCCTTGCTCGAACCGCAATGTTCTGGTA
>JAFGKG010000170.1 GCA_016928715.1 Chloroflexia bacterium
AGCTCCTCCTCCCGCGTCCGGCCCATATCCTCCGGATACGAGTTCGCGCTGTCGTGGAGGATGCCGGCCTCCCCCCGGGTGGCGCAGGCTAGGACCAGCTGCGCCCCCTGCCGGGCGTAATGGGCCAGGGTGCCGCCGGCGGAAAAGCTTTCGTCGTCGGGGTGGGCAAAGAGGGCCAGCAGGGTCCTCATCCCAGGTCTCCCAGGGGGTCCTCCACTTCCTCCACCGTTCCAACGTCCATCTCTTGCGGGAGGTGGACGACAAAGGCCATGCCCCCCCGGGGTTCGTTCTGCACCGAGATTTCCCCCCCGTGCATTTCGATAATGTAGCGCGTGATGGCCAGGCTCAACCCCTCCCGGCCCAGGACGTAGGTGGGGGAACTGTCGGCGTGGAAAAAGAGGTCAAAGATGCGTTCCTGGTTTTCCACGGGGATGCCCCGCCTCTCGCCGGCGATGCGGATCTCCACGCCCTCGGGGTAGGGGCGCAGGGCCAGCTCGACCAGGCTGCCGGGCGGGCTTTCCTCGATCAGGCTCTCCAGCAGGTTGAATATGACCAGGCGCAGGCTGTCGCCGCTGCCCTGCACGGTGGGCACCTCAACCTGGTCGTCGATCTGCAGCTGCACCTGGCCCTCCTCGGCTTCGGGGGCGATTTCCTCCAGGGCCTGGCGGGCCACCTGGCGCAGGTGTACTGGCTGCAGGTCGATGGGGATGCGGGTGACCCGCTGCAGGTAGATGACGTCGTCCACCAACTGGGTCAGCAGGTTGACATTGTTGACCACGATGCCCAGGTATTCCTGTTGTTTATCGGGGGAAAAGTCCAACCCCGGGCTGGTCAGCAGTTGCAGGTAGCCCTTGACCGGGGTTAGGGGCGTACGCAGCTCGTGCGAGACCGAGTAGACGAAATCGGCCTTGAGCCGGTCCACCGCGCGGTACCAGCGTTCATAGATCGCGCGCCGGTTTTCCACCTGGTGGTGCAGTTGGTCGGCCTTGTCCAGCAGCCGCCGGCCAAGGACATTGAACTGGAGAAAGCGGCGGCCCATATAGCCGCTGATGAGGCCGGCCACCGGAAAGAGCAGCATGACGCTGAGGACGGCCCAACGCTGCTCGATCCGCGGATTCAGGATGTAGAGGATGCCGTAGGAGAGCATGGCGCCCAGGGAAAGGCTTAATCCACCCCGAAAGCCGGTCAGCAGGCCGGCGTAGGCAATGGGCACATAGTAGAGGGGAAAGAAGGGGCTGGCCACACCGGAGCAGCCCAGATGCAGCAGCGTCACCAGAAAGAGGTCGACGCCGGGGATGATCCAGCGGTAGCCCTCTTTTTCGAGCAGTCCAAAGCGCTCCAGCAGGTAGGACCCGGGCAGGGAGAGCAGGCCCAGCCCAAAGGCGATCCACATGGGCGCTGGGTTCAGCACGTTAAAGCGGGCCAGCCAGAGCAAGAGCGGTGTCAGCAGGATCAGGATGGCCCGCAGGGGCAGAAAGGCCAGCACCGGGCGTAGTTCCTGGTAGGAAAGGTCCTCTGCCTCGGTCTCGTCCAGGAAGAATTTTTGGATGGTCTGCTTGCACCAGTTCCAGATCCCGATCATGAGTCTAACCCGGTCCGTTATTTCAGGACCCCCCAATTGCTGCCTACATGGACGTCGACCTTGAGCGGCGCGTCCAATGCATAGGCCGATTCCATTAGCTCAGTCACCAGTGTTTGGGTGATTCCTAACTCGTCCTCGGGCACTTCCAAGACCAATTCGTCGTGCACCTGCAGCAGCATGCGGCTGCCCAGGCCCCGCTTCTGCAGGGCCCGCTGCAGCCGGAGCATGGCGATTTTGATAATGTCGGCCGCGGTGCCCTGGATGGGGGCATTGACCGCCTCGCGTTCGGCGGCCTGGCGCACGTTGCGGTTCGACGACGTGAGTTCCGGTATGTAGCGCCGCCGGCCCAGCAGCGTGCTGACGTAGCCGAGTTCCCGCCCCTGCCGGGCCTGCTGTTCCAGGTACTGCTGCACCCGGGGGTAGCGGCTGAAATAGGCCTGGATAAAGTGGGCAGCCTGGGCGCGTTCGATGCCCATGCGCTGGGCTAGGCCAAACTCGCTCATACCGTACATCAGGCCAAAGTTGACCGCCTTGGCCAGGCGGCGCTGCTCCGGGCTGACCTCGTCGAGGGCTACCTCAAAGAGCGTGGCGGCGGTGCTGGCGTGAATGTCCTCCCCGGCGGCAAAGGCCTGCAGCAGGCCCGGGTCCTGAGCCAGGTGGGCCAGGACGCGCAGTTCGACCTGGGAATAGTCCGCCGAGAGCAGTAGGCAGCCGGGTGCGGCCACAAAGGCCCGGCGCACCCGCCGGCCGATCTCGCTGCGTACGGGGATATTCTGCAGGTTGGGGTCGGAGGAGGAAAGCCGCCCGGTGGAGGTCGCCGTCTGGTGAAAGGAGGTATGGATGCGCCCGGTTTGGGGATTGACCAGGGCCGGCAGGGTGTCCACGTAGGTCGACTTGAGCTTGGCCAGTTCGCGATAGTCCAGCATGGCCTGGGCAATGGGGTGCAGATCGCGCAGATTTTCCAGGACGTCGCTGGCGGTGGAGTAGCTGCCCGTCTTGAGCCGGCGCGTGACGGTCAGGGGCAGGCCCAGTTCCTCAAAGAGCACCTGGCTCAACTGCTGGGTCGAGTTGACATTGAATTCGTGGCCGGCCATGTCCTGGATATTTTGCCCCAGGCGATCCAGTTCTGTTTCCAGTCCCCGGGACATCTCTTCCATCATGTCCACGTCCACCAGGATGCCGGCGCGCTCCATCTCCAGCAGGACCCCAATCAGGGGCAGTTCCAGGTCGGCAAAGAGCTGCTGGAGGCCCTCCTTCCGCAGCCGGGGGGCCAGCTCCTGCTGCAGCCGGCAGGTCATGTCGGCGTCGGCGCAGGCGTAGGGCGTGGCCTCGTCCAGGGGCACCTGGTCAAAGGTGATCTGGGATTTACCGCTGCCGATGAGTTCCTTGATCTCGCGCATCTGCACGCCCAGGTGGCGAAAGGCCAGGTCCTTCAGCCCGACCGATCCGGGCTCCAGCAGGTGGGCGGCGATCATGGTGTCGGAGGCAAGCCCCCGCACCTCCAGCCCGTGCTGGGACAGGACGAGTATATCGAACTTGGCGTTGTGGGCGTACTTGGGCACGTCCGGGTTGCCCAGCAGGGGGGCTAGGCGTTCCCGCACCAGCGGCCACTCCAACTGGGGGGAGAGGCGCCGGCCCTCGGTGTCTTTGTGCATGAGGGGCACGTACCAGGCCTGCCCGCCGGGGATGGCCAGCGAGAGCCCGACGAGTTGGGCCTGCAGGGGGCGCAGCGAGTCGGTTTCGACGTCAAAGGCCAGCGGTCCCCGGCCCAGCGCGTCCAGCATGGCCGCCAGGCCGGCCTCGTCGCGGACCGCGACATAGTCGGGCGGCGTCTCGGCCTCGGCGGCGGATTGTTCGAAAAAGGATAGCTGCCGGGCCCCTCCAGGGGCGGCGCTCGGCGCGGCGGCCTGGGGCAGCCGGCGCAGCAGGCTGCGGAACTCGAGCTCCTGAAAGAGCTGCAGCACCTGCTCCCGGTCATAGTCCCCCAGGCGGCTGGCCTGCAGGTCCAGTTCGACCGGGGCGTCGGTGCGGATGGTGGCCAGGTCGCGGCTGAAAAAGGCCTGCTCGCGGTGCTCCTCCAGCTTGCCCCGGTAGCGGCTCGGCACCAGTTCCAGGTTCTCATAGACCTTTTCCAACGTGTCGTACTTTTGGACCAGCGAGGTGGCCGTCTTGTCGCCCACCCCGGGCACGCCGGGGATATTGTCCGAGGGGTCGCCGCGCAGGGCCTTGTATTCGACGAGCTGCTCGGGGCCAAAGCCATAGCGCTCCTGGACCTGGGCGGGATCGTAGACGGTGGTGTCGCTGTAGCGCTGGCCAGGTGTGAGCACGTGGACCTGCTCGGTCACCAACTGCAGGATGTCGGCGTCGCCGGTGACGACGAGCGTTTCCAGGCCGGCCTCGCTGGCCTGGCGGGCCAGCGTGCCGATGAGGTCGTCGGCCTCGTAGCCGTCCAGGACGTAGGTGGGCAGGCCCAGGGCCTGCAGCACCTGCTCCAGGCGCGGTTCCTGGGCGCGCAGGTCGTCGGGCATTTTGGCCCGGTGGGCCTTGTACTCCGGGTAGAGGTCGTGGCGAAAGGTGTGCTTGGTGTCAAAGCAGATAATAACGTGCTCGGGTTTTTGCTCCTCCAACACCTTGAGCAAAATGGTCAAAAAACCATAGATGGCGTTGGTCTGCTCCCCCTGCGAGGTCACCATGCTCTGGGGCAGGGCATAGTAGGC
Organism: Chloroflexia bacterium; assembly: GCA_016928715.1. GTDB lineage: Bacteria > Chloroflexota > Chloroflexia > DTKN01 > DTKN01 > JAFGKG01. Next base: position 4,300 of record JAFGKG010000170.1, read on the forward strand.
CCGGTAGAGCAAGGCGTGACCGTCGATGAGGACGAGCTGGGGTTTGGGCGACATGGGCCTCTCCAAGGGCTAAAAGCAAAGACAACGGTTGGCCCCGGCCCTGTCAACTGGGCGCTTTGGGGCGCCCCCATTCTAGCATAACTGGCGATGGGAGGCAAGCGGAGCGGCACGACGCCGATTTTGGCGCTGGTTCAGCCACCCCAACCTGCGCCCCAGACCCTCTTTGCACCAACTCAGCCACAAACCTCACCTCCCAACCT